>NZ_RSAM01000018.1:0-63113 GCF_009377945.1 Salinivibrio sp. VYel1 | reverse complement strand
ATCGTCACCATTTCAAGTTCATATTGGTGTGGAGAAGGTTCTTGAAGCATACCGGAGCATCCCTATTGCGACACTCCTATTAGATCAAAGGTCTAGCTCGAAAGCTAGACCTTTGTCAGCAGTCTGAAGCGAGCGTCTAACGCTCGCTTTTTGGTAAGCGGGGTTTGATTACTCAATCAACCCGGCTTCACGGTAGTAACGCGCTGCACCTGGGTGAAGTGGTGCAGACAGGCCGTCTTGTACCATTTCTTCTTTCTTCAGGTTAGCGAACGCTGGGTGGAGACGGCGGAAGTCATCAAAGTTTTCAAATACCGCTTTAACCACGTTGTAGATAACGTCTTCTGGAACTTGTGTGGAAGAAACGAACGTCGCACCCACACCAAAGGTGGTGACGTCGTTGTCGTTACCGCGGTACATACCGCCAGGGATAGTGGCTTGGCGGTAATAGTCACGATCTTCAATCAGCTGTTTAGCTGCATCGTTCGCGACTTCAACCAATACGCTGTCACATGCGGTAGTCGCTTCTTGGATAGCACCACTTGGGTGACCCACGGTGTACACCATGGCATCAATTTTGTTATCACACAGCGCTTTGGATTGCTCGGCCGCTTTTAGCTCAGAAATTTGGCCGAACTTGTCCATATCCCAGCCCATTTGATCCATCAATACTTCGATAGTGCCACGTTGGCCCGAGCCAGGGTTACCAATGTTAACGCGCTTGCCTTCCAGATCATCAAAGGTTTTTACGCCCGCATCGGCACGTGCTACCACGGTAAACGGTTCTGGATGAATAGAGAAAACGGCGCGAAGCTGTTTGAATTCGCCCTGATCTTTAAATTTGCTGGTGCCTTTGTAAGCATGGTACTGCCAGTCAGATTGGGCGATACCCATATCGAGCTCGCCAGCACGAATGGTGTTGATGTTGTAGATTGAACCGCCTGTACTCTCTACCGAGCAGCGGATGCCGTGGTCATCTTTGCTTTTATTGACGAGACGGCAAATTGCGCCACCTGTTGGGTAATAAACACCAGTCACACCGCCAGTACCAATGGTCACAAACTGGTTCGCTTGCGCGCTTGCCGCGGTTCCTAGTGCGGCAGAAAAGCCGAGCGCAATCAGGGTAGGTTTCATCGCTTTCATGCTTAAGATTCCTTTTTAAGTTAGAGGTTGCTATCCGGGCGCACCCTCGAAGTTGTATAACACTCAATGACAATATGACAAAAAAGTGTCACCGCGCTATTTTTTCAATCTTTTAACAATATTTGCAAGCAATTGTATTGGGTTAAAACGATTGGGTCATGGTTTGCCTTAGTGCTTGTACAGGTTTAGTACAATATCCCAGCTTTTCCAGTGTGTTGCGTAAATCTGTGATCTGAGCTGCGTTATCTATGGCCTGGCGTTGATCAACGCGTTGGGTGTTGTTTTCAAAGCCGATTCGTATGTCTCCTCCCAGGAGCGCGGCGGTCGTTAGACAGCGGATCTCATGGTGGCCAAATGCACAGGCTGACCATCGCAGGTTGTCATGGTCGGGGAGCGCTTGCCACATGGCGATGATGTCTTCTGGGTGGCCAAATGGGGGGCTTTGATCCCGGCCTGCGACGAACAATAAATGGTGCCCCTTTGGCGGGATAATGCCGGAGTGACGTAGCTGACGATAGCGCGCCACATCTTGGGGGTGATAGAGAATAAACTGCGTGTAAACAGCATGGTGATGTAGCCACGCAAAAAATGTTCTGGCCTCGGCCGTTTCGGAGGGACCAGGTACCAGCTCTCTTAGCGCAATGGAGACGGCCTCAGGTTTTACTGCTTTCACTAACTCGATTTGCTCTGAGGGGCGATAGCGACCCACGGCTTCGGTCGTGAGTTGGATGACCATGCGATCACCGACCGCATCTTGGACTTGCTGATAAAGCCGATGATTGAGAATGGGATCCAAACTATGCGCACCAGACTCATCTCGTGCATGAATGTGCGCCATGGCGGCACCGGCGTCAGCGCATGCTTGCAGGCAGTTAATCAGTGATGGCTTATCAATGGGGACGGCATGATGCTGGGAAGGCTGCAGCCGCGCGCCATTGGGGGCAACCATGATGGTGCGTGTATCGGTCATCTTTTCTCCTTAAGCCTGGGTTGAGAGCAAGACAGACTGCTTAGTGTGGCAAACAGGTGTCTAAGGTTATCCTTAGTTTTTCGGCTATCTCATCAATGTGTGGCTGTTTAATGATGTAGGGAGGCGCCAATAAAATATGGTGCCCTTGTTTGCCATCAATGGTGCCGCCCATGGGATAGCACATCAGGCCGTTTTCCAGCGCGGTTTGTTTGATTTGTTTCGCTAGCGGCAATGTAGACGAAAAAGGCTGCTTTGACGCTTTATCTGCCACCAACTCAAGCGCGAGAAAGAGTCCTCGGCCACGAATGTCGCCGACAAAAGGATGAGAATGAAAATGATGAGTGAGGGTGGCTTTTAACGCCTCTCCCTGCTGGCCGGCGGCGTCTATTAGACTATCTTGCTGGATTGCTTTTAATGTGGCGAGCCCTGCAGCACAGGCAGTAGGGTGTGCCATAAAGGTGTGGCCATGTTGGAAAAAGCCCGAGCCGTTAGCGATCGCGTTGTAGATAGGGTCAGCCACAAGCGTCGCGCCAATAGGCTGATAACCGGCGGCTAGCCCTTTGGCGATAGCCACTATATCTGGAACGATATGTTCATGCTCAAAGGCGAAAAAGCGCCCAGTGCGTCCCGTACCGCACATTACTTCATCAAGGATCAGCAAAATATTGTATTGGTCGCAGATCTCACGAATACGCGTAAAGTAGCCTGCTTCGGCCGTCAATGCGCCAGCTGTCGCGCCAACGACAGGCTCAGCCACAAACCCGATGACATTCTCCGGACCTTTTTCTAACAGCATGGCTTCAAGCTCGTTGGCCACTCGCTGACCATATTCGTAAGCGGTCTCATCGGGACGCTGATCGCGATAGGCGTAACAGGGAGCAATCAGACTGGTATCCATTAATAAAGGTGCAAAGGGCGCACGACGCCATGCGTTACCTCCCACGGACAGCGCGCCAAGTGTGTTGCCGTGGTAGCTTTGGCGTCGGGCAATAAAGTGTTGGCGCTGCGGCTGGCCAACTTCCACCCAATATTGACGTGCCAGTTTTAATGCCGCTTCCATCGCCTCTGATCCGCCACTGACCAAGTAGGCATGATTGATCGTCGCCGGTGCTAAGTCAGTGAGTATGTCGGCCAGTGCTTCACTGGTCTCGGAGGTAAAAAAGCCAGTATGCGCATAGGGAATAGCCTCGAGTTGGGCGCGAATCGCATCCAATACCGCAGGATGATGATGACCAAGGCAAGATACCGCGGCACCGCCACATGCATCTAGGTAGCGCTTTCCCTGCGTGTCAGTCAGATACATGCCGTGACCGCTCGCGATAGTAGGAAGATCGTGATGACAGTGGCGATGAAATACGTGGCTCATACGATTGCCTTATAGTGACGTTTGCACATGAGTATGAACCGATTGTATTTTGCGCGACAAAGGATATATTTTCACCAGGTATGAAAAAAAGGAATGGGAATGGAAGCGCGTTTGCCATCGATGCGAGCGTTACAAGCGTTTGTAGTGGTCGCCCAGCAAGGCAGCTTTTCGGAAGCGGCTAAGGTATTGCATGTCAGTCAAAGTACTATCAGTAAACAAATCCAACAGCTAGAGCAGTGGATTGGACAACCCTTGTTTGCGCGGACCGCGTATGGGGTGGTGCTCAATGCCATTGGAGAGACTTATCTTCAATCAGTCTCCTCAGGGATCCATGAAATTGCCAACGCGACGGCTTACGCACGTCAACAGAGTGTCCAGCAAGAGTCGGTCAGCTTGCTGGTGCCGCCATCTTTTGCCAGTCTGTGGTTAATCCCGCAACTACAAAACTTTAAAGCTCGTTATCCGTCGGTATCGGTGACGGTCAGCGCGAGTGATTCTATCCCGCAGGGGAAAGAAAAAGAGGTTGATATCCTCATCCGTTGCCAGCCACATCAACAAGCAGGCTCCCAGTCAACCTGTCTGGCTAATGAACACCTATCTTTATTAGCCGCTGCCGCTATTGTCCCTCAGCCTATTGAGCGTGCGGCGCTACTTGCTACGGTGCCGGTGCTTTCTCACCTGACCAGACCGACACTGTGGGAACATTTTTGGCTGCAATTTGGCTTAACGGATAGCAACCCGCAGTATGGCGCGGGGTTTGAGCACTTTTTTATGGCATTGGAGGGGGTGCAGCAAGGTATGGGGATGGCATTAATTCCTACCTTTATGGCGACAACCAGTCTACGACAAGGAAAAGTCGTGAACCCTTTGGGGCTAGGTATTGATAGCGGCTATGGTTATTACCTCTACAGTGCAAGCTACAAGCAGCGCGCCGCAGGCGTTAGCCAAGTTGTGCATTGGCTTTGTGACCGCTTTGCGCGGGATCCCGCTAGACAATTATCGAGCAAGTCGGTATAACGCCCCTCGGTTTGATGAACAAAGAGACGGGTATGACACGCCAGTTATCAGATGCCTATTGGCAACGTTTTGGAGGCACCGCAAGGCTCTACGGCCAGCGTGCGCTCGAAGTATTTAGTCAAAGCCACATCTGTGTGATTGGCATTGGTGGTGTTGGCTCGTGGGCGGCAGAATCGTTAGCGCGAACCGGTGTGGGGGCAATGACATTAATTGATATGGATGATGTGTGTGTCACCAACACCAATCGACAAATCCATGCTTTGAAAGAGACTATCGGCCAAAGCAAAAGCGAGGTGATGGCCGAGCGTGTCGCGGCGATCAATCCAGAATGCCAAGTGACTGTGATTGATGACTTTATCTCGCCGGATAATATTGCTGAGTACATCGACAAGCGCTTTGATTATGTGCTTGATGCTATCGATAGCATCAAGCCCAAAACGGCTCTATTGGCTCACTGCAAGCGGCATAAAATCAAAGTCATTACCGTGGGTGGTGCGGGTGGACAGATCGACCCCACTCAGATCCAAGTGGCGGATTTGACTAAAACGATTCAAGACCCGCTCGCGGCGAGGCTGCGTAACAACCTTCGTCGTTTTCATGGCTTCACGAAAACCCAGGGACGTAAGTTTGGCATTGATTGCGTGTATTCTACCGAGCAGCTCAAATACCCTCAGCCTGATGGCAGTGTGTGTGAAAGCAAAGTGTCAGCCGAGGGACCCAAACGCATGGACTGTGCCAGTGGTTTTGGGGCGGCAACCATGGTGACCGCGAGTTTTGGTTTTGTCGCTGTCTCGCGCATTTTACAAAAGCTAATCGCTGCTGATCAGCGTCGCGAGCAGGCTGGCTGAGTCTGCTTTACTCTGGGGGAAGGGCGCGTAAGCCAAATTCGCCCATACGAAACGCACTCCATGCTCTTTGGTAATCGCCACTGCTTTTGAGTTGATGAATACCACGGTTTAAGCGTTCTACCCAGCGTGTGCTCTCAGGATGCTGGCGACTCAGTAGAACATGGAGGGGGGTGACACGCAGAGGGGTAGGGTGAAAAGTGATGTGCTGACGCGTGTCATCAGGCATCACAGTGCGTAGGATATCCATCACTACATATTGGTTACCAATAATTACATCGGTTTCGCCAGTGAGTAAGCTGCGCAGCTTCTCGACTTCGTTAGGATAGCGGCGTATCACCACGTCGCCACCTTGCTGATTAAAGTTTGCCAGCATGGCATCTTCTATATAGCTCTCGCTGATCCCGACGCGTAAGCCGTTTAGGCTGGCTAACGACTGCCAATCAAAGTGTCGGTTTTTGAGATGAAAAAACACCACGGTTTCGGTATAAATGGGAGCAGAGTAAACAAAGTCATTTTCACGTTTTGGGGTGTAGCCCCAGCCAACGGTCCCATGAACCGCGCCTTCTTGCGCCTTCATTTTTGCTTGCTGCCAAAGTGTAAACGCGATCTCTATCTCTAGCCCTTGTCGCTTCCCTGCCTCTTTAACGATATAGGCAATCACCCCTTGATGCGCTAAGCGATCTGAGAGGAAAGGGGGGTAATCGCCTGCCAACAATTTTAGCTGAACCTGTGCGGCGGCGATGGAAGGTAAATAAAGGAGCAGGGTCACGAGCAGTATTCGCCGCATAACACCTCCAAGATATAAAACGTCGTTACGGCCAAGGCCTAATGATTGTAGTGGGCGTGGCGAAAATGACTCCAGATCATTTGATACCGCCCATCCGCTTTGAGTCGCCGTAATGCTTTGTTAAAGCGCTCTGCCTGATCATAGCTATGCTTTGTTTGTCGGCTAAATAAAACGTACAGCGGGGTAATTCTTATTGGTCGCGGATGATGGGCAACGTTTGGTTTTTGGCTAGGGGCCACCTCTTGTGCGATCACCCTTTTGAGTACGTCTATATTGCCTAACGCCAAGTCGATTTGCTGAGCGAGTAGCGCATCGATTTTTGATTTTTCATCAAGGAATTCTTGGATTTTAACGTCAACGCCTGACTTTTGCAGTTCAGTCAGTGTCTTAACGTCAATAAAGCCTTTGGTCACCCCGATGGCAAAGCCATCTAGATCTTGTGGGGACTGCCAATCAAACTCGCGTTCGGTAAGGTAGAAAAAGCCAACGCTTTCGGTATAAATTGGGTCCGAGTAGATGAAGTTATTCGCACGTTCTTGTGTGTAGGCCCAGCCTATGGTGCCGTCCCATTCGCCGGTTTGAGCGAGATTCATCGACTGATGCCATGGGAAATAACCTAGTGATACCGCGATGTCTGCCTCTTGCGCCGCCTGCATCACGATTTCAGTGATCGGGCCTCCATCAGGCACAGTCTGAGTAATAAAGGGCGCATATTCACCCGATGTCAGACGCAGTGTTTGAGCCTGTACGCTCATCGAAATGAAAAGAAGAGTGGTTAATAGACAGTACCATGCCCATCTCATATTGACGCTACACCGTTTTGTTTCCATGGCTTTGAGTGTAGTTCAATCATATAAAAAAAGGTGCACCTCAGCGTTTACCACCGAGTGTGCACCACTATTCTCAATATTGAGACGCAGGCTGTGACGTCTGATCAGGCCTGTTCTTCTTCAGGGGTTGGTGTTGCCTGAGCTTGCTGAGCCTCCGCTTCAATAGGCAGAACGTGGCGAACATATTCGCCGGGCGCCGTATCAAGCACAGGATAGGTCTCAGAGCCTATTGAGTATGGCTCCACTTGTTCTTCTGGACTGTAGCTACGTAACCATTTTTCCCAGTGGGTCCACCAAGAGCCAGTGTGATGTGACGCATTATCGAGCCACTCATCGGCACTATCAGGCAAGCTATCGTTGGTCCAAAAACCGTATTTTTTCTTCACGGGGTGGTTCACGATACCGGCAATATGCCCTGACTCGCCCAGTACAAAGGTTTTATTCCCGCCAACATTCAGTGCACCACGATAGGTGCCTTGCCAAAGTGCGATGTGATCTTCTTTGGTTGAAATGAAATAGCTGGGCACTTTGATCTTATTGAGATCAATCCAGACGCCACCGACTTTGACCCCTTTGTCTTGCACCAATTTGTTTTCAAGATACAAATCGCGCAGGATAAAGTTGTGGGTTTTCGCCGCCACGTTGGTGCTGTCACTGTTCCAATACAGCAAGTCAAAATCGACAGGACTATTTCCCTTGAGATAGTTCTCAATGTAATAGTTCCAGTACAAGCTGTTTTCGCGAAGCAAGCTGAAGGTGACGCTGAGTGAACGGCCATCCATATAACCACGCGCCGTGTTTTGCGCTTCAATGGCTCGAATCAAGCTGTCATTGATATAGGCACCAATTTCCCCCGGCTGCGAGAAGTCGAGTAAGGTGGTGAAGAAACTCGCCGATTTAATCCGTGCTTTCATGCGCTTCGCGGCATAGTAGGCGATAGTACAAGCCAGAACGGTACCACCGATACAGTAACCCACACCGTTAATCTGCGATTGGCCGGTAATGTCTTCGATGGCACTGACCGCCTTGACGGTGCCTTGGGTCACGTAGTCTTCGAAACCAATTTCGGCTTGTTCGGCAGAGGGGTTACGCCAGGACATCAAGAATACCGTATGCCCTTGTTCAACCAACCAACGAACCAGTGAGTTTTTCTCTCGTAAGTCAAGAATATAGTATTTGTTGATGAACGGAGGCACGACCAAGATGGGGGTGGTATGCACTTTTTCCGTCATCGGACGATACTGAATGAGTTCGAATAACTCATTTTTATACACCACGTCGCCAGGTGTGTTGGCGACATCATCACCCACGCGAAACGCGTTATTATTGGTCATGCGCACTTTAAGAATATCCGCGCTAGACTCCATATCCTGCTTAAGCTGTTCCATGCCGCGCAGTAGATTTTCGCCCTGAGACTCCAATGTCATTTTGAGCAGTTCAGGGTTAGTCGCAATATAATTACTCGGGGCCATGGCGTTAATCGCTTGGCGTGAGAAAAATGAGAGACGTTCACGGGTTTTATCATCAAGGCCTTCAATGGCATCGATGGTTTCCATATAGGTACGCCCAAACAGCAGATAGGACTGTTTGATAAAGTTGTAAAGGACATCTTCCTGCCAAGCCTTATCCTTAAAACGTTTATCGTCGCTGCCTTCGCTCACTACCTCTCCCGTGTTATCACGCGCGAGCATGGCGTTCTGCCAGATTTGCATCTGTTGTTCCCACCACTGCATTTGCACTTGTAGAAGTGCAGCGGGTTGTTGAGCCGCGCCTTCCAGCAACTGAGCAGTGTCTTGCAGGCTGACTTCCTGCATGGCTTGATTGAACGGTGTATTTACGGCTGCCTTGCCCTGCTCAAGATCCTGCCACCATTGCTGGTTTTGTTCTTGCAGCCTGGCAAGGTAGTCCGAAAAGAAGTGATGAAACATAGTCTTGCCCTCTTGATCGGATAAGCACTACAAAGGCCTGCCGTCAATGACAGCAGGCACTAGTGCAAAAACCCTGCCTTTATGCTGGGGTGCCGGCTTTCATATTCTCAGCCGTGAGTTTGTCGATATCTTCTTTAAACTCTTTGGCGATGTTTTGCAGCTTGGCGCTGTCATCCATCATTTGCTGAGACAGCTTGGTCAAAGCGGCCAGCTGTTGGCTGCTGAATGACGTCATACTTGAGACATCTTTCACTTCGCTGGCTGCTTTCATTTGCTCTAGACCGAGCTCGCTATAGGTGCGCATAGCATTCATTTGTAGCTCAGTCAGCGTCTCAACATTTTTGGCTACCAACTTGTTGAAATTAACATAGGGAGCCAGGGCTTTTTCAGATTGCTCAGAAAACGCTTTAAACATATCTGTGTACATGGTGTATCTCCTGATAGTGTTGTGTATGGGTTTCTAACCCAAGGTCGCAAGTGTCCGTTTATGCTTGTGTACGCTTAACAATTAAAGCTGTACCCATGCCGCCGCCAATACACAAAGAAGCCACCCCGTGGGTTTCGCCTCTTCGCGCGAGCTCGTGTAGCAAGGTCACCACAATGCGGTTACCTGATGCCCCGAGCGGATGACCGAGTGCAATGGCACCGCCGTTGACATTGGCACGCGCCAATATCGCATCAGGTGTTGTTTTGTGGTGCTCCGCCAATTGGTGTATGACCCCCAGTGCTTGTGCTGCAAATGCTTCATTAAGCTCAAATAAATCAATGGTGTCGAGAGTCAGGTTGGCTTTCTCCAATGCCGTATTGACAGCCCCCACTGGGCCTAAGCCCATGATGCTCGGATCGACACCGTGCTGAGCGTAGGCGGCAACTTCTGCGAGTGGTGTCAGCCCGTGTTCTTTGACTGCGGACTCAGACGCGAGGATCACCGCACTCGCGCCATCATTGATACCCGAGGCGTTACCGGCCGTTACTGAGCCTTCTTTATCAAATGCTGGGCGCAGCTTGCTGAGGCCCTCTAGCGTGGCGTCTGCTTTTGGGTACTCATCGGTATCAAAAGTAATGGTTTGCTTGCGCTGCTTAATCTCAATCGGGATGATTTCATCTTTAAACCGACCCGCTTCAATGGCTGAAACGGCTTTTTGTTGGCTGCTAAGCGCAAAGCTATCTTGTTGCTCACGGGTAATCCCGACTTCTTTGGCAACGTTTTCGGCGGTGACTCCCATGTGATATTGGTTGTACACATCGGTAAGCCCGTCATTAATGAGCAAGTCTTTCATGGCGAAGTTGCCCATTTTTTGCCCAGTGCGGAGGTTGCCCGCTGCCGCAAATGGGATTTGTGACATGTTCTCAACCCCAGCCGCGACGACAACCTGCGCATCGCCGGCTCGGATGTGGGTGACAGCATCCATGATACTTTTCATGCCGCTGCCACAGACCATATTGATTGAATAGGCGGGAACATGGGTCGGGATATCCGCGTAAATCGCAGCTTGACGACCGATCCCCATCCCTTGTCCTGCGCTGACCACGTTACCCACGATGACTTCATCAATCGCGGTTGGGGCAAGTGATGTTTCACTTAGCGCGCCTTTAATGGCGTAAGCGGCCAGTTGCCCCGTTGGGACGTCTTTGAGCGTGCCTGAGAAGGCACCGATGGCGGTGCGTTTTGCCGCCACAATAAAAATCCGTTCCATCAATCTTTCCTTGATTTATTGCATGTAGAGGCCGCCGTTTACCGACAGCGTCTCACCCGTAATGTAAGCGCCTGCGTCGCTGGCAAGGTAAGCCACTGAGGCTGCAATTTCTTCTGGCTTGGCCAAGCGCTTCATCGGGATCTGGTTGGTGATTGACTCCAACACATCGTCGCGCATGGCGGTAACCATTGGTGTCGCGGTATAGCCTGGCGCCACGACGTTGACAGTGACACCGGCCCGCGCCCCTTCTGCCGCGAGTGACTTACTGAAGCCCATCATGCCGGCCTTGGCGGCGGCATAGTTGGCTTGGCCAAATTGGCCTTTTTGGCCATTGACGGATGAGATGTTGATGATGCGTCCTCCCCCTTTTTCGCACATGGCGGCGAATAAGGGCTGAGTGACGTTAAAGAGGCTGTTGAGGTTGGTATTGATGACATCATGCCATTGTGAGGCATTCATTTTCTTGAACACACTGTCGCGGGTAATCCCCGCATTGTTTACCAGTACATCCACCGTGCCTTCTTCTTCTAAAAGCTTAGCAATCCGTGAGGCGCATTGTTCGGTGTCGGTGACATCAAGCTCAAATAGACGAACTTGGTCGTGGTTAAATTTCTTTTCGTCAAACCACTCTTGGGCGCACTCTGCTCCCCCTGTAAAGTGGGTCGCGATGACGCGATATCCGTCTTCTACCAATTTCTCGGTAATTGCCGATCCGATCCCACCTTTCGCGCCGGTTACTAATGCCAGTTTTTTCATTTATGACTCCATTCACTACAACAAGCAAACTAAACGAGATGCCTGAAGCCGCATCTGGAACCACTTCAAACCAGAATTACAGTCATCTTTTTCTCACAGCAGCAATAGTTGTGCCAAAAATCAACTTATCATTCTGCCGATATTGTTAGGCAGCCTAACGGATGGGTGTGACCCTTTTATGACTGCATGCTTCTAAGCTAACGAATCTAGACAAATACGCAAAGTATAAAAACCTGATGTTCTGCATTCGAGATCTTGGTCAAACTAATAGGGAAACACTGCAATTAATTGTTAGCAGTATGTTTATTTTGTGTTTTTTTGTGGGTTTGTCATCGAGTTGCTCAGTGCTCGGCTAAGTCCATGAAATGGATTGCATTAGCGGTGTAACTTGCGGCTTTTTGGTTGGAAGTGCCTTGTTAAATAGTCATTATGGTCAAAAAACAAACACTACTTGTGAGGTGAGTGGCGAGCGATCGCGGTGGCGACAGGCCACCACGTGTGCAAAGGGCTAACGAGTGATCTGATGAATGTATTCAATGATGGCGTGCAAGCCATTGGTGCGTGACTCACTTAAATGGTGCGCCAGTCCCGCTTGCTGGAAAACGCGGTCTATGTCGAGGGTGTGAATGGTATTACCGTGTTGGCCGTGAACACAGGCAAGCACGATCGCTAATAAGCCTTTAACAATTCTGGCATTGGAGTCGGCGGCAAAGTAATGGGTGTCCCCCTCGGCCTGATGGAGAAACCAAACCGCACTCTCACAGCCGTGCACTTGGTTTGCTGTTTGTTTTTGCGCATCGGTAAAGGTTGGCAGCCGTTTTCCCCACAAAATTAATTGTCGGTATTTATCTTCCCAGCTGGTGTGTTGCGCGAGCATCTCGGTGACCGTCGTTTGGTTAAGCTCGGTGCCAAAAGGGTGATGGGGTAACGCCATTGTCTATCCTGCCTTATGATTAAATATCGAGTAGATCCAGGGTCTTATCTAATGCTGCAATAAACTGTGCGATGTCCTGGTGTGTATTATAGGCCGCTAAAGAGACCCTGATGGTGCCATCGACACCAAGCGCCTTAATAAAAGGATGGGCACAATGATGGCCAGAGCGAACGGCAATACCTTGTTGGGCCAATAATTCAGCCACGTCTGCATGATGCTCGTCGCCAACGACAAAAGAGACCATGGAGCTGGTCGCCTGTGGCGCGATCAAATGAATGCGCGGCCTCGTGCGTAAAGCTTCTATAAGTTGTTGGTAACAGCTTGCTATGTGTGCCTCCACTGCTTGGCTGTCTTGTTGTTGGAGCCAATGAATGGCAGCGGCAAGGCCAATTGCGCCGGCGGTGTTAGGCGTGCCTGCTTCAAAACGGGCGGGAATGGGGGCGAGAGTATGATGGTCAAACGACACGTCTGTGATCATCTTCCCGCCCCCGTGGAAAGGCGAGAGCGCGCTCAGCGCTTCTGGTTTTCCATACAAGACACCAATCCCTGTGGGCCCATAAAGCTTATGGCCAGAAAAAACATAGTAGTCAGTGTCCAGTGTTTGCATACAGACAGGTTCATGGACGATGCCCTGTGCGCCATCAATGATCACGGTTGCACCAAATTTGTGCGCAACTTGGGTCATTTCCTCGATGGGATGGCGGGTGCCGGTGACATTGCTAACATGACTGATCGCAACAATGCGTGTCCGTGCGGTTAAGCGTTGCTGATACACCTTCATGTCTATTGTGCCCGTGCGAGGGCAGCAGGGGATTTTTACCAGTTGAGCGCCAGTGCGTTGCGCCATCAATTGCCAAGGGATCAGGTTGGCATGGTGCTCCATTTCGCTGACCAGGATCTCGTCTTGTGGGGTAAGCGAGTGGCTTAGGCCATAGGCGATCAGATTAATGGCTTCTGTCGCGCCGCGGGTCCAGACGATATTGTGTGGGTTGGCACCGATAAAATGTGCTACATCTCGCCGCGCTTGCTCAAACTGTTCGGTTGCGGAGAGGGACGCTTGATGCTGACCGCGGTGTACATTGGCCGTCGGCATCATGTAACTGCGACTGATCGCATCAATCACTGGCTGCGGCTTCTGGGCGGTAGCGGCACTGTCTAGATATACCCAGCCTGGCGTATTGAAAGCGGGAAACTGGGCGCGTAGGGAATGGGGATCAAAACCGTCGGTCATAGTCATCGTCCGAAATAAAATCCCGTCTATGATCGCTATCTCGTGGATGTAACTCAAGCCTGTTGTTGGCTCTCACCTTATTACAGACAAAAAAAAGCACTGAGCGAGGCTCAGTGCCAACAAATATGTAATGACAGACAATGTCAAAATACAGGAAGTTAAAAGTGGTAGATACGACTACCTGTCTAACCAGTGTTAGACAAATGCAAACACAACATCGCAACCACGGAAACAGTCTAAATAGAGAGACGTCACAAGTGGATGCGGGGAGCACTATAGGAGTTTGCTGGTATATCAGCAATCGACAATTTATAATGCCAATGATTAGAAAAATTAATGCATAGAGGTGTCAGCATATGGCGAGGCGTCTTCCTCCACTCAACGCGCTGCGTGTGTTTGAAGCAGCCGCACGACATTTGAGCTTTACACGAGCGGCAGAAGAGCTGTTTGTCACTCAAGCGGCCGTTAGTCATCAAATCAAGGCATTAGAAGAGTTTCTCGGTTTGAAGCTGTTTCGCCGGCGTAATCGTTCGTTACTATTGACCGAAGAAGGACAAGGGTATTTTCTTGATATAAAAGATATTTTCTCTGAGCTTTCCTATGCGACGGATAAAGTGCTGGAGCGCAGTGCCAAAGGGGCGCTGACGATTAGTTTGCCGCCCAGTTTTGCGATTCAGTGGCTAGTACCTCGATTAGCTGATTTTAATACCGCGCACCCTGATATTGATGTTCGGATAAAAGCGGTTGATTTGGAAGAAGGGTCTCTGACCGATGATGTCGATGTTGCCATTTACTATGGCCGAGGTCACTGGTCGGGATTACGCTGTGATCTTTTGTATCAAGAATGCTTGCTGCCTGTATGTTCGCCACTGCTACTGGAGTCTGGGCAGCCGCTAAAAACTCCAGATGATTTGGTTCATCATGTTTTATTGCATGACCGCTCGCGTAAAGAATGGAAAGCATTTGCGAAAGCCCATCAACTTAGTGAGGTGAATGTTGAGCATGGGCCGATTTTTAGTCACTCATCCATGGTGTTGCAGGCGGCGGCACATGGGCAAGGTGTCGCGCTAGGAAACAATGTGCTTTCTCAACCAGAGTTGGCATCTGGGCGCTTGGTTCAGCCTTTCGAGCAAGTACTAAAGAGCGATAATGGCTTCTACTTGGTCAGCCAGCAACGCGATGCTGATACCGGACGTATTACCGCATTCCGAGAATGGATGTTGGCGACGGCAGCGAAAGAACAAGAGAAAATGAATTTATGACAGGTTTAGAGGTTGACGGGCCGGAAACGGCAACAGACTGGGTGATTTTTGCCCATGGTGCGGGCGCTGGAAAGGATCACGAGTTCATGGCTGATATGGCCGCGCGGATAGGGAAACACTGCAAAGTGGTGCGATTTAACTTTCCCTATATGGAAAAGCGCGAGCAAGAGGGAAAAAAGCGCCCGCCCGATCGCGCTCCAAAATTGCTTGCCCATTTTGAGTCTGTGATTGAGCACGTGGATGGTTTGCGCCCTGCTGGGAGCCGATTATGGTTAGCCGGTAAGTCGATGGGTGGGCGTATGGCGAGTCATTTGACTGATCATGCCTCTGTCAGTGGGGGGATTTGTTTGGGCTTTCCATTCCATCCCCCAGGGAAGCCGGAAAAGTATAAAGGAGCGCATCTGGCGACCGTTGAGCGTCCACTGCTGATTATACAAGGTGCACGCGATACGTTCGGCCGTGAAGACGAAGTGATGCATTATCCGCTGTCTCCCTCGGTTCAAGTGATTGTTGTCCCGGATGGCGATCATAGTTTTAAGCCTCGTAAAGCCTCAGGGTATACAGAGTCAGATAATCGCCAGTGGGCGGTGGATAGCCTATACCAGTTTATTAAACAACAAGGTCAGCAAGGATGAAATTACATCATTGGGTGTGTGTAGCGGCGATCGGCGCAGGGTTAGCCGTGGGGCTAGGCGCTTTTGCCGCGCATGGATTAAAAGCGGTGCTGTCAGATTATCAGTTAGCCATTTTTAAAACGGGCGTAGACTACCAAATGTGGCACAGTCTCGCCTTATTGGGGATTTGCGGTGTCGCCTCCCAGGTTTCTTCTCGCTGTTTTGCCATTGTGGCTTGGGCTTGGCTTATCGGTGTTGTGGCGTTTAGTGGTAGCTTATACCTCCTGGCGCTGACATCTTGGTATTGGCTTGGACCCATTACCCCAATGGGAGGTGTGAGCTTTCTGGTCGGCTGGGTGGGGCTAGCCATAGGAGCCTGGCGTTCTTCTCAGCGCTGAGTCCGCTGACATGAATAAAAGCCTCGCGGGCATTTCTTTCTGGTCTGGATGGCAGATATAATGCGCAGCTTATTTTTACCGCCACACAGCGTGGTGATATGTTCGAGCCAGAGGGTGTTATGAATCAGGTTCTGCTTTATTGTCGTGCGGGGTTTGAGAAAGACTGTGCCGCAGAGATCCAACAAAAAACCACCGACATGGGGGTATATGGGTTCCCGCGCGTGGTCAATAACAGTGCGTATGTCCTGTTTGAGTGTTACCAAGAGGGCGATGCCGAGCGTGTTGTTCGTGATCTCCCGCTAGACTCACTGATTTTTGCCCGGCAAATGATCGCTATCACCGCGTCTCTTTCTGAGCTTGACCCTGACGATCGTATTTCACCGATTTTGGCAGTGGGCGAGCGTTTACCCAAAGGCGGCGACTTACGGGTGGAAACCCCAGATAATGATGAAGCGAAAGCCCTGTTGAAATTCTGTCGTAAGTTCACCGTGCCATTGCGTCAGGCGCTACGTAAGCAAGGCGTGATGCTGGCAAAGGATAACCCGAAAAAGCCGGTGATCCACGTGTGCTTTACCGCCCCAGGCACCTGTTTGATCGGCTATTCACTGACAACCAATAACTCCCCGCATTATATGGGGTTACCACGCATGAAGTTTCCGGCTGATGCGCCGAGTCGCTCCACCTTAAAATTGGAAGAGGCATTTCATCACTTTATTCCCAAGCAAGAATGGGAGACGCGTTTAGCGCCCGGCATGTGGGCGGTCGATTTAGGTGCGTGTCCGGGAGGTTGGACCTATCAATTGGTCAAGCGCTCGATGTTTGTCCACGCGGTGGATAATGGGGCGATGGATGAACAGCTCATGGATACAGGGCAAGTGTTTCATCACGCCGAAGATGGATTTAAATTTGAGCCTACGCGAAAAAATGTCACTTGGCTGGTGTGCGATATGATTGAAAAGCCTTCTCGTGTGGCCCAATTGATGGGTGAGTGGCTGATTGAAGGGTGGGCAAAAGAGGCAATATTTAATTTGAAATTGCCCATGAGCCGCCGCTATGAGCAGGTGACGGAGAACCTCGACACTTTAGGTGCATTTCTTGATGACTACAAGGTGGCCTATGAAATGCGCGCGAAGCATCTGTACCATGATCGCGAGGAAATCACGGTGCACTTACGGCGGGTAAAACGTCAGCGCTAGGTGCAGCAGTGTGGGCCTATCTTAGCACTACATACCGGCTTTATACTTATTCATCACCACTGAACTTCATCACCACTGAATACGGTTACGAGGGTTGGCCCTCAGCGGCAGGTTCAAAACGGATATCTTGTAGGTTAAAGCCTAGTGGGATATCCGTTTTTAGTTGCGCGACCTTTTTGCAACGTTGAGCTAGCTCATAATGACCGTTGAGTTTTTTTTGCCACTTAGGTGCCAGATCCTCAGCAGCGAACACTGCATCGATAGTGGCATAGTCGCTCAGCAAGCTGGCGGCCGTTTTGGGACCGATCCCTGGCACGCCACTGATCTCACTACTGCTGATCCCTGCGAGCCCCCAAAAATCGCAAAGCTGCTCTGGGCGAACGCCGAATTGTGCTTGGACGAAGGCGAGATCTAACCAGCGCTGCTGAAAGTAATCGCGGATCCTGACTGTCGGTTGCAATAGCTGACAGTAGCCTTTGTCAGTCGATACGATTGTGACATCTTGCCGGCGCTCGGCCACTTTTAAAGCCAGGGTGGCAATCATGTCGTCAGCTTCATCGCCTTGAGAAAGCAACGAGTCGACGCCGTGCTGCCAAAATGCATCTTGAATCGCATCTAATCCTTGCTCGAGTACTGCAGGCATTGGTTTACGGTGTTGTTTGTATGCCGGCAAGATCTCTGCGCGCCAGCCACGATCATTACCCAGGTGATCAAAGACAGCAATAATATGGCTCGGCTGGCTATGATTGATGATTTTATTGAGGGTTTTGAGGCAGGCATTCACCGTGGTGTCGATGGCATCGCCTTCAGGCTGAGCCGCGTGGACACGGCGAATGAGGTTCATTGCATCGATAATGACAACATGGAGGTTAGACATAATAAAAAACCAGTAATAACGCGCAGCATGAGCCGCGCATTATACCTGTGTTAGTGGCATAACGCAGTGTGCGAGATGCAGGTTATCGACAGCTCGCCGGCTCAGTGCGCGTTCAGGCTAGGAAACAATCTCATAGCACGGCACATAGGCGGTGCCTGGCAGCTTCATCCGTTGTTGGTCGACGAAGCTTTGTAACAGTTTGTCCATTTTTGCCATCAAATACTTGTCCCCATCAATTTTAAATGGGCCGTGTTGCTCGATATTGCGCATCCCCTCGTCTTTAACATTCCCTGCCACAATGCCCGAGAATGCCTGACGTAACGCTGAAGCGAGTAACTCTGGGCGCTGATTCATGTGCAAGTTGAGGTTAGCCATGTTTTCGTGTGTTGGCGCAAAGGGATGTTGGAAGTCCGGCTCGATTTTCAATGACCAATTGTACGAGTAGGCATCGCCGGTGGCTTTGCGATGCTCTTTGACGGCAGGCATGGCATTTTTCATTAATCGTGCGGCTTTGGCTGGATCGTCAATCACGATTTCATAATATTGGGTGGCTTCCTCGCCCAATACATCACGAATAAAGGCATCGATATCGCGAAAGTAATCTTCACTTTCTTTCGGGCCGGTTAACACGATAGGCAAAGGCTGTGAGCGGTTATCAGGGTGCATCATGATGCCAAGAATATAAAGCAGCTCTTCCGCTGTCCCTGCGCCACCTGGGAAAATGACAATCCCATGCGCGATACGGACAAATGCCTCTAGGCGCTTTTCAATATCTGGCATGATCACCAGCTCGTTAACCATGGGGTTCGGCGGCTCAGCAGCGATAATAGAGGGCTCGGTTAAGCCAATAAATCGGCTGTCATACGTGCGCTGCTTGGCATGGCCGATGGCTGCGCCTTTCATTGGCCCCTCCATCGCACCAGGGCCACACCCCGTACAAATATCCAGTTCACGCAGACCAAGCTCATGACCCACTTCACGCGTGTATTGATATTCGATGTCGTTGATTGAATGCCCCCCCCAGCAAACCACTAAATTAGGATCGACTCGCGGACGGAGCGTTTTCGCATTACGCAAGATACCGAATATTAAGTTAGTGATATGCGGTGAGCTATCGAGGTTGAGGGCAGGACTATGCTCGAGCTGCACATTGACGTGAATAATGTCGCGTAGTACCGAGAACATATGCTCTTGAATGCCGCGAATGATCTTACCGTCGACAAAGGCATGATCCGGTGGATTAACCAGCTCGAGTTTGATGCCCCGCTCTCGGCGCAACACGCGAATTTCAAAGTTGGCGTGTTTTTCAAGAAGTGCTTTGGAGCTGTCTGTATGGCTGCCTGAATTTAAAACGGCCAATGAGCAGTTGCGGTATAAGCGGTACAGATCACTGCTGGCGCTGGCTTTTAAACGATCGACCTCGATTTGAGAAAGCAGATCCATCGTTCCAATCGGACTAATGTGTGTGATCATAGCGACAACCTCTTACACGCCGACATCCTGTTTAACGCAAGCCAGGCTGTCGAGCGGTGCTATAAAAATCAGTGTGTTAATTAAAAATACACACGCTAGCCACAATTGACCAGTAAAAATTAACACCAGATGATTTGGTTGCGACCACTGTTTTTCGCTTGATAGAGCGCTTGGTCAGCACGCTCTAGCACCGGCGTGGGGGTATCCTCACCTTGGAAGAGGGTGGCACCAATTGAGACGCTAATTGAAACGCGCTCGTTTTTAAACTTCAGCGGGAGTTTGCGAATGGTGTGGCTAATATTGGCCAAAATATCGGTCCGCGTTTCATCATCCGCATCAGGCAGTAAAATGACAAACTCTTCGCCACCAAAGCGGGCAATAAAGTCGGTGTCGCGCAGACATTGGTAGATGCTGCGCGCGATAATTTTCAACGCTTTATCACCGACTTCGTAGCCAAATTGTTGATTCACTTGTTTAAAGTGGTCAAGATCAATGACGGCAAGGCAAAACTCGCGCTGGTACTTTTTCCATAACCGGTACTCATGCTCCAAACGATCGTTAAGGGCGGCACGGTTGTAGACGCGGGTCAGCGGGTCTAACAGGCGTTTACGTTCTTGGTCGCCGACGCGACGATGTTGATCGAGGGTTTGCTCTGCTAAGGCGCTAAGTTGGTTCTGATTGTGTGCCAACTGCTCTTCCAAGGCTTGTTCGCGATTTTTGAGCGCTTTGTTTTCTTGCGCGATCACTTTCAGCTCTGCAAGCGCTTGGGTTAATGCGGCTTCTGGGTTGGCTTTTGCCGCGCCTTTCCGTTTGAGTTCGTGTTCAATATCGTTAATGGTGCGATCGAGGCGCTGATCGACACCTTGATGTGCCAGCCGTAGTTGTGTCGCATGATCATGCGCACGGGTATTTTGTTGGCTTATTGAGACGAGGTCATCATTGACTTGACTGAGAAATTGCTGCGAAGCCCGCCGCTCTGATTGGGTGGCTTCCAGAATCAGTTTGAGTGCCGCCAACGTCAAAGACACCACGGTAGCCGGTGATATATCGGTCAGCAGTTCACGGCGGATTTCAAGCAACTTATCGCCTGCTTGACCGTTGATATCGAGCTCTGTAATCAGGTTTTGTAGTTCATCAGCGACGCGACGTATCTGATCGTTGTCGATGTCTGGTGTTTGTTGGGTGCGGGGCCTAGCAACTTGCAAGGTCACGGCGCGTTCGTAAAGCTGAAGTAACTTAATGAGGTGTTGTGTGCGTTCGGTATCACCGTTCGCCGGTTGCGCTAATAGATCTCGCAAGTCACGTTTCAATTGAGCGGGGAGACCTGTCACTCGCTGTAGTGTTTCACCACTGGTGTGAAATTGCTCATCGAGGTGTGACTGTGCTTTTGCTTGTGTCATGTTTTGATGACCCACCATGCGTTCAATAACGGCTAAACGCGGAAGCAACGCGCTAACATCCTGCGTTGAATACAATACGTCACGGAACTCGGCCAGTTTTTGGTCGACCAAGTTATTTTTACCCGAGCACGTGGCGATAAAGCGCGAAACCAGCCGTTTAAGGCTATGGATTTCTCGACGCGACTTAAGCGCCAGCTCCCGATACGTTGAGGGCGACGCATTATTACCCGCCTGAGCGGGCTGGGCCGACAACGGTGATGGGGTGGACTTAGTCATTTTATCGAGGAAATACCTGATTATATTCGCGTTTTGGCGCCATTGGTAGCGAAAACAGTTTCACTAACTACCTGTAGCTATACCGACTTATTGCTCTGATCATCAATAACTGACGATGGCTTTTTATCAGATTCGTGATCCTTCTGCCAGTTCAATAAGTCGTTCGCTGAAGATTTAACCTTTACCAATCCAGAGTCAATCCCTTTCAAGCAAGCATGACGTAAGTTGGTGTTCACGAAGCTCGCGGCGGGCGCTGTGTTAATCGCGCTAAAGTGTACCCAATGACTTTCTCCGGTCTGTTGCGCGAGATCACTGGCTTGATGAGTAGCCGTTAATAAAATCTCGATTAACTCTTGGTCATTAATCGATGTGTACGCGCGCGGTAAAAAAGGGTATTCCGCGAGACCAATGGCGACTTGCGGCGTGAGCGCTGGAGGTTGGTGACCTGCATTCACCGTTTGTGCCTGACAGCTTTGGTAGTGGCTGACAAAGTCTGCGATCAAAGACTGCACAAAATGAGCAAGCGCATCAGGCTGGGTATCTTGATCCCAATTGGTCTCGATATAAATAAACAAGGTATCGGCGAAATGATATAAGCGGCCAGATTGAGTGACACGCTCGGACAAATAGTCGCCAAGCTGACGCTCGATATCTTGCGCCCTTTGATAGCCGAGACGCAAAAATAGCGCTTTTAGAAAGGCTACATCGAACATGGCAAAGCGTAGCCGATCACTGAGTGGCTGGTGGATCATGTCGTTCAGATACCATTGCTCAAAGTTGGCGTTACTTTTTTCCAACGAACGCGGTAACTTGGCATTCAGCATGCGTAAGTTCCTCAGCCCGGTGCGCGGGTGCGTATAAAAGTCATCACGCAGCTCTTCGAGTTCTCCCTGACGCATCACCGCGGCACGATGACGAAGGTAAACAATGGCCACTAACACCCCAAGGCTGCCTAGTAGGAAATAGTTGACCTTTTGTAGGTGGAGCTGCTCTTGGTGTGCGCTATCTAGCTGGCGCTGCAATTCATCCATCTGTAGCTGTCGCTCGACCACACGCTGTTGTTGTTTAAAGGTATCGGCTTGTTGCTGTTGCTCTGATTGTGTTTGCTGTGCGCGCAGCTTTTCATAATCACGTTGCATCATCAGAGCCGCTTGATACTTGCCTTGCGATTCCAAGGCTTTGGAGAGGGCGTGATGCGCCATCGTCATGGTTTTGCGGTCTTTTTCTACCTCTGCTCGCTCCAGTGCGGTGCGAATTTCTTTCTCTGCTTGCTTTGGTTGAGACAGTGCAAGATGAATACGTCCTTGTAACAACATTGCCTGTGTGGTCAGCGGCGAGTTGGGTAGGCTACCGACCAGTCTTAACGCATCTTGAATGTATCTGTCACTGAGCGGGAAATGCTCTAGCTGATAATAAGTGCGAGCGATGGCTAGGTGGACTTGCGCAAGCGGTTGGAGGCGACCGAGTGCTTGCTCAATTTCAAGCGCATTAAAATAATGCACCAAGGCAAAATTATAACGGGCTTGCTGCTCATAAATGGTGGCCAAGAGGCGCTGTGACGCTGATAAACGCCGGCTTAATGAGAAGTGCTCAAAAAAGGCAGCGGCTTGGTTCGCGTGCTCAAGGGCTTGATTGAGCACGCCTTGCTGGTTATACAGCTTGGCCAGCTTCATATTGGCATCCGCAATCAATGCCGTGTATTCGTTCTCGCTTGCTATCCAGAAAGCACTGAGTAACTCGGTAAGGGCACTTTCATGTTGCTTTTGGTCGAGTAAAAAGCCGCCCAACGAGAGCTGAAACTCGACTTTATCCCGCAAGTCTTGGGGATCATTGCTAAGCTGGCTTCGCGCATTCTCATAGGCGACAAGCGCGGTTTCACTGTCTGCGGTTGCCGCGAGAATATTGGCACGCAGTAAAGCGCTTTTAAAGCGGCTTGCTTGGCCGTTTAAGCTGTTTTCCGGCAAGGCTTTAATCGCTTTTTGGGCGGCATCGAGTGTCGCTAAGGCGCGCGTCGAGTCGCGATCAAGGTGCCAGATAAGAGAGGCCTCGGTCAGTAAAACTTGCACTTGTACGTGTTTTAAGTCGTATTCATCGACCACTTGATACGCTTTTTGTAGCGCGGCTTTAGCCTCTATGGGTTGATCGAGATACGCATAGGCTCGGGCACTGATCAAATAGGCATACACGGTATGCAATGGCGTGCGAATCGAGCGATCCGTGTCGTTATTGACGTGTGAGCGGTTGGCACCTGTGGTTAGGCGGCGTTGGGCTAAAAACCGATTGCTGATTTCCAACGATTGCGCTGGAGAGGTCTCGAGAAGCTTTTCGGCATTGGTTAGCACAGGTGAGGAGTGGATAGCGGCAAACGCCGTTATCGACGTTAACCAAAAAAGCAGGCCTACGAGTAGTCGGCTGATGCGCATGCGCCATCCTCTAAATAAAGCGATGAGAGAAAGGCTGCCCGCAGGCAGCCTGTGGTGTTATTGTCTTGCCAAACGGTTGTTTTCGCTTGGTGTTTTACCCATGTTCGTACGGTATGGATTAATATCTAAACCACCGCGACGCGTGTAACGGGCATAAACGGTGAGCTTTTCTGGCTGGCAAAAACGCATGATATCCATAAAAATGCGCTCCACACATTGCTCATGAAACTCATTGTGCTCACGAAATGACACCAAGTAGCGAAGCAGCTTCTCACGGTTTATCTTGTTGCCTTTATAGGCGATTCTCACCGAGCCCCAGTCTGGCTGATTGGTAATCAGGCAATTTGATTTGAGTAAATGGCTGTGAAGGGTCTCAGACACAACCGCGCCTTGAGCGGCACCGTCGAGCCAGTCTGGGTTAAATGTGTAGTCATCGATGCTGATGTCTTGGTGATCGATGCATTCACCCGCTAGGCCAGCGATGGTTTCTCCCTCTAACTCACTGAGCGGTGATAAGGTGACATCCACCTCTTCGCCCGCACAGGCGGATAAATCGGTTTGCAATGCGTTAGCTACCTGTTGCCAGTTATCAAAGCGGGTTTGATTAAAGCTATTGAGGTACAGCTTAAATGATTTTGACTCGATCAAGTTGGGGCTAGAGGCCGGTAGACGGACTTCGCCAATCGCGACCTGGGGCAAACCATTTTTGTTGAGCCATGACAGCTCATACAAGGTCCAGGTGTCGTAACCGGTAAAGGGCATCGGCGCATTATCTAGTCCGATGGCCTGACGATTTAGCGCGCGAGGGACGGCACGCAGTTGTGACGGATCGTACTGGGTTGGATAATCTGTTTTTTCGCCAAGTGATAAATTGGCGAGGGCATCGGCATCTTGATAATTGCTCATACGGATCTGCTATTGATTCAAGTAGAATGGGTAAAGTTTACTGAATCTTGCTATAGGTTGCGAATGGAGAACACAGTACATCGTGCCCTTTGGGCGCTAACACAGAATTATATGGCGGTATGGCAGAGTCATTATCAACATTTACCCTGTACAGATGCCTACATTGGCTTGCCATCTCCATGTGTTGTGAGCGAAAACGATCACCAACTACAATGGCAACCGGTCAAGCGCGACGCTTTGGCCGATTTTTCCAATGTAGAACAAGCAATTGCGTTGCGTTTGCATAGCGATATTAAAGATTTTTACAACGCATTTTATTGTGCAGATTTATCGGTTCGTTATCAGGGGGAGTCGATAAGCTTGCTTCAGGTATGGAGTGATGATGACTTGGCGCGCTTACAAGAAAATATCTTGGGGCATCTGATGATGCAGCGTCAGCGCAAGCTTACGCCGAGTGTCTTTATTGCGACCACAGCCGATGAAATGGTGATCATTGCAATTGATAACATGAGCGGAGAAGTGATCAGAGAAACCCTTAATAAAGGGACGCGTGATGTGATTGCCCCCAACCTGGAAACATTTCTCGCGGCATTAGAGGTTGATGTGGCATGATTCTCACGGAACTGACCTTTGAGTGCTTTGATAATACCACCGTTAGTGCGGTCGACCGTACTATCAACGGCCTCATGGATGCATTACGTTATAATGGCCAGGTGCTTGGACGCGAGTTTCCGATCTTGATGCAAGAAGGCCAGTTTCAGCTTCGTGTTGTCTGCCCAGATGAAGACGCCTTGCACCCACGCTTTCACAGCCCACAAGTGAAACGGGCTTTACAGCAGCTAGCCGATGCGTGCTTAACCCAACCGAAAGTGCGTGTGCTGGGGCGCGATTTGAACTCAGAACAAGCCGCTCCAAGTGTCTCACCGGCCTGGCAAGTGCTTTACACCACCTTTGTTCACACGTGTTCGCCGCTGCGTTGTGGTGATACCCTGCTCCCCATCCCGCTTTATCGCTTACCCGCCACCTTTAACGGTGATCACAAAGCGGTCATCAAATGGCAAACAGAATGGCAAGCCTGTGATGAGTTACAAATGGCCGGTGCCAGCGATGCCGAATTTGCAGGCTTGAATGAAATTGGGTGTCCCAATACGCGCCTATTTCAACGCGGTTGGGATTTACGTGGGCGGATAGAGTACTTAACAGGCACGCCGACTTACTACTATCAATATCGTGTTGGCGGTAAAGATAAAGAGAGTGAGCTTCATCGTCCATGCCCTCAGTGTGGCGAGCCTTGGCGGCTTGAGGCCCCGTTACACGATATTTTTCTGTTTAAATGCGACCGTTGCCGGCTAGTATCCAACCTTTCTTGGGACTTTAAACTGGCTTAGCGGCTTGAATACTGGGCTTCTAGCGTCGCTAATCGCTCGCTTAACTCGGCCACGTGTTGTTCGAGCTGGCTGATACGCTCAGCATCAGATAGCTTGATGTCATCGACGGGTATCTCGGGTAGCGGTGTATTGGTCTTCGCGCTCTTCACCGCTTGAATAATCAAGGGGAGGGGGACTTGCGTTGTCAATTGGGCTTTCACCTTTGCCACGGTGACGGTTTGCCCTTTTGCGTCGAGCACCTTGAGTGCTCGCGCCAGCTCAGCTTGATAGCTCATCAGTTAATCCTAGCGACAGAACAGGAGAGAGAAAGATTAGGGCTTTCTCAGCAGCGCATCAAGCATATCAACCTGTTCCGCCCAATCCGCGTCTTCCTTTATGGCTTCATCAATAAACGCCCGTTGTGCCGCGTTCCAAAATGGGGCATCGACCAGTGTTTGCCCTTCAACCAAACAGTGGCTGGATAGGAAGTGCTCAATTGAGGCCTTATCGGTTGCTAAGCCCAGCTGCTCAAACAGGTGCTGTAAGTCGTGTTGAAAGGTTTCCATTGTCCCTCCCGGCTGCTCGATACGCGTCTATACTCACTATAGTAGCAGCCTCCGCCCCATGTTGTGATGAAGCGGTGCCTGTGAGCATAGGACAATGCATAGAAAAGGTCCCTGCTCCGTGTGAGATATCTCTTACAAGAGCGTGGGATAAAAGCAGAATCTTGCTACGAAAATTGACCCCCTTGTTTTTATTTTTTCTTCTATTACATGTGCTTACTGTTTATTCTTTGGTTTAAGATAAAAAATGAGAGATTGAGCAGGTGAGAATGGCTTGTACCAAACGCTCAGTCGCGTAATCTTATCGGTGTCGGAAGGGAACTGACACAGGGAACAGGAATCACCAAGGACTTGGTACCTCAGGATGAGGCAGTACTTCAGGAAGAAGCGCTGGCATGGATTGCAAAAAGGACAACGGATGGAGCCGTTCTCTACAAGCAGGAAGCTTGTACGTCAGGAAGACTTAGGACAACCCAGGATGGGGGCTTAAGGACTACTTCAGGACGAAGTCATGGACACCTCCAGGATGGAGAGCTTATCGAAAACGGGAATTTCGGTTTGTCAGGATGACGAAAGGACACCTCCAAGACGGAGAGACATGGAACGACGCTGAAGGATTTGGCGACTGATCAAGGAATGATGCAGGGAGCACCTTTTAGTAGCAGGATGGCTGCAAGTAAAACTCTAGGGCGCGGCGCAAGCTGCGCCCTTTCCTTTTTTCTGGCCGGTTAAACCGACACCGGTGACTCCCTGTCACGCACCGTTAGCACTAACCTTGCGTGTGCACCATACTTCTAATCTAGTACAGCTTTTCACGTCGCGCGAATAATTATCCCCGCCTTTTTAGTATCAACATGGTTGGCGTTGTCGGGTGACATCTAACCGTCGGTTTGGCCTGCTCTTGGCATCGCATGAACCGGTGTGTCTATAGCCTTTAATCTTAACCCTCGAAGCTGAGCGTGACCGATATAATGATCATCCCCGGTGGCAGAAAACTCGAACCAGTATTGAGTGAGCCATTGCCACCCTTGCTCAGTTCTCCGTATGGTGTGACGGCCTCGTGCGATAGACAATAATTGCAACTCCATCCGCTGGCAGTATTGGCGAATGTACTGGTGCGCTTGCTCGGATTGTCGCCGCTGTTGCCAGAACAGTAAAGCGACAACAACAACCAAGAGAATGGTCAATAGATCAGTGATCATGGTGGGTTTGCTTCACCGCTTGCTGCATGCGTGCCATTGCTTGAGTCAGAGCGGGTGATGTATGGCCATGTAAACGACCCAATAGCGCGCCACGAAGGGGAGGTAACATCACCAGATCCGCATAAACCTGTTGAAATAACGTCGCATCGTGCTGATCGGCGAGAGCAATCAAAAAGCGATCCAGAGCAGCATCATCGGTCAAGTGATGCCAGCAGCGACCGGCTATCGCGACAAAAATCTCGCGATGGTGTAATTCAGCGCGATCAAGTACCGCATCAATCAGTTGATGCCGAGTGGCTGATGGGGCGCCCGCATGTGCGCGGATTAATGCGCTGACCAAAAAAATATCAACCTCTTGCGTCTGACACATTTGCTGAAACATATCGCGCAAGCTTGCCGCGAGTTTGTCATTGATTTGGCAGTGCTCCAAGCACCCGAGAAGGGCGTACAGTGGCGTGGTCGGTAGATGATTGAGCGCTTTGCGGACGCGAGTGGCATTGTTTTGCTCGGCCATGCGTACACAGGTATCAGCGAGCCCTTGTAGGCCCACCCCTTGCCAATTATCCCAGCCAAGCTCGCCATTTAAATAATGCTGTGCATGATCATAATACTGGCTAGCTGGCCGGCCCAGTTGATAGGTCAATGTGGCATGAAACATCGCCATTTTGTCGTCGGTGGGCGTAAACGTATAAGGGTTATTGGCCAGTTTCTCACGCTGCTCTTTATTCGGTGTCGCGGTTAAGCGCTCTCCCATGGCCGCACTGACATACTGTAAAAAGTCTCCCATCGCGGTGTGATTGAGGAGGCCGCGTTCATCGAGAGGCATTTTTAAGAACCATACCCAAGGAGCGCCGCCTGGCGGCCAAAAGGCGATAGCCATATGCGCGTGTTGACGCAAGGGGTAAGGGTAAGGTTGTTGATTGGCCTCAACCGCACGAAAGGCCGTTTCATCCAGTTGACAAACACGACGGCCTAGGTCGTAAATACTGAATTGACAACCGGCGTGGTCGAATAGGGCGCTGAGGGCGTGAACCGTTTCCATGATGTCCGCTCTTAGTTATCGCTTGATGCGCGCGAGTATATCAGTTTTTCCTGGCTAGATGCTTGTCTTGTTGATGTTGTCTTTGTCGGGATCATGCTATGCTTCGCGGTTTCTAATTTGAGTAATGATGGGATTGTCAATGACACTTTACCAACAGTGTGAGCAACTTCTGGATGAGCTTGAGCAAGTGTTAGATGCGTGTGACCTACTCCAGTCCGAGCCACCATCACCTAAACGACTGGCCAGCCGCGAGCCTTTTGCGGTGGATACGCTTGATTGCCATGAGTGGTTACAGTGGATATTTATACCCAAAATGCGTGCCTTGGTGGTTGCTCGCCAGCCGTTGCCAAGAAATTTTGAAATCGCCCCCTATGTGGAAGAAGCGATGAAAGAGCAGCAAGGGGCGACGGCGGTGGTCAAAGTAACTTATCGTATTGATGCGCTTTTAACCCAATGATGAGTGAACAACCATTATCCATTTTATACCGCGATGAGTCATTGGTTGTGGTGAACAAGCCTGCAGGGATGCTGGTCCATCGTTCGTGGCTGGATAAAGGGGAAACGCGTTTTGTTATGCAGACACTAAGGGATCAGATTGGTCAGCATGTTTACCCTTTACACCGACTCGATAAACCGACGTCTGGTGTGTTGGTGTTTGCGCTGTCGAGCGAGGTGGCGTCCTTGATGATGCCTCAGTTTGCGCAAGGGCAGATTAAAAAAGCCTACTATGCGGTGGTCAGAGGCTGGATCACAGAGGCCAGTCGACTCGATTACCCACTGGTGGAAGAACAAGACAAAATAGCAGATAAAAAGGCGAGCCAGCCGCCCACGGCCAAACCGGCCGTGACGGATTATCAACCGCTGGCGTCGGTGGAGCTGCCTATCGCAACAGGACGGTATGCGACCAGCCGTTATAGCCTCGTGGCGATGCAGCCGCAAACGGGAAGAAAACACCAATTGCGTCGCCACATGCATCACCTCAGTCATCCGATTATTGGCGATACTACGCATGGCGACGGAAGGCACAATCGTGTTTTCCGCGAGCATTTTCACTGCCATCAGCTTTTACTTCATGCCAATGAGATGCAGTTTATCCATCCCGTTAGCGCTGAGACGGTCAAGGTACAGGCGCCGCTCGATACCACGTGGCAGCGTGTCCTGTCGGCATTGGAGTGGGATGTGCCTTGCACAACCTCCTTGGCGTAAACAGCCCGCTGCAGGCCGCACCTTGCAGGCCGCACCAATATACGTGTTAGAGCTTATCTAGCTCGGCTTCGATTTCGGCAATCTTACTGGCGACCACTTTTTCCAGATGACGGAGATCGGTGAGTACTTTTTGCTTCACGTCTTGTTCGGTGTGCTCGTGCTGAACGATACGATCCAGTTCATCGATCACCAGAGACAAGCTGCGGTTGATCTCAGTGACCTCTCGAGAGCGTCCGGTGCCACTGTCGACAACCACATTCTTCCGCTGGCGTGGATACTTAAATTTCATGCTTCGCGCAAAAAGGTCGCCCTTTTGCTTGCTGAAGTACACTTTGAGCGTGTCATAACTGGCTTCTTGACGCAGAGAATAACGCTCAATCTTTTCCGGATGTTCAATACCGATATTTTTCAACTGCTGATACATAGCCACCTCATGGTTGAATGTTTTCTCGATTAAGCGACGAACTCACCGTCGCTTAGCATAGTTGATGGGGGTTGCTTGTTACTTGGCGCGAGCGAGCGCTTTCTCCAGTGCCGCTTTTAACTGTTCCTGATGCTCGGAAGTTAATGCTTGGTTCTCTGCGTCGGTGACGATAAAAAAGTCTTCGGCGCGCTCGCCAATGGTGGTGATTTTAGCGGCATGGACACTGACATTTTGGCGTGCAAAGACGGCCCCGACCCGAGCCAGTAGTCCAGGTGTGTCGAGTGCTACTAGCTCCATCAATGTGCGACGACCGTTTTTCGTGGGTAAGAAAAGTACCTGGGTTTTAACCGAAAAATGCTGAAGTTTTTGCGGTGCTCGCCGTTTGGGGATAGTCATTGTCCCGGTTTCTCCCAGCGCCTTGCTGACCCCTTTGATAATGCTCGGGTGACGGTCAAGAGGAATGGCATCGTCATTTTGGTCTAGCACCATAAAGGTATCGAGGGCGTGACCATCTTTACTGGTCATCACTTGTGCATCATGGACGCTCAGGTTTTTCTTATCGAGAGCCGCTACCACGCGCGCAAACAAACTGGGCCGGTCTTGGCAGTAAACAAAAATCTCGGTCCCGCCACGGGTTGCTTTTTTACTTACCAGCACCAGTGGGGCGTCGCCGGTGTGATGAAGGAGATGCTCACTGTGCCAAGCAATTTGTTTATGGGTATGGCGCAGAAAGTAGTCCGCCTTGAAACGCTGCCATAACACTTCTATATCCCTCGGGCTATGGCCTTGCTTACGTAACATGGCAGCCGCTAAATGTTTGTTATGACGAATGCGTTCACGCACATCTGGCGGGTTTTCTAAGCCTCGGCGGAGCGCTTTTTGTGTAGAGTAATACAGCTCTGCGATCAGTGTGCGCTTCCAACTGTTCCATAAGTCTGGGTTGGTGGCATTAATGTCTGCGACGGTGAGACAAAGGAGGAGATCCAGTCGTTCTTCGTCGCGCACTTCTTTGGCAAAATCGGTGATAACATCAGGATCGTATATATCGCGGCGCTGTGCGGTGACGGACATCAATAAGTGATTACGGACGAGCCAGCTAACAATATTCGCTTCTGGTTTTGACAAGCCATGCTCTAAACAAAAATCATGCGATTCAATGGCGCCAATTTCGCTATGATCCCCCCCACGTCCCTTGCCAATGTCATGGAAAATGGCTGCAATCAACAAAAGCTCGCGGCGTGCTAAACGGGGGAAGACATCACAACAGATCGGATGGCGGTCTCGGTTGGCCTCGTCATCAAATAAGCGCATATGTTTGAGCAGTCGGATCGTGTGCTCATCAACCGTGTAGACATGGAACAAGTCAAACTGCATCTGCCCAACAATTTGACTCCACTGTGGTAAGTAGGCTGACATCACCCCGTGGCGATGCATTAAGCCAAAGGCCTTGTGCAGCGCATTGGGGTGACGAACCAAGGCCATGAATTTTTCGCGCGCGTCTTCTTGCTGACACAAAAAGTGATTGAGTCGACGTCTTGCTGTACGCAACTGCCGCAGGGTAGGCGCTGCAATCGCTTCAATCGACGTGTCATTGGCAATATGCAGCATCATGTCGAGAATGGTTTCCGGTCGCGCTTGAAATAGCGCGGGTTTGCGCGCTTCGATGGTGCGTCCGCAGCGCTGAAAATCATCACTTAAGACGTCGATTTCTCCAGCGCGACCATTATCGATGATCACTTGATCAAAGATTTGTAGCAGCATTTTGTTGAGCTCACCGACCCGCCCAAGCGTGCGGAAGAAGTCTTTCATCATGGTTTCGACCGCACGATTCCCTTCACCGCGGTAACCGAGTAGTTCCGCGACCGATGTTTGATGCGCGAAGGTGAGGCGATTCTCGTAACGGCGCAGCTCAAGGTGAAGCGCAAAGCGAATTCGCCACAATACATTTTGACACTCATTGAGCTCGCGATATTCCGCGTCGGTTAAAAAGCCAAAATCACTCATCTCTCGTAAGCTGGTGGCACCAAAGTGACGGCGCGCAATCCACGATAAGGTGTGAATATCGCGCAGGCTGCCAGGACTGAGTTTCAAATCAGGCTCAAGCTTGTAGGCGGTGTCATGATAGCGGCGGTGGCGGGCTTTTTGTTCTTCAACTTTGGCTTGATAAAACCGTTCGCTGGGCCAAAAGCTGTCATCATGCACGCGCGTTTCAAGCGCATCAAAAAGCTGCGCGTCACCACATAATAAGCGAGATTCTTGTAAGTTGGTGGCGACAGTCAAATCGTCCAGCCCAACCCGAATGCACTCGTCGACGGTGCGTACACTGTGGCCGACTTCGAGCTTTAAATCCCATAAAAGAGTAAGCAGATCGCTTAAACTTTGTTGCTGGCGAGCATCTAATGGGGCCTGGCAGAGCAGGAGTAAATCGATATCCGACAGAGGGTGCAGTTCGCGCCGACCATATCCCCCCACCGCGACTAAGGCAAGTGAGGTGTGTGCGAACCCAAAGTGATGCCACAAGCGTGCCAGTAAGGCATCCATATAATCGGTGCGCTGGTACACCAATTCCGCCACAGGAACATTGGCCAAAAAGTCCTGTTTTTGCTGTTCAAGCAATTGCTGAAATTGGGCTTTGAGGGTGATGGGGTCGAGCTGATCATCCTCAAGGTGTTGTGGCGTAATCACTGTGTCTGTCATGGCGATCCTTTGCGCAAAAAAAAGCCGGAGCGAAGCCGGCTTTTAAGGGTTGGATTAGTGGTTGATGTAACGCGGGAGGTTTTCTTCCTCTCTCAACGTTAATACCTCGACGCCCGTCTCGGTGACCAGCAGGGTGTGCTCCCACTGGGCCGATTTCTTACCGTCGATGGTGTATACCGTCCAGCCGTCGTCTTCATCAAGCACGGTACCGTATTTACCTGCATTAATCATAGGCTCAATGGTGAAGCACATGCCAGGTTTGAGTACAGTGCGATCATTATTTTTGTAGTGCACCACTTGAGGGTCTTCATGGAAGCTCGCACCAATGCCATGCCCACAGTACTCTTTCACGATAGAGTAGCGTGTATTGCTATTTTTAATGAATTTTTGAATGGCGGTCCCGAGCTCACCCACGGTAGCCCCCGGCTTTACCTTTTTGATCGCGTGATAGAGACTTTCTTGTGTCACACGACAAAGACGTTTGTCTTCCAAAGAGGCCTCTCCGACTAAAAACATCTTTGAGGTATCGCCATGGTAGCCATCTTTAATCACGGTCACATCGATGTTGACAATATCGCCATCCTGCAACACATCATTATCATTCGGAATGCCGTGACAAACCACGTGGTTAATCGAGGTGCACATTGACTTTGGAAAACCGTGGTAGTCCAAGGTAGCCGGCGTGGTGCCTTGCACTTCAGTCATGTATTGGTGGGCAATGTCATCCAGCTCACGCGTGGTGATACCGGGTTTTACATGGTCGCCAAGCATGACGAGCACGTCGGACGCCAAGCGGCCAGCGACGCGCATTTTTTCAATTTCTTCTTCTGTTTTAATCGGGATTGTCATTTTGCTTTCTCACTTTAATTTGGGTCGCTCAATGATGACGATAAGAACGAGAGCCGGATCTTTTCACGCTCGGTATCATCGAGCACAGCCGCCCAGACCTGCTACGCTTGCCGCAGTGACTGAGGTGATCAGCCGTATGATGTGGCGCTATGGTACCAAGCCATCTGCATTCTGGAAACCAAAAGGGGCAGGATCCCGATGAGATGCAGTGGCAACCACGCTTGACCGAATGCGCAATATTGCTGGATTTTGCTGGTGTTTTTGTGGTATAAAGCGCGCCGAAAACCGTCATTGTGATCAATCTAGCCGAGCTGGGTTTCAGTTTGATGGTCTTCACTCAATACTTTTTATTTTAAATCACACACATATCGACACATTAACCGGGGTGCCCTCAAGCGGGTCGGTGAATGGGATATGTGGAGGCCTAACCCCAAGAGGAAATTATAATGGCTACTGTTTCAATGCGCGACATGCTCAAGGCGGGCGTACACTTCGGTCACCAAACTCGTTACTGGAACCCAAAAATGAAGCCTTTCATCTTTGGTTCACGTAACAAGGTGCACATCATCAACCTTGAGAAAACTGTACCAATGTTTAACGATGCTTTGGCTGAACTGTCAAAAATCGGTGAGCGTAAAGGTAAAGTCCTGTTCGTTGGTACTAAGCGCGCAGCAAGCGAAGCGGTAAAAGCGGCAGCAGAAAACTGCGAGCAGTTTTATGTAAGCAACCGTTGGTTGGGCGGCATGCTCACTAACTGGAAAACCGTTCGTACATCTATCAAGCGTCTGAAAGACCTGGAAACTCAGTCTACTGACGGTACGTTTGAGAAGCTGACCAAGAAAGAAGCACTGATGTACACCCGTGAGATGGAAAAGCTCGACAAATCACTGGGTGGTATCAAGAACATGAACGGCCTGCCTGATGCAATGTTCGTTATCGATGCGGATCACGAGCACATTGCCATCAAAGAAGCGAACAACCTGGGTATCCCAGTATTTGCAGTGGTAGATACTAACTCTAACCCAGACGGCGTTGACCACGTCATTCCAGGTAACGATGACGCAATCCGCGCTATCCAGCTTTACCTGAATGCCGCGTCTGACGCTTACAAAGAAGGCCGTAGCCAAGACATCGTTGCGCAAGCAGAAGACGAGCTGGTTGAAGTCGCTGAATAAGACGACAGCTCCTTGTGAGCGTTCTTAGCCATCAGCGTGTCATCTTTCATGCTGTAAGCTAAGTATGGTTAGCAGGGGCCGATTTCGGGCCCCTGTTTTTTACCCAAATAGTTTCGAATCGAGGATTGAACAATGGCAACTGTTACCGCTGCCCTGGTTAAAGAACTTCGCGAGCGCACTGGCGCTGGCATGATGGAATGTAAAAAAGCACTGGTTGAAGCGAACGCAGATATCGAAGTGGCAATCGAGAACATGCGTAAGAGCGGTGCGGCAAAAGCAGCGAAAAAAGCTGGCCGTGTTGCTGCTGAAGGTGTGATCCTAGTGAAAGAAAACGAAGGCAAAGCAGCGATCGTTGAGATCAACTGTGAAACTGACTTCGTTGCAAAAGACGCAAACTTCGCGGAATTTGCTGATCAAGTTGCTGAAACTGCACTGGCTGAAGGCCTTGAAATCGACGCGCTGAAAGAAAAATTTGAACAGCAGCGTGCTGATCTCGTCGCGAAAATTGGTGAAAACATGGATATCCGTCGTGTTTCATTCATCGAAGGCGAGAAAGTGGGTTCTTACCGTCACGGCGGTCGCATCGGTGTTATCGTTGCGGCAAAAGCGGACGAAGAAACCATCAAGCACGTGGCTATGCACATTGCAGCGTCTAAGCCTGACTATGTTAACCCTGAAGATGTACCTGCCGACGTGGTAGAGAAAGAGAAGCAAATTCAGGTTGATATCGCAATGGAATCAGGCAAGCCTGCTGACATCGCAGAGAAAATGGTTGCTGGCCGCATGAAGAAATTCACCGGTGAAATTTCTCTGACGGGTCAAGCATTCGTCATGGACCCATCACAAACTGTGGGCCAAATGCTGAAAGAGAAAGGTGCCGAAGTGACCGACTTCATCCGCTTTGAAGTGGGCGAAGGCATCGAGAAAGAAGAAGTAGACTTTGCTGCAGAAGTTGCTGCGGCACAACAAAGCTAATTTTTCTGACTCAGACCGCGGTGCTCGCCGCGGTCTTCCATAACCTTCTTCCCTAACTAGTGCCTAATAGAAAGGTAGTGAAATGACTACAAATCCTAAGCCAGCTTATCAACGAATTTTACTTAAACTTAGCGGTGAAGCCCTGCAGGGCGATGATGGATTCGGGATTGATCCCGCCGTGCTAGATCGCATGGCACAAGAAATCAAAGAACTGGTCGAGCTGGGTGTTCAAGTGGGTTTGGTTATCGGCGGCGGTAATCTATTCCGTGGTGCTGGTCTTGCTGAGGCGGGAATGAACCGTGTTGTGGGCGATCACATGGGTATGTTAGCCACCGTGATGAACGGATTGGCAATGCGTGACGCACTTCATCGTGCCTATGTGAACGCGCGAGTGATGTCAGCCATTCCCTTGAATGGTGTGTGTGATAGCTACAATTGGGCAGAAGCGATTAGCCAGCTTCGCAATGGTCGCGTGGTGATATTCTCCGCCGGGACAGGTAACCCTTTCTTCACCACGGATTCGGCGGCGTGCTTACGCGGTATCGAAATTGAATCTGATATCGTGATTAAGGCAACCAAGGTTGATGGTGTTTACAGTGATGACCCAACCAAAAACCCGGATGCAACGCTTTATGACTCGCTGACATATCAAGATGTTTTAGAAAAAGAGTTGAAAGTGATGGATTTGGCCGCATTTACGTTAGCACGCGATCATAAGTTGCCACTTCGTGTCTTTAATATGAACAAGCCAGGTGCATTGCGCCGTGTCGTGATGGGCGAGGCAGAAGGCACTTTGATCACTAACAGCTAAGCCGGTATTGGTGGCATAATCTTACAAACTAATTCAATCGCAAGGATACTCCCGTGATTAATGACATAAAAGACGACGCGAAAGCGCGTATGGATAAAAGTGTAGAGGCGCTAAAACACACGCTAGGTAAATTGCGCACAGGCCGTGCTCACCCCAGTTTACTGGAGGGGATCACTGTCGAGTATTATGGGGCTCCAACGCCACTTAATCAGCTCGCCTCTATCGTGGCTGAAGATGCGCGTACGTTGGCGATCAGCGTATACGACAAGCAAGTGACTCAAGCGGTTGAAAAAGCAATCATGACCTCAGACTTGGGTCTCAACCCAGCCTCTGCCGGCACAGTGATCCGTGTCCCTTTGCCGCCGCTGACCGAAGAGCGTCGTAAAGACATGGTGAAAGTAGTGCGTGCCGAAGGCGAGCAAGGCCGTGTGGCCATTCGTAACATTCGCCGTGACGCTAACAATGAGCTTAAAGCGCTGCTTAAAGACAAAGAAATCTCTGAAGATGATGAACGTCGTGCGCAAGATGATATTCAAAAGTTGACTGACGAAGCGGTCAAGAATGTTGATGCACTTCTTGATGCAAAAGAAAAAGAGTTGATGGAAGTCTAAATCTCATTAGACTTTACCGCCGATGCTAAAGCGCTGTGCGTGCAGTACAGCGCTTTTTATTTGCCAAGGAGAAACATGAGTTCCCAGTCTCTTGATGCGCAGCTCGAATCTGCCGCTTTACCGCAGCACATTGCCGTAATCATGGACGGTAATGGACGCTGGGCCAAGGCACGAGGCAAAGCCCGTGTGTTTGGACATAAAGCGGGTGTGAAAGCGGTGCGTAAAACGGTGAAAGCAGCGTCTGAAATCGGGGTAAAAGCCCTCACCTTGTTTGCATTTAGCAGCGAGAACTGGCGTCGCCCTGAAGACGAAGTGAGTGTATTGATGGAGCTGTTTATCAATGTGCTTTCTCGTGAAGTTAAACGACTCGACAGTCATGGGGTGCAACTACGCATCATCGGTGATACCTCTCGCTTTAGCCCGTCACTGCAAGCCAAAATAGCCGAAGCCGAAGCCCTAACGGCTGACAATGACCGTTTAGTGCTCAATATTGCTGCCAATTATGGTGGGCAGTGGGACATCACTCAGGCCACACGCCGTGTGGCTGAAGAAGTCGCGGCAGGACAGTTGCAGCCCAATGATATTGGCGAACAAGATATTGCGCGCCATCTCATGTTGGCCGACTTGCCGGATGTGGACTTGATGATCCGCACCAGCGGGGAGTGTCGCATTAGTAACTTTATTTTATGGCAAGCCGCTTATGCCGAGCTGTGTTTCACCGAGCAATATTGGCCGGACTTCAACGAACAGAGTTTGTATGATGCTGTGGCTTGGTACGTCAACCGGGAGCGACGGTTTGGTTGCACGGGCGAGCAAATCAAAGCCATGATAACAACGGACAAGTAACCACGAGGAATCAGTTTGCTCAAACAACGAGTTTTAACCGCGGCTTTATTAGTCCCGTTAGTGGTCGCGGGCGTCTTCTACTTACCCTTTCCTGCCTTTGTGGCAGCGATAGCGGTCGTCACGCTTATTGGGCTATGGGAGTGGACGCAATTTGTTTCAGCGTCTTCACGCCTGCTGACTTTTATCATTCCCGCTGCTGCGTTGGCATTGTCTCTGTTTGCTCTCCCTTTTGATGCCATGGCATTGGGGCACGTACGTTTTCCGCCTTTTGCGGTTGCTGCTGCGGGGGCGGCGTGGTGGCTGTTTGCCACCGTTTTAGTGCTCGCGTTCCCGCGCTCGGGTAACTATTGGACTCACAGCAAGCTACTCCGTCTTGTCTTTGGCCTGCTTACTATGCTGCCGTTTATGTGGAGTGTGTTGTTATTGCGGGCGGCGGACTATCAGTTTTCGACCTATTACGGTGCGAAGCTAGTCTTACTGGTCTTTGTATTGGTGTGGTGCGCCGATAGTGGCGCTTACTTTGCCGGAAAGAAATTTGGCAAACACAAAATGGCGCCGGCGGTAAGCCCTAATAAAACCCTCGAAGGGTTGCTGGGTGGACTTTCCGCAGCGGTCGGTGTGACCTGGCTTGGCGCCCATGTCCTCGAGCTTCATTTTGCCAACCTCGGTATCTTGTTGGCGATTGCAATGGTGACGGCCCTTGCGTCGGTATTGGGGGATCTCGCGGAAAGCATGTTTAAGCGTGTGGCAGGGATTAAAGACAGCGGGAACCTGCTGCCCGGTCACGGCGGCATTCTCGATCGTATTGATAGTCTGACGGCGGCATTCCCTGTTTTTACCGTGTTGTACTTCGCGTTTGCGAATTAAGTGAAACGAGTCGTTGAAATGCAAAAAATCACCGTGTTAGGCGCGACAGGTTCGATTGGTTCAAGCACATTGAAAGTGGTTGAAGCGAACCCTGAGCAGTATAAGGTAGTGGCACTGGCTGCCCATACCAATGTGGAAAAAATGACCGCTTTGTGTCTTTGTTGGCAGCCCGCTTATGCGGCGATGGCCGACCACGATGCTGCTCAGCAGCTCAGGAAAAGACTCGCGAGCAAAGGCCTAGCTACCGAGGTGCTTGCTGGAGAGGAGGGGCTGTGTCAACTGGCTTCGCTACCTGAGGTAGATATGGTGATGGCTGCCGTGGTTGGGGCGGCAGGGTTATCCTCGACCATGGCGGCGGTGAAGGCGGGCAAACGTGTTCTGCTTGCCAATAAAGAAGCCTTAGTGATGTCTGGACAGTTCTTTATTGACGCCGTTTATCAATATGGCGCCGAGCTGCTCCCTATCGACAGTGAACACAATGCCATTTTTCAATGCTTGCCGCAGGCGGTTCAACACACACCTGGGCGTTGCGATCTTCATGCCGCGGGGGTCAGCAAAATCCTGTTAACCGGCTCTGGTGGCCCGTTCCGTTATCGCGATCCGCAAAGTCTTGCCAGTGTGAGCGTCGAAGAGGCAGTCGCACATCCGAACTGGTCGATGGGCCCTAAAATCTCAGTCGACTCAGCCACCATGATGAATAAAGGCTTGGAATACATAGAAGCGCGTTGGTTATTCAACGCCAAGCCTGAACAGCTGGAGGTGGTGATCCATCCTCAGTCAGTGATCCACTCCATGGTGCAAATGTGTGACGGCTCGGTGTTAGCACAATTAGGGACGCCAGATATGTGTACCCCTATTGCTCATGCGATGGGGTACCCTGAGCGTGTTCATGCCTCCGTTGCGCCGCTGGATTTTACCCAAATTGGCGAATTTACCTTTATGGCACCGGATGCTCGACGTTATCCCTGCTTATCGCTCGCGATCGCGGCCTGCGAGCAAGGACAAGCGGCGACGACGAGCTTGAATGCGGCCAACGAACAGGCGGTAGCAGCCTTTTTGGCAGGAAAAATCGGGTTTATGGATATTGCGCGTATCAATGAACAGGTTTTGACCCAGTCCTCGCTTCCTACGCCAACAAGCTTGGATTGCTTATTTGAGCTGGATAGAATAGCGCGCATCACTGCAAATGAGCAGATTGCTAAGGTGACACCATGAGCGGATTTCTATGGAATGCAGCGGCGTTTATCGTCGCGTTGGGCATACTGGTTGCGATTCACGAGTTCGGCCATTTTTGGGTGGCTCGCCGTTGTGGCGTGAAAGTGGAGCGCTTTTCCATTGGTTTTGGTCGCGCATTGTGGCGAAAATTTGGTAAGGATGGTACCGAATATGTGATTGCCGCGATCCCCCTTGGCGGCTATGTCAAAATGCTGGACGAGCGCATCGAAGCGGTGCCGGATGCTGATAAACCGCGCGCATTTAACAACCAGCCTTTGTGGCAGCGCAGTGCTATTGTTGCCGCTGGCCCCATCGCTAATTTCGTATTTGCCGTTTTTGCATACTGGCTGGTGATGATGATAGGTGTTCCTGCCGTCAAACCTGTGATTGGTGAAATTGCACCCAATTCGATCGCGGCAGAAGCGGGAATTGAACCAGGTATGGAACTAACCCAGGTTTCAGGCGTCGAAACCGCTGATTGGCAAGCTGTTAATTTTGCGTTGATTGGTCACATTGGTGATGAGAGCATGACCCTCACCGCCAAACCGAGCCCAACGTCTAGTTATGGCAGAGACTATCAACTGGATTTACGCCAATGGCAGTTTGACCCAGAGCACCAATCACCTCTGACGACGCTGGGGATCACCCCCTATCGCCCTGCGATTACTTTATCGATCGCGCAAGTGGTAGAAGGAAGCGCGGCAGAGCAAGCGGGTCTCAAGCAAGGCGACAAAATTATTGCAGTGGCTGATACCGAGCTGTCGTCATGGCAGCGCTTGGTCGAGGTGATTAAAGCGAGCCCAGACCAAGCCCTGTCGCTGACAATATTGCGACAGGGACAGCGTCAATCTGTGGTATTAACGCCGGATGCGCGTCGCAGTCATGGTGAGGTCACAGGCTATGCTGGCATTGCGCCGCAAATGGACGAGTGGCCCGAGTCATATCGATTCACCCAACAGTATGGACCATTCGCAGCGATACCGGAGGCAGTGGGGAAAACAGGCCAAGTGATCAGTATGACGGTCAATATGATCAAAAAACTGATTACCGGCGATGTTGGGGTGAATAATTTGAGTGGCCCAATATCGATAGCAAAAGGCGCGGGGATGACCGCGGAGATCGGGCTGATCTCATTTTTAGGGTTTATGGCACTGATTAGTGTGAACCTAGGCATTATCAATTTACTCCCTCTGCCCGTATTGGATGGCGGCCATTTGCTGTTCTTTGGGATTGAGGCTGTCACACGGCGACCGGTATCGGAGCGTGTGCAGGACTTTGGGTATCGAATCGGCGCTGCCGTGTTGATGATGGTAATGGCAGTGGCATTGTTTAACGACTTCGCCCGACTTTAAACGGTTAGTATTCAAGGATAAGTCAGATAGCAGATGGCGATGAAAAAACTATTAATAGCGTCTCTTTTAGTAAGCAGTAGTATGGCGCATGCTGACACATTTCAAGTCAGCGATATCCGCTTTGAGGGACTGCAACGAGTCAGTCTAGGGGCCGCTTTGTTGTCAATGCCAGTGCGTGTCGGCGACAAAGTGGACGACGACGATGTGGCTGACATTATCAATGCACTTTTTGCCTCTGGTAACTTTGAGGATGTGCGAGTATACCGCGATGACGAAGCACTGCTGGTCAAAGTGGTAGAGCGTCCGACCATTGCCAGTATTTCCTTTTCAGGGAATAAGGCGATTAAGGAAGAGCAGCTAAAAGAGAACCTGACATCGTCAGGCCTTCGTGTCGGTGAAGCGCTCGATCGCACCCAACTGAGCAAAATCGAAAAAGGTCTTGAAGACTTTTACTACAGCGTCGGTAAGTACAGTGCGTCGGTGAAAGCGGTGGTTACTCCCTTGCCGCGTAATCGTGCCGATTTGAAATTTGTTTTCACTGAGGGCGTATCGGCCAAAATTGAGCAAATTAACTTTGTCGGCAATGACGTGTTCAGTGATGAGCAGCTGCGTGATAATTTTGATTTGCGTGCCGACGTGCCGTGGTGGAACTTCCTCGCCAACGAAAAGTACCAAAAACAGGTTCTTGCAGGCGATCTTGAAAAACTACGCAGTTTTTATCTCAATCGCGGTTACCTTAAGTTCCGTGTTGAGTCGACACAAGTGGCTATCTCACCTGACAAAAAAGGGGTCTACATCACCTTGAATGTCAACGAAGGCAAGCCTTATCAGGTCGCTGATTTGGACTTTCGTGGTGATCCACAGAATGAAGAGATTTACCGTTCATTAGTCACCTTCACCCGTGGTGATACCTATAACGGTGATAAAGTGACTGCACTTGAAGAGGCGATCAAACGCCACTTAGGCGAGACAGGCTTTGCCTACCCCAAAGTGAACACCTTACCCAGCTTTGATGATGACAATCAGCAAGTGTCGTTAACGGTCAATGTCGAGCCAGGTAAGCGTATTTACGTGCGCAATGTCCGTTTTTCAGGCAATACCACCACCAAAGATGAAGTGTTACGCCGTGAAATGCGACAGCTTGAAGGCACTTGGCTTAACTCAAAAGCGGTCACCCGCGGTAAAGAGCGTCTCAGTCGAACCGGCTTTTTCCAGAATGTTGAAGTGGACACTCAGCGCGTACCAGGCACTGATGATCAAGTCGACGTTAACTACAAAGTTAAAGAAGCCAACTCAGGTAGTATCAACTTTGGTATCGGTTATGGCACTGAGTCAGGCGCGAGCTTACAGCTCGGCTTACAGCAAGATAACTTTGCGGGCACTGGGAACCGGTTCGGTATCAACGCCATGGTCAACGACTATCGCAAAAACCTGACGCTTGAGTACCGTGATCCTTACTTTACGCTCGACGGTGTGAGCCTGGGCGGTAAGGTATTCTATAACGAGTTTGAAGCCCGTGACGCTAACATCGTTGAGTATACCAACCAAAGTTACGGTACCAACCTCACCTGGGGTTTTTGGACTGATGAGCTGAACTCGATTGATTTCTCGCTAGGTTACACGCACAACAAGATTGAGAACCTCGGCAGTTATTATCAAATTGATAAGTTCTTAGACCTTCACCAAGATAATCTTAATCACAATGAAGGCTTGGAAGTTGACGACTTTGATATTTCAGTATCCTGGACGCGCAACAACCTCAACCGCGGCTATTTTCCAACCGCAGGTAACTACCAACGTGCCTCGTATCGGATGACGGTACCCGGCTCGGATGTACAGTACTTTAAAATGCAGTATGACATCCGCCAATACGTGCCGCTGACACAAGAGCACGAGTTTACGCTGTTGATGCGTGGCCGACTTGCGTATGGTAACGGTTATGGGCAAACCAATGGCCAAGATCACATGCTGCCGTTTTATGAGAACTATTACGCGGGGGGCTTCTCGTCACTGCGCGGCTTCCGCTCGAACTCGGTGGGACCGAAAGCGGTGTATGAGAACGGTGGTTCCACGCAGCCTGGTAGTGACGATGTTGAGAAAAATGAAGGGGATTACGGCTCTTCAGACTCCGTCGGTGGTAACGCTATGGCACGCGCCAGTGCTGAGCTGATTGTGCCAACGCCGTTCGCCTCAGAGGAAGCGCGCGAACAAATCCGTACCAGTGTGTTTATTGATGCCGCCTCAGTGTGGGATACCGAGTATGACGTATCCGCTGCTGCTAATTACAGTGGCCGAGATAACATTAAGGATTATTCAGATCCATCCAATATCAGTGCCTCTTATGGTATGGCACTGCAGTGGATGTCCCCGATGGCACCTTTGGTATTTTCCATCGCAAAACCTATTACAAGCCAGCCTGGCGACGATGAAGAGTTCTTTACCTTCACGATCGGGCGCACATTCTGATGATCAGAAAGGAGACTATTGTGAAATCATTTTTGAAAGCAGCGGGACTGAGTGTCGCGGTATTGACGACGTCCATGTACGCATCAGCGGCTGATGCTGCACAGAAGGTGGGCTATGTATCAACCGGGGCCGTGATGTCGCAATTGGCGAAGAAAAACAACCTCAATGAGAAGCTACGCGGTGAGTTTAAAGACCGAGTGGCCGAAATTGAGCGCTTGAAAGAGAAGCTCTCTGAAGGCGTGGAAAAGCTCAAGCGTAATGGTGAGTTGATGAGTGAAGACGAGCGCGTAACGCTTCAGCGTAAACTCCAATCAATGGAGTCCGATTACAAGCTGAAAGTGAAAGCGTTACAAGAAGATCAACGCAAGCGTGGTGGTCAAGAAGAGTCTAAACTGGTCAAAAAGCTGAAGACAGCGGTCGATCAAGTGGCTGAGCAAGAAGGCTACGACATGGTGATTGACGCCAATGCCGTTTTATACGCCAACCCAAGTGATGACTTGTCTGAAAAAGTGATCAACGCAGTTAAATAACAGTCGAGGAGCCCATGGTTTCGATTACTCTCGCTGAATTAGCGGATAAACTGGATGCACAGCTCCACGGAGATGGCGCTGTAACGATAACCTCGCTTGCAGGGATGAATTCAGCGGGAGAAGGGCAAATCACCTTCTTATCCAGCCCTAAATACCGTAAAAATTTGGCACTCTGCCGCGCCAGCGCTGTGATGCTAAAAGAGGGCGATCTATCGTACTGCCAAGGCAACGCCTTGGTGGTGTCAGACCCCTACTTGGCTTATGCCCACGTCGCGCAAATTCTCGACTCGACGCCAGCTTGCGCCACCGACATTGCCCCATCCGCGGTGGTGGCCGATGATGCAGTGTTGGGAGAAGGTGTGGCGATTGGACCGAATGCGGTGATTGAATCCGGCGCGCTCATTGGTGATGGTGTGCAAATCGGTGCGGGTTGCTTTGTCGGCAAAGGGACAAAGGTGGGCGCTCGGACCAAGCTTTGGGCGAATGTCACCCTTTATCATGAGGTAGTGATAGGGCAAGACTGCTTGATTCAAGCGGGTACCGTGATCGGTGCGGACGGCTTTGGCTATGCCAATGACAAAGGCAAGTGGGTTAAAATCCCTCAGCTTGGCCGCGTTGTGATTGGGGATCGGGTCGAAATTGGTGCGTGCACCACCATTGACCGGGGCGCACTGGATGATACCGAAATTGCCGATGGGGTGATTATCGACAACCAGTGTCAGATTGCGCATAATGTGTCGATCGGTGAGAACACGGCAATCGCCGGCGCGACTGTCATGGCAGGCAGCCTCAAGGTAGGTAAACACTGCATCATTGGTGGCGCCAGCGTGTTTAATGGCCATATGGAAATCACAGATAACGTGACCATCACGGGAATGGCGATGGTGATGCGGCCAATCACTGAGCCGGGCATGTATTCGTCCGGCATTCCGTTGCAGCCCAACCGCGAGTGGCGGAAGACTGCCGCGCGTGTACTCAAGATTGATGAGATGCACAAGCGGCTCAAAGAGCTGGAAAATCAGCTCGAAAAACAAGATTAACGCCGAGATGACAGGCCCGCCTTAGCAACGCGGGCCGTTTTGCGTTAATGAAGTCAGTATTGGATTTGAACGGGAATACTACCTTGACTCGCGAAAACAAAGTTCTACATATCAACGAAATCAAAGAGCTGTTACCACACCGCTATCCTTTTTTGTTGATTGATCGCGTTATCGATTTTGAAGAAGGGCAATACCTTCACGCGATTAAAAACATCACTGTCAATGAGCCTCAATTTACGGGTCATTTCCCGCAATTGCCTGTTTTCCCAGGCGTACTCATTTTAGAGGCCATGGCGCAAGCAACAGGCTTGTTGGCGTTTAAGACCTTCGGTAAGCCGAAAGACAACGAGCTATACTACTTTGCAAGCATTGATAATGCGAAATTCCGCCGTCCGGTCTCACCGGGTGACCAATTGGTGCTTGAGGTGGAATTTATTAAAGAGCGTCGAGGTATTGCGGCCTTTAATGGGGTGGCGAAAGTAGACGGCGAGGTTGTCTGCTCGGCGGAACTGAAGTGCGCAAGAAGAGAGATCTAATTGTGATCCACGAAACGGCTTACATTCACCCCACTGCGGTTGTCGAAGACGGCGTCGTATTGGGCGAAAACGTAAAAATCGGCGCTTTTTCTTATATTGGCGAAGGGGTTGAAATCGGTACAGGTACCGAGGTGATGACACATGTTGTGATCAAAGGCCCGACCCGTATCGGCGCAGACAATCGCATTTATCAATTCGCTTCCATTGGTGAAGCGTGCCAAGATCTTAAATATGCTGGGGAGCCAACCACGCTAGAAATCGGTGATCGTAACACCATTCGTGAAAGCGTGACGATGCACCGTGGTACGGTCCAAGATAAAGGCGAAACCAAAGTTGGCAGCGACAACCTGTTTATGATTAATGCCCACGTCGCCCATGATTGTGTGGTCGGTAATCATTGTATTTTTGCCAACAACGCTACCTTAGCGGGCCACGTTCATGTCGATGATTATGCGATTGTCGGTGGCATGTCAGCCATTCACCAGTTCTGTGTGATTGGCAGCCACGCCATGCTCGGCGGTGGCTCGATTGTGGTTCAAGACGTCCCCCCTTATGTGATGGCACAGGGCAATCATTGCGCGCCATTTGGTATTAATGTGGAAGGCCTGAAGCGACGCGGGTTTGAAAAATCAGCGATTCGCGCCATTCGGGCGGTATATAAAAATATGTACCGCTCCGGTAAAACGTTGGAAGAAGTGAAAAAAGAGCTTGCAGAGCAAGCCGAGAGCGAGCCGGCGCTGGCTCTTTTCATTGACTTCTTTGAGCGTTCGACGCGAGGCGTTATTCGTTAATGTTACCGAGTGAACGTCCATTACGCGTTGGAATCGTCGCCGGAGAAATCTCCGGCGATGTTTTAGGTGAAGGCCTGATCAAAGCGATGCGAGCTCAACACCCTAATGTTGAGTTTGTCGGTATCGGTGGCCCAAGAATGATGGCTCAAGGCTGTCACAGCTTGTTCGATATGGAAGAGCTTTCTGTGATGGGGCTGGTGGAAGTGCTAGGACGACTGCCACGTTTGCTGAAAGTAAAAACGGCGTTGGTCAAGCATTTTACCGTCAATCCGCCGGATGTGTTCATTGGTATCGATGCCCCAGATTTTAATTTACGTCTCGAGGCATCATTAAAAAAAGCGGGGATCAAAACCGTTCACTATGTCAGCCCATCAGTGTGGGCATGGCGGCAAAAGCGGATTTTTAAGATTGCTGCAGCCACTGATCTGGTTCTGGCTTTTTTGCCCTTCGAGAAAGCGTTTTACGATAGGTTTAATGTGCCTTGTGCGTTTGTTGGCCATACCATGGCCGATAGCATTCCGATGCAGGTGGACAAACTCGCCGCGCAGCGTGCTCTTGGGTTAGATAGCCAAAAACGTTGGTTAGCAGTGCTGCCTGGCAGCCGTGGCAGTGAAATGTCGATGTTAGCTCCGCCGTTTTTACAAGCGTGTCAGCAACTAGCGGCGCGATATCCGGACTTGGGGTTTGTGGTCGCGCTCGTTAATGAAACCCGGCGACAGCAATTTGAGCAGGCTTGGCAAGCGATCGCGCCAGAGCTTTCATTTACCCTGGTTGATGATACGGCGCGCCAAGTGATTAGCGCCGCCGACTCGGTGCTGCTCGCTTCTGGCACCGTAGCGTTAGAGTGCATGTTACTTAAACGCCCGATGGTGGTGGGATACAAGGTCAAGCCGGTCACGGCATGGCTTGCCAAACGCCTGCTTAAAACGCAGTATGTTTCCTTACCCAATATTCTCGCTGACGCGCCTTTAGTGCCGGAACTGCTGCAAGAAGAGTGTGAGCCAGGCGCACTGGCTGACGCGGTCAGTGCGCAATTAGACAGTGATAACCAGGCATTGTTGACCACCTTTACTGAGTTGCATCACACCATCCGCAAAGATGCGGATACGTCTGCAGCCAATGCCGTATTAAATTTATTAGATAGCCATGACTGAACACCCTTTTCACTACCCTGACGCACAGCTTATCGCGGGGGTCGACGAAGTCGGACGTGGGCCCTTGGTCGGTGCCGTGGTTACTGCCGCGGTGATTCTCGATCCGGCTCAGCCTATTGCGGGTCTAACGGACTCGAAAAAGTTGAGCGAGAAAAAACGGCTCGCGCTCTATGATCAAATCAGACAAAAAGCATTGGCTTGGTCAGTGGGGCGCGCAGAGCCTGATGAAATCGATTCGCTGAATATCTTAAATGCGACCATGCTGGCGATGCAGCGTGCGATTGATGGCTTATCGGTCACCCCTGATTACGCATTAATTGATGGCAACCGGGTACCATCCTTGCCGATGCCGGCACAAGCCGTGGTAAAAGGGGATCTGCGGGTAGCAGAAATTAGCGCTGCCTCGATCTTGGCGAAAGTCGATCGCGATCATGAAATGGCCATGTTGGATGCCGCTTACCCGAACTATGGGTTTGCTCAACACAAAGGCTATCCCACTAAGGTCCACATGGCGGCGTTGGCCGAGCATGGCGCTCTGCCAATGCATCGCAAAAGTTTTAAACCTGTTAAGCGCGCACTGGGCATTGACTAGTGCGTGTGGTGAATTCCAGCCCTATTACCGTTAAGTAACGAGCCGTATGTCTGAGCCACGTTTTGTCCATTTACGCATCCACAGTGACTTTTCCATGGTAGATGGGTTGTCCAAAGTGCCGCCACTGGTAAAAAAAGTGGCGGAAATGGGCATGCCCGCCATGGCGCTGACCGATTTCAGTAACCTTTGTGGGTTGGTCAAATTCTACAACACGGCCAATAACGTTGGTGTTAAGCCGATTATCGGCGCTGACTTTCTGGTCCAGTCTGACGCCTTTGGCGAGGATCTTTGCCAGCTTACCTTGTTGGCGACCGATAAAGCCGGCTACAAGAACTTGACCTTGCTGATCTCCAAGGCCTACCTCCGAGGCCATATTCAGCACCGCCCAGTGATCGATCAGCAGTGGTTGGTTGAGCATGCACAAGGATTGATTGTGTTGTCTGGTGGCTGCCGTGGTGACTTGGGTAAAGCCTTGCTTAAAGGCAATCAAGCGCTGGCAAAAGAGTGTGCTCACTTTTACCAGACCTATTTCCCGGATGCGTATTACATGGAGCTGGTGCGCACTGGGCGCCAGGATGAAGAAGTCTATCTACATTTTGCAGTTGATTTCGCGACCGAGCATGACTTGCCTGTGGTGGCGACCAATGAAGTCTGCTTCATTTCATCTGAGGAGTTTGATGCGCATGAGATCCGAGTTGCGATTCATGATGGTTTCACGCTCGATGATCCTCGTCGCCCCAAGAAATACAGCGCCGAACAGTATTTGCGTACCGAGCAAGAGATGTGTGAGCTCTTCGCGGATATTCCCGAGGCACTGACCAATAGCGTAGAAATCGCCAAGCGATGTAACGTCCCGGTGCGGCTGAATGAGTACTTTTTGCCTAACTTCCCGACTGAGGGAATGGAAATTGATCAATACTTGGTCAAGCGCTCACAAGAAGGCTTGGAAGAGCGTCTTGCCTTTCTCTTTCCTGATGAAGTGGAAAGAGCGCGCCGACGCCCCGACTATGATGCACGACTAGAGCGCGAGCTTGGGGTCATCAACCAAATGGGGTTTCCCGGCTACTTTTTGATCGTCATGGAGTTTATCCAATGGTCAAAAGACAATGATATCCCTGTGGGCCCAGGGCGAGGCTCAGGAGCCGGCTCTTTGGTGGCTTATGCGCTAAAAATTACCGACCTCGATCCACTCCAGTTTGATCTTCTCTTCGAGCGCTTTTTGAATCCCGAACGGGTTTCCATGCCCGACTTCGATGTCGACTTTTGCATGGATAAGCGTGATCTAGTGATCGATCACGTCGCTGAAATGTACGGCCGTGATGCGGTATCTCAGATCATTACTTTCGGTACCATGGCTGCGAAAGCCGTGATCCGCGATGTGGGCCGTGTGTTAGGGCACCCTTATGGTTTTGTGGACAGGATTTCCAAGCTGGTGCCACCAGACCCAGGCATGACCCTCGAGAAAGCCTTCGACGCCGAACCTCAGCTGGTCGAGGTTTATAACAACGATGAGGAAGTCAAAGCGCTGATTGACATGGCGCGGATGCTTGAAGGGGTAACCCGAAATGCGGGTAAGCACGCGGGCGGGGTGGTGATATCACCCACCACGATCACCGATTTCGCCCCCCTTTATTGCGACAGTGAAGGGCATCATCCGGTCACGCAGTTTGATAAAAACGACGTTGAAACCGCCGGTCTCGTGAAGTTTGACTTCTTGGGTCTGCGGACGCTGACCATCATCGACTGGGCGCTGGGGATGATAAATCCGCGCTTACAGCGTCAAGGGAAAGATCCTATTGATATCGCCGCGATTCCCATGGCGGACCAAGCGTCATTCGAGATGCTGCGTAAGGCAGAGACGACTGCGGTATTCCAGCTTGAATCGCGGGGCATGAAGGAGCTGATTAAGCGCCTTCAGCCGGATTGCTTTGAAGATATGATCGCTTTGGTGGCTTTGTTCCGGCCTGGGCCATTGCAATCTGGGATGGTGGATAACTTTATCGACCGTAAGCATGGCCGTGAAGTCGTGTCTTACCCGGATGAAAAATGGCAACACGACTCGTTGAAAGAAACGCTTGAGCCGACCTATGGCATCATTCTCTATCAAGAGCAGGTGATGCAGATTGCTCAGACACTCGCAGGCTACACCTTGGGTGGGGCGGACTTGTTGCGCCGGGCAATGGGTAAGAAAAAGCCAGAAGAAATGGCCAAGCAGCGAGACATCTTTGAAAAAGGGGCGATTGCCAACGGCATTGATGGCGAGCTGGCAATGCGGATCTTTGACTTGGTAGAAAAGTTCGCCGGCTATGGCTTTAACAAGTCGCACTCAGCCGCATACGCGCTGGTCTCTTACCAAACCTTGTGGTTGAAAGCTCACTACCCGGCGGAGTTCATGGCGGCGGTAATGACCGCGGATATGGATAACACCGATAAAGTGGTTGGCTTGGTCGAGGAGTGTCGGCGAATGAAGTTGACGGTGTTACCGCCGGATGTGAATGCGGGACTGCACCATTTCACCGTCAATGAGCAAGGGGAAATTGTTTACGGTATTGGGGCGATAAAAGGGGTCGGTGAAGGCCCTATCGACACCATTGTCGCCGCGCGAGAGCAAGACGGTTATTTCCGCGACTTGTTTGATTTTTGCGCCCGCATTGATACCAAAAAAGTCAATAAGCGCGTGATAGAGCGCCTGATCCGCGCTGGTGCCATGGACAAACTCGGCCCTCATCGTGCGGCGATGATGGCCTCGGTCGATGAAGCTATTCGTGCTGCGAGCCAACATCACCAAGCGGAAGCCTACGGGCAAACCGATATGTTTGGGGTGTTGACCGATGCCCCCGAAGAAGTCGAGCATGCCTATGCGCATGCCAACCCGTGGCCAGATAAAGTATGGTTAGAAGGGGAGCGGGAAACACTGGGCTTGTATCTGACCGGTCATCCGATCAACAGTTACCGCAAAGAGCTAAAAAACTATATCACGTGGCGGCTCGAGGATGCTCATGCAACGAAACGCGATGTGGTGTCGACGGTGGCAGGATTAGTGATCGCAGCTCGGGTGATGACCACTAAACGAGGGTCTCGATTAGGGATCCTCACACTAGACGATCGCTCAGGGCGTATGGAAGTGATGCTTTTCTCTGATGTGCTCGACAAATATCTCGATTTAGTGGAGAAAGATCGAATTTTAGTGGTCTCAGGACAGGTCAGCTTTGATGACTTCAACGGGGGGCTTAAAATGACCGCCCGTGAAGTGATGGACATTAGTCAGGCGCGGGAAAAATATGCGCGTTGTTTAGGGATATCGATGACATCTGAGCAGGTCGATGCGCCCTTTTTTGAACGGTTTCATGATGCACTGGCACCCTACCGATCCGGTACCGTTCCTGTGAATCTTTACTATCAGCGCGACGATGCGCGCGCGCGGTTACGCTTAGGCGCAGAGTGGCGCGTAACGCCAACCGATGAATTAATCGACACCTTGAAAGGCTTGCTCGGTAACGAGCAGGTCGAATTAGAGTTTAACTAAGCCAGGCTGGTGACGTAACGCGTACACTGGCGGTGACCAATAGGATTCTCTTGGTATGAGTCTTAATTTTTTAGAGTTTGAACAACCTATCGCAGAACTAGAAGCCAAAATTGAGGCCCTTCGCGCTGTCTCTAAGCGGGGTGGAGAAGACGCGGTTAACTTAGATAAAGAAATTGAGCAACTGGAAACAAAAAGCCTTGAGCTGACGCGAAAGATTTTTGGTGATTTAGGCGCATGGCAGGTGGCACAACTGGCGCGTCATCCTCAACGTCCTTATACCTACGACTATCTGGATCGCATTTTCCATGAATTTGATGAATTGGCTGGCGACCGCGCCTATGCTGACGATAAAGCATTGGTGGGAGGAATGGCGCGATTAGAAGGGCGTCCAGTGATGGTGATTGGTCATCAAAAAGGACGAGACACCAATGAAAAGGTTAAGCGTAACTTTGGTATGCCCAAGCCTGAGGGCTATCGAAAAGCGCTGCGTCTGATGAAAATGGCCGAGCGTTTTAATATGCCGGTGATTACCTTTATCGATACCGCAGGCGCTTACCCAGGTGTCGGTGCCGAGGAGCGAGGCCAATCAGAGGCGATTGCACGTAACCTCAAAGAAATGGCGGGCCTAACCGTGCCGGTAATTTGTAATGTGGTCGGTGAAGGTGGTTCAGGTGGCGCGTTGGCGATTGGCGTGGGTGACTATGTCAATATGCTGCAGTACTCCACCTACTCGGTGATCTCCCCCGAGGGTTGTGCATCTATTTTGTGGCGTGATGCTGCAAAAGCGCCGCAAGCGGCTGATGCGATGGGGATAACCGCCCCACGCCTCAAAGAGCTTGGCTTGATTGACAGTGTGATCACTGAGCCACTGGGGGGCGCACACCGCGACATTAACGCGATGGCTGAGAGCATTAAGCAAACACTGCTTACCCAGCTAAGCGATTTAGACAGTCTTGATATCGAAAGCTTGCGGGATCGCCGCTATCAGCGCTTGCTCAATTACGGTTACTGCTAATCGTGATGGAATGAACTGCGATAAAGGGCCTGCGGGCCCTTTTCTTTTACGTAAAGGGCAGTAACAATGACACATTATATCAATGATGAATGGCTATGCTTTACCATCAACTGAGTGACACATTAGCCCCGCTGACATCGGCACCGCGACAGGTGGTGCTAGCGCTCAGTGGCGGGTTAGACTCTCGCGTGTTGCTTGAATTATTGACGCAGTATCGCGACCAGCACCCCCAACATGATTACCTTGTGGTTCATGTTCATCACGGTTTGCATCCCGACGCAGATAGATGGGCGGAACAGTGCCAAATGTGGGCGGACAACGCCGGATTTCGCTGTTGCGTGGAAAGGGTAAGATTGGATACGTCGCTCAGTGTGGAACATGCGGCAAGACAAGCAAGGTATCAGGCAATCGCGCACCTGATTGAGCCCAATGGACTGGTGTTAACCGCTCAGCATAGCGATGATCAGGTTGAAACCTTTTTCCTCGCGCTAAAACGCGGCAGTGGTTTGGAAGGATTAGCAGGAATGCCAGCGGTGCGAGCTTTGGGGCAAGGCTATCTGGTGCGTCCTTTTTTGACGCAATCACGGGCGAGCCTCGAGGCGTATGCGCGCCAACATCAACTCGATTGGGTAGACGATCCGAGCAACCAAGACACGCGATTTGATCGCAATTTTTTGCGTCAGCACTGGTTACCGCAAGCGGATACGCGCTGGCCAGGGTTTCGTAAAGCGGTACAACGGACCCAACTTCTGTGTGCCGAACAAGCTTCGTTATTGGCACGTTTGATTGAGCCTATGGTGACACAGGCGGAGACAGAAGCAGGTAGCCTGCCTATTACCGCATTACCACAAGACGATTTAGCACTCACGCAGGCCATGCTGCGCCATTGGCTAAAGCGTCACAGTATTACCTTAACGCAAGCACAGTTACAGGCATTGCTCTTTGATGTCATCAACGCTAAACCGGATGCCAACCCAAGCTTGAGCGTGGGAACGGTGAGCATTCGCCGCTTCCAGCAACAGCTTTATATCGTGATGCCTGATGCAGATTTATCTCAATGGCAGGGCACATTGACGTCAGAATCGCCGTTAGTGCTGCCAGATGGACTGGGTACCTTATACTTACTGCCTTATTCGTCGACAGCGAAAGGACTCGCGCTGGGAGATCTCGCGTCGCGGGCACTGCATGTACACTTTAACCCTCGTGGCTTATCGATTCATCCTGCTGGCCGACAAGGGCGTCGAAAGCTGAAAAAACTTTACCAAGAAGCGGGGATCCCCAGCTGGTTGCGCCGACGCCAACCGATTATTTGCGATGGCGAGACAGTGGTGGCCATTGCCGATAGGTATGTTAGCCAGACCGCGAGCGGTAAACAATGGCGGCTTGTTTGGCAGCATGAGTCTTAGTCTCCTTGTCACCTGCGCGATTTGCTCACTGAATATCGCTCGCTCACAAGGTGCCAGAGCAAACGTCGGGCGAGCTGGATGAGATCAGAACACTGAACTGGTGATGATTAATTGAGCAGTTAGGCTATCTTGTCTTGCTTAATCGTGACGAATTACTTAATGTACTAGTCTAATGATACATAAGGTAAGCAGTAATGGCATCAAGTCGCGAATTATTCGGTACTAGGATTGGCTTTGTTCTTGCTGCAGCAGGTGCTGCAGTTGGACTGGGTAATATTTGGGGATTTCCCACTCAAGCGGCCAGTAATGGCGGAGGCGCCTTTTTACTCGTCTACTTGTTGATGATTTTGCTGGTTGCATTTCCCATGCTGGTGGTGGAAATGGCGATTGGCCGTCATGGGCGTGCGAATCCACTGGATAGCATGCGTGCACTGAGTGATAATCCTTTGATGAAGCGCTTAGGAAGCGGTGTGGGTTTAGTGGGACTGGCCGTTCCTTGTATGGTGCTGGCGTTCTATAGCATTGTTGGAGGCTGGTTAGTGTCATTCCTCCTCGCGGCGGTTGCAGAGATCTTGCACTTTACCGACGTGGCAGCATGGTTAAAAGGCTTCTCGGCTTCACGTAACTTGTTTGGCGCCATCCTCTTTTATGTGTTGACTATCTTTATTGTGCAAGCAGGTGTGAAACAAGGTATTGAGCGTTGGTCAACCCGTTTGATGCCAGCGTTATTCGTGTTGTTTGCCGCGATGTTCGTCTACATCATGACGTTACCTGGGGCAACAGAGGGTTTAAAGCACTACCTTATTCCTGACTTCTCCAAGATCATGGACAGAGATCTGCTCTTGGCAGCGATGGGGCAAGGCTTCTTCTCGTTGACCATTGGTGGATGTTCGATGCTGATCTACGGCTCTTACCTGAGTCAGAAAGAAAACCTACCTAAGATGGCATTGAGTGTCACGCTGGTAGATACCGCGGTGGCAGTCATTGCCGGTCTGGTGGTTCTGCCCGCGATGTTCGTGGCGATGAATCAGGGCGTCGAAATCTATGCTCAAGATGGCAGCTTGCTGAGTGCCGATACACTGGTATTTACCGTGTTACCTTTGTTGTTTGAAAGCTTGGGCGCTGCAGGGCCTTATGTCTCTTTGGTCTTTTTCTTGTTGATGACCATTGCGGCGCTGACTTCTTCTATCTCGATGCTCGAGTGCCCGGTCGCGCTCGCCAGTGAACGGTTAGGCTCAAGCCGTAAAATCACCAGTTGGGTACTGGGTGGACTGATTGCTGCATTCAGTGCCGTTATCGTGTTTCATTTTGGCACTTTATTTGGACTTGTCGCGAAAGTGGCAACACAGTACTTCCAGCCTTTTGCTGCCTTGCTATTCTGCTTGTTTGGTGGGTGGATTTGGTCGCGTGACCGCAAATTGTCAGCCTTGCGTGAAGGATACGAGGAGATTGAGCAGAGCCTGTTTTGGAAAATATGGCCTGTCTACGTCAAGTTCGTTTGTCCTGTCTTAGTGGCAACCGTCCTTTGGGTTTCGTTGGGTTAACAAGCGTACTGGGAAAGTCAACGCAGACAAAAAGCGGACCATGTGTCCGCTTTTTCCGTAGGTATGGGCTTAGCGAAATTGGTTGGCGTCTTCGATATACGTAAAGCCTGCTTCTTCGAGCCGCGTGCACAACACGGCTTTGTCGATATCATAATAACGAACCAGATCCTCTAAGCTGTCAAACTCGTCACGTAGCTTCATATTGACGATGCTCATCAGCATGACAGGGTCCATGGTGGCGTAATTGTTTAAATCCATCTTAGTCCTCGTGATCGCTGATCAACAAGTTGGCTGCGGCAAATGCGGCTTGCTCTCGACGCGCTTGCTGGATCTCAGTGTCTTGTGCAATATCGTTGAGGGCTTTTAATGCGCAATGGATCGCCGCCGGTATATAGCCTTGTTCGCCACTGCCAATTTCCGCATAGCGTTGGCGAATTAAGTCACAGCAGTCTGCTATTTTCATGGTGTTCTCCTCAAGTAATGATGAGGATCACTATACCCAATCTCGTTGGGGAGAGGAAAGCGCTAACGTGCGCGTTTTTGCCGGTACATACTTTGGTCGGCGCGCTCATAGAGCGACAAGTTATTATCACCTTGTCGATAGACAGAGAAACCCACTGACGCGCTGATCTGGTGACTTGATAACAAATGATCTTGGCTAACTAAGCTCTTCACTCGTGAGGTCACGTGTTTCACTGAGCTCTTACTGGCAGGTTGCAAGATAACGGCAAACTCATCGCCACCGAGTCGATAACAACGATCGCTGCCACGCACGGCTTCTTTGACCAGCAATGAAAAACGACGTAGTACCTTATCACCATCCAAATGGCCATAGGTATCATTGACTTGTTTGAAATTGTCCATATCGAACATCACCATGACCAGACCAATATTTTCCCGTTCACAGACTGCGACGGCATGCTGAAGGTCTTGTTCAAAGCTGGTGCGGTTATGTAGGCCAGTGAGGCCATCGAGCAATGCCATGTTTTTCACTCGCGTATATTCAACGGCATTATTCAGCGGGCCGGCGAGCAGCTTGTGATAGGTATGGAGCAAGCTGATTTCATCTGGGTCGAGCTTGTAAGGGGTAGAGTATTGCAACACACCCAATGGCTGCTTATTGAACTTGATGGAAAACGTCTGACGAAATGTGTGTTGTGCGCCACGACGAATGATGTTGGAGATATCATCATGCTCCCAAATAATTCGCCCAATATCGATCTGCTTTTCTAGTTCACGCGCATACACTTCAAACAACACTTTGATATCAAGGTGGCCTTGCAGCTTTTGTAACAACAACAAACGTTGATCGGCACCGAGCGGGACAATCCGCGGGGCGCGATCAGAGTTTGTATATTGTTTGATGTGCGAGGCATTCATGCGTGATCAACTACTCAGTAACAACGTCGGTTTCAATCTATGAAGCAGGTATCGTGCCAGTCTATATATTTTTGCGAATGGCGATGGGTGGATGCGAGTGAGGATACTGTTTTAAAGTAACTAATCTGTCAATAAAGAAAGGATCTCAGACTGATGATTGTGTGCATCACGGTAACCAATGTCAATCAACTGGCGAAGGTATGCCGGCTCAAATAATAGATAACTGGCAAAGGTGGCATCTTGACTGGCATTAATCCCCAAAAGTTTAAGCAAGCTGCGCAATGCGAGTGGCATATGGCTGTAGTAGCGGTTCGCCATGGGTTCAAATGGCTCTGAAGGCCGAAGGTGGAGAACATCAATGTGGCGCAGCCCTAGACGCTCTTTTTGGTCGGGAGATAAAGCGCTGGCAACATGATTAAGCCGTTGTAAATGCTCTAAGTCTGCCGAGAGCGTATCGGCAAAGATCGCATTCATTAAATGACCGCCGAGCATCGCTAAACCTGGCGCGGTGTGTTTAATTTGTTCAGGCCGCCGTATCCCTGTGGTCAGATCCAGAATTAAAATCCGCTCCGCGTCCATTTTAACAGCGGGACGCAACGGGGAAATTTGGTGAATGGCGCCATCACCATAAAATTCGTGACCAATCCTGGAGGCGGGAAAAATGAAAGGAATGGCAGAAGAGGCCAGTAAGTGTTCGGTGGAAATTTGACTTCGTTTTCCCACTGCACGGGCTCTTTCCCATGGTTTGATATGTGATGCGCCTTGAAAGAAGCTCACCGATTGCCCCGTTTGGTAGTTTGAGGCCGTGACAGACAAGCCATTCAAATGACCAGCCAGTAATTGATAGTTAAGCTTGTTAAAGCTGATCGTTTGATTCAGTAATTCTCTTAATGGCCGGTTATTGAGCAACCCGAAAGGCTGAGTGGGCTGGTAGTGAGATTGAAAGCGTTGCCCGGTTTGCGACAAAAGATGGCCGATAAGTGCACTGGGCTGACTGGCGAGCACCCGAGAGGTGTTCAACCGATGCCATAGCCAAGACAATTTTTTGACGCCTAGTCGAAAACATGACGCATAGCTTGCCAAAGATACCGCGTTGATAGCACCGGCGGATGTGCCGCAATAAATGGTAAATGGACTCGTGTGCACACGCGGATACCAGTGAGCGATGGCCGATAAGACACCCACTTGATAAGCCGCTCGTGCGCCGCCGCCGGTGAGTACCAAGGCAATTTTAGGTTTGTTTTTTGACATAGGGCTACCATTATTACCGCGCTAACAGTTTGATTATAGATGCTCTTTTATCTCACGCGCGGCGGTATATCACAGACCCTAAATATCATTAATGATAATGAGGTTGAAAATTGTTATCAATTCGATCTAGGCTGGTGGTGTCTTAATCATCAATGGAGTGACACTATGACTTATCCTTTTCCGGATCTTCCTTATGCCTACGATGCGCTAGCGCCCCACATTGATGAGGCGACGATGCGCATTCATCATCAGCGTCACCACAAAACCTATTACGATAAATTTGTTGCGGCGATCGAAGAGACGGCGCGTAATGGTGAATCGCTTGAGGCTTTGTTTGCTGAGATTTCAACGCTGCCTGCTGCCATCCGTAATAATGGCGGTGGTTATTACAATCATTTGGTGTACTGGCAATCAATGACACCTAACCCTAAGGGGGCACCAGAAGGGCCGCTCTACGATGCCATTGTAGCGACGTACGGCTCACTTGATGCGTTTAAAGAGGCCTTTAGTCAGGCGGCCATTGGTCAGTTTGGTTCCGGCTTTGCGTGGCTGGTGGTGAAAGAAGATGGACAGCTTGCGATTACATCGACACCTAATCAAGACAATCCATTGATGGATGTTGCTGAGGTGAAAGGGGAGCCTCTGCTAGGTTGCGATGTGTGGGAGCATGCTTATTATCTTAGTTATCAGAATAAGCGGCCAGATTATGTCAATGCTTGGTGGCAAGTAGTCAACTGGGATTTTGCTGAAAAGGTATACCAAAAAGCGCTTGAGACGATTAGCTGATGCAACATTAGCTGATATAAAATGCCCCGCAGAGCGGGGCATTAAAATGGTACTGTCAGTTCCGACTTAGCTAAGCTTGGATTGAATAAACGTCAGTGCATCGTCGATAGCAAAAGGCACTTTTTCGCCCTCTCGACGGTGTTTATATTCGAATACACCGTTGTCCATGCTGCGTTCACCAATCACTACCGTGTGAGGCACGCCGACAAGCTCAATATCAGAGAACATTACACCTGGACGCTCTTTACGGTCGTCAAAGAGTACATCGATACCTGCCGCTGAGAGATCGGCGTATAGCTTTTCAGCCGCTTCACGCACACGTTCAGATTTGTGCATGTTCATGGGGACAATGGCCACCTTGAAAGGCGCGATAGCGTCAGGCCATATAATTCCGTTTTGGTCATGGTTTTGCTCAATGGCTGCAGCCACAACACGCGTAATACCAATACCGTAACAGCCCATTTCTAACAAGGCGTTCTTACCGTCTTGGCCTAGCACGCCTGCATTCATCTTTTGTGAGTAATTATTGCCCAGCTGGAAGATATGGCCCACTTCGATGCCACGCTTAAACATCAATGTGCCGTTACCACAAGGGCTAGGATCGCCTTCAATGACATTGCGCAGGTCGGCGACTTGACCCAGCTGTACATCGCGTTCCCAATTTATTCCGAAGTAGTGTTTGTCGTCGGTATTTGCACCGGCACCAAAGTCACTCATCACTGCAACACTGCGATCAACGATGAAAGGTGCGGGTAGGTTTACCGGGCCCAAAGAGCCAGGACCGGCACCGACAAGTGCACGTATCTCTTCTTCGGTGGCGAAAGTCAGCGGGGCGGCAACCTCTGGTAGGTTTTCTGCTTTCACTTCGTTGAGTTCATGATCACCACGGATGATTAGCGCGATAAGATCAGACTCGACCTGTTCAGACGCTTTGACGAAAAGCGTCTTCACCGTTTTTTCAATGGGAAGATCAAACTGCTCAACCAGTTCAGCGATGGTTTTTGCATTTGGCGTATCGACCAATTCCATCGCTTGGGTTGGCGCATCAGCCTGATCTTTGGGCGCGAGCGCTTCAGCTTTTTCGAGATTCGCTGCGTATTCAGACTCAGTCGAGAAAGCAATCAGGTCTTCACCACTGTCTGCCAAAACATGGAACTCGTGTGAGGCGGAACCACCAATTGCGCCGGTATCAGCCAGCACCGCGCGATAGTCTAATCCCATACGGTCAAAGATGGCGCAGTAAGCGGCACGCATCTTTTCGTAGCTCTGCTCCATGCCTGCTTTATCAATATCGAAACTGTAGGCATCCTTCATGGTAAATTCGCGAGAGCGCATGACGCCAAAACGTGGGCGTACTTCGTCACGGAATTTGGTTTGGATTTGATACAGGTTGAGCGGCAGTTGCTTGTAAGAATTAATTTCGTTACGCGCCAAGTGTGTAATCACTTCTTCATGCGTAGGACCCAAGACAAAATCGCGTTGATGGCGGTCAGCGATACGCAGTAACTCAGGGCCAAATTTTTCCCAACGTCCCGTTTCTTGCCATAAATCTGCTGGTTGCACGACAGGCATCATGGTTTCGACGGCACCGGCACGGTTCATCTCTTCGCGGACAATACGCTCAACATGTTGAAGGACGCGAACACCTGTGGGGAGCCAAGTATAAAGGCCTGAAGCGAGTTTTCGAATCATACCCGCGCGCAGCATCAGCTGATGGCTGACAATTTCTGCGTCGCTAGGGGTTTCTTTCAAAGTAGAAAGCAGATATTGACTGGTACGCATGTAAAGTTATCCGTTGATATTGGCGATCAATAAGTCCAAGCATATTAACAGCGTGGGGGAGTTTCGACAAAAGCTTCTATGGAAGCCACTTCGATTTGCTCGTTTTGAACGTAAAACGTGACGTTAAAGTCGAACAGGTGAACCGCATAGCGGCGATTATCCGGTTGACCTTTTCTGTATGCCGGGCGTGGATCTTGCGCTAAGACTTCAGCAATCACGCTTTGATAGTATGCTTGCTGAGGATATGGAGATAATGCCAATAAGGCGCGGTCAGAGAAATGAACATCGAGCGGAGTAGGTTTGGTTTGAGCAAATCCGCCTTGGGCGTCGGCAATACTGTCAGAGTAAGGAATATATGGCTTAATATCGACAATTGGAGTTTGGTCAACAAGATCACACCCTCGTAATACCAAGATGACTTGCCCGCTATCTTGAGTGACATCAACCAGCTCTACGGCTGACATACCAATGCCATTAGGACGAAATGTAGCCCGGCTAGCAAACACACCCATTCTCTCATTCCCCCCCAGTCGAGGTGGACGGACGGTTGGGCGCCATCCCCTATCGAGGTTCTTATCAAAAAGAAAAAGTAACCAAAGGTGGGAGTATTGTTCAATGCCTCGCACGGCGTCGATCTGATTGGCATCCCCCTGTAAGTAGAGATAAGCGAGTGCGTTAGGCGCTAACCCAGGTTGACGAGGTACCGCAAATTTCTCTTTAAAAGGAGAGTGAAGTGTGCCAATCGGCGTGATAGAAAACTGGGAACACATAACCAAATAAACCGAAAACAAAGTGGGTATACTTTAGCATGTGATAGAAGAGGGGAGTATGGATGCAAGTCAGTCTTGGGCGTGACATAATCCCAACATTATTTACCGAGGGGAACAACGCGTGAGTCTTCCAGCCGTTTTTATCGATCGTGATGGTGTCGTTAATGTCGATCACGGTTATGTGTCTAGTATCGATAGCTTTGAATATATTGAGGGCGTGTTCGACGCATGTAGGGCGCTGAAAGAAAGAGGCTATTTACTCGTCCTCGTGACCAACCAAGCCGGTATCGCGAGAGGTTACTACACTGAGCAAGACTTTTTGCAATTGACTGAATGGATGGACTGGAACTTTGCTGACAAAGGTGTCGATTTTGATGGGATATACTACTGCCCCCATCATCCCAGCGAAGGAAGCGGGGAATACCGCATCGAGTGTGAGTGTCGCAAGCCCAAGCCTGGAATGCTTCTAGATGCAGCGAAAGAGCTCAATATCGACCTCGTCCACTCTGTCATGGTGGGAGATAAAGCGGATGACATGATAGCGGCAGAGGCTGCGGGCATTACTACGCGTTTTCTTGTTCGCTCTGGTAAACCTATCACCGAGCAGGGCGTCGCATTAGCCACTGAGGTGGTTAATTCGATCGCGGATATACCCACGTTACTCGCTCGCCGCTAAAAAGCTGTCTTTATAGAGTGAGTTGGCGATTATTTGCTCGGTTAGATTTTTTTGAACAAAAACGCTTGCATCCAAAAATCTACCCTCTATAATTCGCTTCTCGTTGGCACGGCAAGCCGCGCTAACAACGGCAAAACAAACAAGCAAAACAAAACGCTTGACTCATTGCCGAGGTGGCGTAAAATGCCACTCCCGCTCAAGATTGAGCGGCGCTCTTTAACAATTTGACCTATGCAATCTGTGTGGGCACTCGTTGAGAATAGACAAAAAGATTTATTCGATGAACTGAGTGACCAAACGACAACTTTTACAGTTGTTCGGCACAGTCAATTCGTTT
>NZ_RSAM01000017.1:0-73534 GCF_009377945.1 Salinivibrio sp. VYel1 | reverse complement strand
TTTTTGTCTATTCTCAACGAGTGCCCACACAGATTGCATAGGTCAAATTGTTAAAGAGCGTGTTGACTGAGTGGTTGGCATTTCGTGACTTGCGTCTCGTTGCCCCGTCAACAGGAAGCGCAGTATAAAGATCTCAGTTTTTCCCGCAACCCCTTTTTGCAAAAAAAATGTCACCTGAACAAAAAGCGTACAGAGCAAGATATTTTGCCTACTTTACCTGCTATATTTTGCCGCTCGTGTTCACATTGGCTTACATGTCCGATCGTGTCTTTCACTCTTCTCTACTCAAAATGAGGCATACATCATAAAAATTGGCTGGTAGCATAGCTCACCTGTTTCTCACTTGGGAGTCATCGATATGAAGCATTGGCTTTTTCTAGGGTTTGCTATTGTGGCAGAGGTGATTGCAACCGCATCACTCAAAAATAGTGACGGCTTTTCTAAGCTCGTTCCTTCGATATTAGTGGTAGTGGGATACAGTTTCTCTTTCTATCTACTCGCCCTCACTTTACGCGCCATTCCTGTAGGCATCGCCTATGCGATATGGGCGGGCGCGGGCGTGACATTGATAGCGCTCATTGGTTGGTTGGTGTTCGACCAGAAGCTCGATACGCCGGCGGTGATTGGGATGACACTGATTGTTGCCGGTGTGGCCGTGATGAACTTATTCTCATCCACTTCAACACACTGACGATTAAAATCGATTCTGGCAGCACACAACGAAAAAACCCAGCCGAAGCTGGGTTTTTCATTTCTGAGGGAAAGGCGATTACATCATGCCGCCCATTCCGCCCATGCCACCCATACCAGCAGCCGCGCCCATATCAGCACCGCCGTCTTTTTGTGGCAGATCGGTAACCATGGCTTCCGTCGTGATCATCAGACCCGCAACAGAGGCAGCGAACTGTAGTGCACTACGTGTCACCTTGGTTGGGTCAAGGATGCCCATCTCAATCATGTCACCGTATTCGCCGGTTGATGCATTGTAGCCAAAGTGGTTGTCGCCAGATTTCACTTTGTTAGCAACCACTGAGTCTTCATCACCCGCGTTAGTCGCGATTTGACGAAGTGGTGATTCCATGGCGCGCAGTGCAACACGGATGCCGACGTTTTGCTCTTCGTTGTCACCTTTCAGCTCGCCAACTTTGCTCGCCGCACGGATTAAGGCAACACCGCCACCGGCAACCACGCCTTCTTCAACCGCCGCACGTGTTGCATGCAGAGCATCTTCAACGCGATCTTTCTTCTCTTTCATTTCGACTTCGGTCGCTGCGCCGACTTTGATCACTGCAACACCGCCAGCCAGTTTCGCGACGCGCTCTTGCAGTTTTTCTTTGTCGTAGTCTGAGGTTGCTTCTTCGATTTGTTGACGAATCTGCGCAACACGCCCTTCAATCGCCGCTTCCTCACCGACACCGTCAACGATAGTGGTGTTGTCTTTAGTGACAGTGACGCGCTTCGCTTGACCTAGGTCTTCCAGCGTCACTTTCTCTAGATCCATGCCGATTTCTTCAGAAACCACAGTGCCTGCCGTCAAGGTTGCGATATCTTGCAGCATCGCTTTACGACGGTCACCAAAGCCAGGCGCTTTCACGGCAGCGACTTTGACGATGCCACGCATGTTGTTGACAACCAATGTCGCCAGCGCTTCACCTTCAAGGTCTTCTGCAATGATCAGCAGAGGACGAGACGCTTTTGAAACCGCTTCTAGCGTTGGTAGCAGCTCGCGGATGTTCGACACTTTTTTGTCGATCAGTAGGATAAATGGGTTATCCAGTTCAACGTTACCGGCTTCTTGGTTATTGATGAAGTAAGGAGATAGGTAACCACGATCGAACTGCATGCCTTCTACGACGCTCAGTTCGTCTTGCAGTGATTGACCTTCTTCCACGGTGATCACGCCGTCACGGCCCACTTTTTCCATCGCTTGAGCGATGATCTTACCAACGGTGTGGTCAGAGTTCGCTGAAATCGTGCCCACTTGCTCGATGGCATTATTGCTGGTGCAAGGCGCTGACAGGTTTTTCAGCTCTTCCACCGCGGCCACAACCGCTTTATCGATACCGCGTTTCAGATCCATTGGGTTCATGCCCGCTGCAACCGCTTTCAAGCCTTCATTGACGATAGATTGCGCCAATACAGTTGCAGTTGTCGTACCGTCACCCGCCGCGTCGTTTGACTGAGACGCCACCTCTTTCACCATTTGTGCGCCCATGTTCTGGAACTTGTCTTCCAGTTCAATTTCACGGGCAACAGAGACACCATCTTTGGTGATGGTTGGGGCACCGAATGATTTGTCTAGTACTACGTTACGGCCTTTAGGGCCCAGTGTGACTTTCACGGCATCAGCCAGAACATTCACACCTTCGAGCATTTTCGCACGCGCGTCGTCACTAAATTTAACGTCTTTAGCAGCCATGATTCTATTCCTTTCTTAATTTATTGATTGGAGGTGAAATGAATTATTCAACGATTGCCATGATGTCGCTTTCAGACAAGATCAGAACTTCTTGACCCTCGATTTTTTCCGTCTTGGTGCCAAAGCCTTCAGAGAAGATAACAGTGTCACCCACTTGAACGTCCAATGGCTGCACGTTGCCGTTTTCAAGAATACGGCCTTTGCCTACCGCCAGCACTTTGCCGCGGGTAGACTTTTCTGCAGCAGAACCAGTTAACACGATGCCGCCTGCTGATTTAGACTCAGCTTCTTGGCGCTCAACGATAACGCGATCATGTAGTGGACGAATGTTCATCGGTCGTCTCCTGAATTAGTAATGATGTTCCGTTTGATGAAGTAAGTATGCACACAGGCCGTACATGCGTCCGGTTCCTGATGTAATTCCCTATGTGGGGACGCCCTTTTTCTTTCCCAAGGGTTTTACAGTAATTTTTTTGTTTTTTTAGACTGGCAACTTTCTCCGATTGTGAGGATCCGCTAGGGTAAGCCGTCCCAACCCAGTGATAAGCGATTATGAACGACAAACACGGGCTACTCTCCGCCCCGATCAACCTCACATTGCGTAAGATGACCGTGCCCATGGTATTTGGGCTGTTCGCGATCATCATGTTCAATGTGGTGGATACCTTCTTTATTTCACTGCTTGGCACGGAAGCACTCGCCGCGGTGAGCTTCACCTTCCCCATCACCTTTGCGGTTAACTCCATCACGCTCGGGTTAGGGGTCGGCATTGCCGCCTTGGTGGCGCGATTGCTTGGTCAAGGCGATCATCAAGATGCCGCGCGGGTGTCGAGTCACGGCTTGATCTTGGCGGTATTCATTGTGATGACCGTCGGCTGGTTAGGGGCCGTCACCATCAATCCAGTGTTCTCCGCACTGGGAGCAAGCGACAACTTATTGCCGTTGATCCACGACTATATGCAGGTATGGTACTTCACCATTCCATTACTCGTGGTACCCATGGCAGGAAACGCCGCTATCCGCGCCACGGGCGACACCAAAACGCCGGCGAAAATCATGATGGTCTCCGGCCTGATTAATGGGACGCTCGACCCCTTACTGATTTTTGGCTTGGGTCCGTTTCCCGAGCTGGGCGTAAAAGGGGCCGCCATCGCCAGCGCCGTCAGTTGGGCGGGGGCATTGATAGCCGCGCTAAGTATACTGATTCGCCGTGAACGGCTACTAATCGCACCACAATGGACCAAACTGGCGACAGACGTGCGTCAAATCCTTAAAATTGGCATGCCCGCTGGGATGACCAATGCCTTAAACCCGGCGGCAGGTGCCATTTTAATGATGATGCTCGCCTCGCAAGGGACAGAGAGCGTTGCCGCCTATGGCGCCGCGCAACGCATTGAAGCTATTTTATTAATTGTGATGATGGCGATGACGTCATCGCTCACGCCCTTAATGTCGCAAAACTTTGGCGCGCAATACCATCAACGGGCCTTTCAGGCACTGTTTAGCGCGATGCGCTTTGCCATCTTGTTCCAGTTTGCCTTGTACTTGTCGCTATGGCCTTTTATCGATCTGATTGCGAATTTGTTTAGTGACGATGTGCGGGTTCAACAAGAAATTGCCCACTATTTGATGGTGGTTCCGGCCAGTTACGGCTTACAAGGCACCTTGATGTTATTGGTCGGCGGCCTGAATGCGATGAAGCGTTCATTGCATTCGTTCGCCTGCAACCTCGTCCGTTTGTTTGTCTTCTTGGTGCCCTGTGCGTGGCTGGGCGGCATGGTCAACGGCACCCATGGCCTGTTTGCGGGAATCGCCATTGCTAATCTACTGGCCGGTATTATGGCGTACCTGTATGCCGTGGTGCTGCGCCGTCAGACACTCGCGGCATCATTGTCCGTCTGAGCCAACTCAAGAACGCGGTGCTGCAGAGCGTCTAACGCCTGATAAAGCGCTTGATACTGCGCCGCACTGAGTCCCTCAAGCATGGCTGTTTCCCACTCCAACACCTTGGGGACAATAGTCTGATAATGGGTGCGTCCTTTATCGGTCAAATGGACTAACGCGGCGCGCTGATCACCTTGGCACGCGCGTCGCTCTACCAGTTGGTGCTGCTCTAAACGGGTAAGCAAGCGCGACACTTTTACTTTATCCAGCCGCGTTTCTGCGGCTAAATCTTTCGCCATCACGCCATCCCGTGCCCCCAAAGAGGCCAGCACGCGCCATTCTGGACGCGATAATCCAAACTCTGCTTCATAACGTGCCGCAAGACTATCGGCCACCAACTCCGCCGTGTGAACCAGCTTATAAGGCAAAAAGCTATCGAGCGCTAAATGAGGAAGGGTCATATCAGTTAGTTTCAAGTGAAATCATATAACCTACTTTACGAGAGGCTTCGATAAGATGCAAAGGTAGTGCTTTGTTTACACTTACGATTTTTAGGCGGCAAAAATACTGAACACTCAAAGTAAAATATTTGTTAACAGAGCGTTGCTTTTTCTCGTCTCTGATCGCTAGTATAAACGGATAGATTGTTTCTTTTGAAACTATTTGGCCGTCCCGGTGAGCACGGCCGCCCAGCACAAGGAGCGAGTTATGCGAAAGTGGTTTTCATTCCCCATTCGTGAAGGGGATGCCTCACGTCAAGCCCACTGCGACTTTCCCGAGGGAACCTACGAGCGCGAGTGTGGCAAGGAAGGCTTTTTTGGCCCGGCCAGTCATATGTATCACCGCCATCCCCCGACGGGCTGGAGCGAGTGGGAAGGCCCATTACGACCGCATGCTTTTGATACCAACCGAGTTGAAACGCAAGGCACGTCGCCAATGGATGCACCTGTGCTGTTATCCAATGCCAACGTTCAGGTTCGCTTATGGCGCACCGATACCGCCATGTCTTATCTGGTGCGCAACAGCGATGGCGACGATTGCTTGTTTGTCCATCAGGGCGAAGGCTCGCTGTATTGCGATTATGGCCACTTGCGCTACAGCAAAGGCGATTATTTGATCGTTCCTCGCGCCACCAGCTGGCGACTGGTGCCGGATGAGGTCACCACCTTGCTGATGATTGAAGCGACACATGGCTCCTACATGAGCGCCGAACGAGGCATTGTCGGCGAACATGCGGTGTTTGACCCTGCGGTGTTAGAACATGCGCGCATTGACGATAGTTTTAAAGCCCAGCAATCCGACAGCGAAAGCTGGCAAGTGATGATCAAATCGCGCCAACAGCTTAACCGTGTCACTTACCCTTATAACCCACTCGATGCCGTGGGCTGGAAAGGCAACCTCACCGTATTCCGGCTCAACTGGCGAGATATCCGCCCGTTGATGAGCCATCGTTACCACTTACCACCATCCGCGCACACCACCTTTGTCGCGCAAGGTTTTGTGATTTGTACCTTTGTCCCCCGCCCGATCGAGTCAGATCCTGGCGCACTGAAGGTGCCTTTCTACCACAATAACGATGACTACGATGAAGTGCTTTTCTATCACCAAGGTGACTTTTTCAGCCGCGATAACATTGATGCCGGCATGGTGACTCTACACCCTTGTGGCTTCCCACATGGTCCTCACCCAAAAGCCTTTGCCGCAGGCAAAAAGCATCAGAAAAAAGAGACCGACGAAGTGGCGGTGATGATTGATACCCGCATGCCACTTGATATGGGCGACGCGGCGAAAGCCACCGAACTGACCGATTATGTTCACTCTTGGCGCACGCCAAGTGACGCAGAATAGCGAAGGAGAAAGCAATGAAACTGGCTTCACTCAAACACGGACGTGATGGCAAATTGATTTTGGTCTCTCGTGACCTTACTCGCGCCGTCCACGCCGACGATATTGCGCCCACACTACAAGCGGCGCTCGATAACTGGGCGACACTTGCGCCCAAACTGACTCAACGCTACGACGCGCTCAACGACAACCAAGTCAGTGAGTCCTTTGCCTTTGACCCGAGTGTCTGCGACTCTCCACTGCCCCGCGCCTTTCAGTGGGCGGATGGTAGCGCCTACGTTAACCACGTTGAACTGGTGCGCAAAGCACGCGGCGCACAAATGCCTGAGAGTTTTTGGACCGACCCACTGATGTATCAAGGCATGTCTGATGGCTTTCTCGGCCCACGTGACGAGATTGAATTGGTCGATGATGCGTGGGGCTGTGACTTTGAAGCCGAGCTTGCCGTCGTCACCGATGATGTCCCCATGCATCTTAGTGCTGACAAAGCGGGCCAACACATTAAACTGCTGATGCTGGTCAACGACGTTTCACTGCGCAACCTCATCCCCGGCGAGCTTGCCAAAGGGTTCGGCTTTTTCCAATCCAAGCCGGCTTCTGCATTTTCACCAGTGGCGGTTACCCCAGATGAGCTGGGCGATCACTGGTGCGATCATAAAGTCCACTTACCGATGCATGTCACCCTCAACGGCGAATGGTTCGGGTCACCCGACGCCGGTGTCGATATGACCTTTGATTTTGCCGAGCTGGTCGCGCATGTGGCGAAAAGCCGCCATGTCAGTGCGGGGACCATTATTGGCTCCGGTACTGTGTCCAACACCGATCGCAGCAAAGGCTCGTGCTGCTTAGCCGAAAAGCGCATGCTGGAAATTATCGACCAAGGTGAGGCAAAAACCCCGTTTATGACCTTTGGCGATAGCGTCACCATCGATATGCGCGACAGCCAAGAGGCATCTATTTTCGGCGCCATTGAGCAAACCGTGACCCGTTACATCCCGGAGTAACCTTGATGCGCGCCTAGAGTCTCTAGGCGCGCTTGACGTTGACGCCGTCTAGGAGCTTGTATGCTGCTTTATGATTACAGTAAGTCGACCGCGGCCTACCGCGTCCGCATCGCCCTTGGCCTTAAAGGCCTCACCTACCAACGAGAAACCGTGTCCCTGCTGGATAAACACCAGCACAGCGACGCCTATCGGTCGCTCAATCCCGCCGGTTTAGTGCCTACCTTGGTCGATGGCGATGTCACCTTGAGCCAATCGCTCGCCATTATCGAATACCTCGACGAGCGCTATCCACAGGTCAAACTGCTCCCCAGTGATCCAGTGCAAAAAGCCCAGTGTCGATCACTGGCGCTCGACATTGCCTGTGATGTGCATCCACTCAATAACTTGCGGGTTCTGCAATACTTAACCGGCCCCTTTGGCCACAGTGATGACGACAAAATCACTTGGTATCACCATTGGCTAAAACAAGGGTTCGATGGTTTGGAAGCCAAATTACAAGGATTAGACAGCTCCTTTATTGGCGGCGAAGCGCCCAATTTGGCCGATATTTGTTTGGTCGCGCAGCTGTTTAATGCACGCCGGTTTGCGTTTGATTTAACGGCCTACCCAACCCTGACGCGCATTGAATCACAATGCCAAGCGCTGGATGCATTTATACAGGCACACCCTGATAAGAGCTAAGGAGAGGACATGAAAGACGGATTGTTGTGGGCACCGGATAAGGAACGTCAAACCCACACCTTACTCGCCGCGTTTATCCGTGCCGTGAATCAAGATCACGACACCCAGCTGAGTGGCTATGACGATCTTTATGCATGGTCAGTACGCCAAAGCGGCGATTTTTGGCAACAGTTATGGCAATTTGCTGGCGTGATCGGCGATCCGGGCGAGAGAGTGTGCGATATCGACCCCGAGCACCCTAATCGGGATAGCCAGTGGTTTCCCACCGCACGTCTGAACTATGCCGAAAACCTGCTCAAGCACGCAGAGCAATATGCCGACCAACCGGCGATGATTTTTAGCGGTGAGCATGAGGTAGCACGCACCCTCACTTGGCGTGAGCTCGTCGATCAGGTGGCGGCCATCCGTCACTACCTAGATACGCAAGGCGTTCAACCAGGCGATGTGGTTGCCGGCTATTTACCCAACCTACCGGAAACCGTGATTGCGATGCTTGCCACCGCGGCACTAGGCGCGATTTGGACCTCAACTTCACCGGACTTTGGCGTCGACAGTGTGTTGGACCGTTTTGGCCAAACCGAGCCCAAAGTGCTGTTTACCACCGATCACTATCATTACAACGGCAAAACCTATGACTGCCTGAATAAAGCGCAGCAGGTGGTGGATAAGGTATCGGCCATTGAGCGCCTAGTGGTGATCCCTTTTGATGGCGATCGACCTTCTTTACCTGCTGGCGTGGATAACTGGCAAGACTTATTAGCTAACGACGCGCCGCCGCTTCGCTTTACCCGCGTGGCGTTCAATGCCCCACTCTTTGTGCTGTACTCTTCCGGCACCACGGGAAAGCCCAAGTGCATTATTCATTCGGTGGGGGGGATATTGCTCAATCATTTGAAAGAGCATCAGCTCCATTCGGATGTGCGCCCCGGCGATCGCTTTTTCTATTTCACCACCTGCGGCTGGATGATGTGGAATTGGCAAGTCAGCGCTTTAGCAAGTGGCGCGACCTTGGTGCTTTATGATGGCTCGCCGTTTTATCCGGATGCGGGAGTACTTTGGCGACTGGCCGAGCGGCACCAGCTCACCCTTTTTGGCACGGCGGCGAAATACTTAGAGGCATTGGAAAAACAAGGTGTGGCGCCAAAAGATGATTACTCGCTGGCGTCGTTACGTGTCCTGTGTTCGACCGGCTCGGTACTTGCGCCCGAGCAGTTTGATTATGTCTATCAAAAGATAAAGTCCGATCTGCAGTTAAGTTCGATTGCGGGTGGTACCGACATTTGTGGCTGTTTTGTTCTTGGCAGCCCACTGTCACCGGTTTATCGCGGCGAAAGCCAAAAGCGAGGCTTGGCGCTCGATGTACAAGTGTTTAACGCCCAAGGGCAAGCGGTTGAAGAGCAGAAAGGGGAGCTGGTGTGTTGTAATAGCTTCCCCAACCAGCCGGTTGGCTTTTGGCACGATACCGATGGCAGCCGCTACCACAATGCCTATTGGAACAAGATTGATGATATCTGGTTTCATGGTGACTATGTACGCCTGACTGCACAAGGTGGTATGGTGTTCTATGGCCGGTCTGATGCGGTATTAAATCCAGGCGGGGTACGAATTGGTACGGCGGAAATCTATCGCCATGTGAATCAGCTTAGCGAGATCATGGATTCGGTGGTCATTGGTCAGCAATGGCAAAATGATGTCCGCGTGGTGCTATTCGTCAAACTCGCCGCCGGAGTCACACTGGATGAGTCACTCAAGCAAACCATCAAAAAAACCATCCGCACCCAGTGCACGCCGCGTCACGTTCCCGCCGTAATTGCCGAGGTGAGCGATATTCCACGCACCAAGTCAGGGAAACTGGCCGAGTTGGCAGTGCGCGATGTGGTCCATGGCCAAGACGTGGCGCAGTTAAGTGCGCTGGATAACCCAGCATCACTCGACCAATACCGTCAGCGCCCCGAGCTCACCGAGTAAGCGGGACGCCATGATCGAAAAAGGCCGCATCCTCATGCGGCCTTTTGGCTGGGTTTAACCCCGACATGGCTTAGCGCAGGCGATGGTCATCATCGTCGTCATCTTTGCGCTCATATTCCCCCTCAAAGGTATTGCCATCCTCACCACGGCCTCCGCGACGGAACGGATCCTCACCAAAAGGACCTTGCGCATTGCCCCCTTGATGGAAGTTACCTTGGCTAAAGCTCGCTTGAGACACAGTGACGCGCTTCATCACTTGTTTGGCGAGCGCGGCTCGCGGCCCAGGCAAAAGCACCAACATCCCCATCGCATCGGTCATGAAACCTGGCGTTAACAGCAGCACACCGGCGACGGCCAGCATCACGCCTTCAAGGATTTGCTGGGCGGGTAACTCACCGCGGTTGAGCCTATCTTGCACCGAAGCCAGAGTCATCAGTCCTTGACTCCGTACCAAAGAGGCGCCGACGAATGCGGTGATCAAAACCAGCGCCAGTGTTGGCCACAATCCCAACCAACCACCAACCTGAATGAACAGGCCGATTTCAATCACTGGGACCAGAATAAATAGCAGCAATAAGATTGGAAACACGGTTCACCTCGCGCTGGAAATGGACTGTTCATCCTAACATCAAAATCCGCCAAAAGCCGAACAACGAAACCGAATTTAGCCCTTGAATCAAAGTGCAAGAAAGCGCATTTTGTCTGTGCGCCATGCTACAGCTGTGACCGGGGTCAGCCCTTTTCACCGCATTATATGCTGTAATGGCGGCTGAAAGGATGTAACAGATAATACATCCAGCCAAAATCTCTGAGGAATGGATTCTACAGCAAAATTTGTGGCGACGTTTTAATCATTATAATAACTTGATGTTAAGGCCAACGCATGTCTCAGACGATTATAACACCCAATGAAACCTCAACCCTAACCACAGCAACCCGTTTAGAAGAAGATTTACTCGGCCAACGCGCGGTACCTGCCGATGCCTACTACGGCATCCATACGCTGCGGGCGATCGAAAACTTTACTATTTCCGGCACCCGGATTTCTGATATCCCCGATTTCGTACGCGGCATGGTTTACACCAAAAAAGCCGCCGCGATGGCAAACCAAGAGCTCGGCGTGATCCCCGCAGATGTCGGCGATTACATCATCAAAGCCTGCGACCAAATCCTACAAACAGGCAAATGCATGGATCAATTCCCCTCGGACGTCTTTCAAGGCGGCGCAGGGACGTCAGTCAACATGAATGCCAATGAGGTGATTGCCAACCTTGCGCTTGAGCTGATGGGGCACGAAAAAGGTGACTATGATGTGATTAATCCCAACGATCACGTCAATAAGAGCCAATCGACCAATTGTGCCTACCCCACCGGTTTTCGTATTGCCGTTTACAACAGCATTCTAAAACTAATGGATGCGATTGATTATCTGCAAAAAGAATTCGACGCCAAGGCCGAAGCCTATGCACACGTGATCAAAATGGGCCGCACCCAGCTGCAGGATGCGGTGCCGATGACGGTCGGGCAAGAGTTCAAAGCCTTCTCAGTGCTACTGCGCGAGGAGATTAAAAACATCAAATACACCGCAGCGTTACTGTTAGAGGTAAACCTCGGCGCGACCGCGATTGGTACTAAGTTGAATGCCGCCGAAGGCTATCAACAACTGGCGGTAAAACGCCTAGCTGAAATCACGGGCTTACCCTGTATCCCGGCCGAAGATTTGATTGAAGCCACGTCAGACTGTGGGTCCTATGTGATGGTGCATGGTGCGCTAAAACGCCTGGCAGTGAAACTATCGAAGATTTGTAACGACCTCCGTCTACTTTCCTCGGGCCCACGTGCGGGGCTCAATGAAATTAACCTACCCGAAATGCAGGCCGGTTCATCCATCATGCCCGCTAAGGTTAACCCGGTGATCCCTGAAGTGGTTAACCAGGTTTGCTACCGGGTAATGGGGAATGACACCACCATCACCTTTGCCGCCGAAGCCGGTCAGCTCCAGCTTAACGTGATGGAGCCCGTCATTGGGCAGGCGCTGTTTGAGTCTATCTCGATTTTAGCCAATGGTTGCCGCAATCTCGGTGAAAAATGTGTGAGCGGGATTACCGTTAACCAAGCGGTGTGCGAGCACTATGTGCATAACTCGATTGGCATCATCACTTATCTTAACCCCTTTATCGGCCACCATGAAGGCGATATTGTCGGCAAGATTTGTGCTGAAACAGGTAAGAGCGTTAAAGAAGTGGTGCTCGAGCGTGGTTTAATGACCGAGGCGGAGCTGGACGAGATCTTCTCGGTTGAAAACCTGATGCATCCTAAGTATCGCGGTAAACGTTTTAACGCGTAGTGGGTCAGTCATCGTAGTGGGTCACTCACAACAGACACCGACGACCGATAGAGACAACAAAGGGCGCTGATAGCGCCCTTCTTTTATACCGTAAACCGCCGTTACAGCACCTGCGTAATCAGCAAACCACAAGCGATACTGAACACCATACTCAGCAAGCCTGGTGCCATAAAGCTGTGATTAAAAATGTACTTACCTATCCGCGTGGTGCCGGTTCGGTCAAAGTCGATGGAGGCAATGATAGGCCCGTAGTTAGGAATAAAGAAGTAGCCATTCACCGCTACAAAGGTCGCAATAATCATCGAAGGCGGTAGCCCCAAGGTAATCGCCACCGGCACCAACACCGCTGTCGTTGCACCTTGGCTGTTCACCATCACTGACAAGGCGAACAGCGCAAACGCAAATGTCCACGGTGCCATCTCAACCAAGCCAGACACCGCCTCTTTGACCATCTCGCCATGGCCACCAATCAAAGTATCACCTAGCCAAGCAATACCAAAGATTGCGACGATGGCACGCATCCCCGCATGGAATACCGAACCTTGGCTAATCGCATTGCCGTCCGGCTTACAGGTCAAAATGATCAATGCACCCACTGACAGCATCACGATTTCAATGGTATGCGCCATCCCCATTGGCTCGCCATCAAAGGCCGGGCGCAGGGTTGGGAATGCCCCCATTATGACCACGGCTAAGGCACCAAATAAGAACAAGCCAACCGATTTCTTCGCCTCCGGCGTGACTTCGATATCTTCCACCGCCAAATCCGCTTCCATTTCTCGACGAAAGTCGGGATCTTGTAAACGGCGTTGATATTCAGGATCGTCTTTAAGCTCTTTACCCAGCTTATTAACAATCACACACGCCAAAGCAAGACCAATAAAGGTGCTAGGAATGGTGACCGACAGCACATCGGTAAGGGTAATGCCTTGCGGCTCTAAAAAGGCCACACATGCAACCACCGCTGCCGCGATGGGGCTGGCTACAATCGCAAATTGCGAGGCAATGACCGCCATACCCAAAGGGCGAGCCGGACGAATGCCGCTTTTGCGACTGACTTCAGCAATCACCGGCAATACCGAATAGGCAACGTGTCCGGTTCCCGCCATCATGGTGAAGACATAAGTCACTAAAGGGGCAACAAAGGTAATGTGACGTGGGTTTTTACGTAATATATTGGTGGCAATTTTAATTAAAAAATCCAAGCCACCTGCAGCTTGCATGGTGGCTGCAGCGGCGACCACCGCCATGATCATCAGCAACACGTCGATAGGTGGATGCGTGGGTTGCAAACCGAAACCAAAACTGAGTACCGCGAGCCCGACCCCGCCCATCACACCTAAACCAATGCCGCCGATACGGGCACCGATTAAGATGCAGCTGAGTACCACTAATAACTCAACCAAGAACATAACTTTCTCCTACTTTGGATAGACGTCCCCACGCGTCCGTTCACATGCATTCATTGTCTATGGCACGCCCATGGCGTATTGGGGGTAGATACGATATGACGGCTCCTCCGTCGGCCTATCGCCACTAATAAGCACCATCCTTGGTGGGAGATGTGAGCAACCGCGCTCAGCACCATGGCCAAATCCTAACCAGGTGCCGTCACGCGCATGTTGATTCAGGTAAGAAAAAGTAACACTTTTCGCGAACTGACAACAAAAAGTTGGGGAAATGAGATCTTTAACCTGGACGCTGATGCACTTTTCATCCTCCTTAGTAAGTGTTATGTTATATCATAACAAACAATAGGGAGTCGTTATGAAAGCCAATATCCATCCCGAATACCGTTCTGTCGTTTTTCATGACACCAGTGTTGACGCCTATTTTATTGTCGGCTCAACCTTGCAAACATCACGTACCATCGAGTGGCAAGATGGCAAAACCTATCCTTACTATCCACTGGATATCTCGAGCGCCTCACACCCGGTATATACTGGGAAGGCACGAGCGACGAACAAAGAAGGGCGCGCGGCACACTTCGCGCGTAAGTTTGGCCAAGTAGGCCGCCGCAAAAAGGCGTCGTCATGAAGGTCGTTAACTCACTAAAAAGCGCCCGTCAACGTCATCCTGACTGTCAAGTCGTTCGGCGTCGCGGACGCATGTTCGTCATTTGCAAAACCAATCCACGTTTTAAGGCGGTGCAAGGCCGCGCGAAAAAACACGCCTAAGCGTCGGCGACGCACTGCCACTGATGGGGCAGTGCTTCTCGGCGTGCAAACATCTTGATGTGGCTACTGACCGTCTCAGTCACCAAGGTTAAGCTCGCTTCATCATCGGCATGGCATGTAACACGCAACTGGGTTCCTTGCACCTGCATATCACACACTCCCGCAGGGAAATGTACGCGTCCTGTTTGCTCATCCCAGCTCGCCTCGACTTTGCGACCAAAGTGACGACACAAGGTCTGCAAGTAACGTGGGGCATGCTCGGAGTCAATCATCGTCGTCATACTAGGCATCAATGCTCCTTGATAGGTGGGCGCAAGCGCCCACCTCTTTGCGATTAAAATTGATAGGATGCCGTCAATTTAATATTGCGACCGGGCTCGTAATCGAGGATTTCTGCGCCTCGTTTACCTGACGTTGACGCATGCGAGCGATAGCGACTGTCAAACAGATTGTCGACCCCTGCCGTCAAAGTGAATCCGTCTACTGCCATCGGTTGCCACTGAGCGAACACGTTGTGGACTGTGTAGCCCGGCTTGGTCAAGTTGCTATCAGGAACGGTGGTCGATCGCTGAATTTGAGTGTTCCACCCCAGCAAAACATCCCAACGGGTCAACGCGTAATCCGCATTCAAGGCTACGGTATCGCCGAGGTGGCGGGCGCGACCAAAAATCTGATCCAGTTGATACGCCTCTGAATAACTCACATCCGTGCGACTGTAACTGGCTGACGCCGTCCACTGCTGCCATGCCCAATAGGTACTGGCCTCAAAGCCACGATAGGTGGCATCGCCACGGTTGGTGGTTTCATACGCCCAATTACCACTGCCATCTTTGTAACTACGCACCACAATTTCATCATCGAGCTCAGTGCGAAACACCGTCAGATTGGCGGTTAATAAATAGTTTTCTTGCGCCGCGGCATTCGAGAGGCGCACACCAATTTCATCGGTCCGGCCATGCTCGGCTTTCAAGTCTTTATCCGCGCTTTCACTCAGTGCTGTGGTGGTAAATGATTCATTCAATGGCGGTGCTTTGTGCAGCTCTCGACTGTTGGCAAACACGGTGAGATAGTCGTTAGCGACAAACTCGGCCCCCAATGCCAACGACACATCATCATAACGCTGACTCGAGCTGGTCGCTCGGCGATCAAAGCTGTCATAACGCGCCGCGGGCGTCACCGAAAAACGTGGGGTAAGCGCGATCTTGTCTTCCACATACAGCGCAATCTTGTCGGCCGATTCCAAAATCTGTACACCCGGTTTGGCAAATTGGGTGTCGTTGTCTTGATTTTCATAGTGCGCACCGTACGCGAGTTGGTGATCGCCAATACGCTGTGACACACTGAGTTTTACCCCAAGGTTCGTGTCTTCCGCCACGTTGACGCCTTTGCGGTCAGCAAGAAATGGGTGGGTGGCAAATTCGGTTTCATCACGGGTGAGTGACAGCTGGTTATAATAGGCCAGCGCTTTCAATTCGATAGCTTGTGACGGGGTGTATTCGTAATTGATCGTGGCGGTATCACGATCGTAGGTCACTGGCAGTATCATTTCACCGGTACGATTACGGTTGAAGCTTACACCCATATCAGGACGCGGCAGATAGTCGCCCTTATCGCGATACTTATCATAACTGAGTTCAAAGCGATGCCCACTTGCAGGCTCCCAGCCTACTTTTACTAAGCCATTAGTGATCTCTCCCTCACCGCCAAAGGTGCGATGCCCATTACCATCTTTAAAGTTGTCCCGATCAAAACGGCTAATATATGCCATCGCATCCCATTCATCACTCAACAACCCATAAACGGTCAACGAGCCTTGTTGGGAGTCATTACTGCCCCAACCAGCACTTAGGCGTGCTCCAAATGTCTCATTAGCACGCAAGAGATCGTAGGGATCTTTGGTTTCAAACGCGACCGCGCCCCCCAGCTCGCTGGTGAGAATCGACGAGGCGCCCACCGCGACATCAACACGCTGCAAAATGTCAGGATTTAAAGTGAGGTTGCTGATGTGGTGGAACATTTTACCGCCTTGAGAGGCGCCATCGACGGTGATATCCAGATCTTGTTCGGTAAAACCACGGATATTAATGCGCTGGGTGAGCGAGTGCGTGCCCCCCACATCCACACCGGGGATATCACGCAATAGATCAGAGAGGTGATCCGGTTGCTTGACGGTGAGATCCGTTTCTCCCAGGTAACGGGATGAGCTGGACACTTGCGTCCCCCATACTGAGACAGTTTCTATGCTTTCATCCTCAAGATTATCAGCAGCCACCGCAGGGGCATATAGAGCACTGGCTATACTAAGCGTCAGCAAGCCCAGACGTGCTGGGACAGGTAGTAACAACGTCATACTTCATTTCCTTCGTCGATAACCCAAACAACTAAATGGTAATAATTCGCATTTATGTTACTATTTCAGTGCTTTTCAGGAAGAAAAAACAATTATGCGCACGCATCAAGCTTTTATGCGCAGAGCGTTTATGCATAGCACGTTTATGCGGCGTGTTACGGAGGAATACGATGGCAGCACCCGTCTCTGTTGTTTGCACACAGCGAGAGTCCAGCGCAGATGGTCACGCCGAGATCATGGCTAATCACTCAAAACGGACGCAACCCTTGGTACGGGGACAGTTTTTACATACTTCATGTCCGGGTGGGTTGCATATCGATAGCGGGATCACCGATGAATTATGTGATGCCAATGTCCTCCACCGTGCCCATCAGGGGATCATGCTAGTGATAGTCCTCGAGGGCGTGCTGGAGTTTGCCTACGATGACCACACGTATCGGTGCAATGCATGCCACCAGCCCCAAGCACTTGCCGTCTCCGTGTGCCGTGACAGCACCTTTCGTCGTCGCTTAATTGCAGGGAATCACCTTAAAAAAGTGAATATATTGCTACCGCCCGAGTGGCTTGATGGATATGCAGACGAGCAAGCCTTGCCACTGCTTAGTGCCTTGCATCGTCATCATTTAGGCTGTGTACGCTGGCAACCTAGTACCGCCATATTCGACCCCATTCAAGCCTTATTACCCCGCTTTAGTAGGCAAAACGAGGCTGATCCCCTGACCCAGCACTTACATGCACTCACCATCATCAAGCACCTGTGTGAGCAAGCCTCTCATCTCACCATTGAGTCTGTTACCGAACTCATCCCTGCAACTCATGAACCACAAATCGCAAAAGCCGTCGCGTATATTGAAACTAAGCTGCACACCGCATTAACCTTATCGACCATTGCACACGCATGTGGCCTGAGTCGCAGCACACTGCAGCGCCGTTTTCGTACCCATCTAGGCATGCCCGTTTCAGATTACATCCGTCGTCGTCGGTTGGTGGTGGTCAAAGAAAAGTTACTGCATGAGGCGATTTCAATTGGCGAAGCGGCTTACTGGGCGGGCTACCATCATCCCTCTAATTTTGTTACCGCCTTTAAGCGTCAGTTTGGCATGACCCCCGGCCAGTTGATTCAATCGCAAACCCATACAATGTGATCATGGTATGTGTGTATACTCATCCTATTGGCATGAAAAGGAAAAAGTATGAGACAAGGTCGCCGCTTTGCACTAACGGCTGGGTTATTGATTGCCGCACTGGGTGCTGGTGCGCTTCACATCGTTCGCTCGCAACAAGTCACCGCGCCGCCAAAAGCGTCTGCTACCGCACCGCCATTTATCACCGTCAACTCGCAAGAAGCACTTGATGCAGAGCTCGCCAGCGCTGCGGCTAATCAACAAATAGCCTTGGTTGATTACTACGCCGATTGGTGCATTCCGTGTAAACAATTCGCCCAAAAAACCTTCACGGATCCGGCTGTGGCTCAGCAGCTCAGCCGCATGCACCGCATTAAAGTGGATCTGAGTGAAAATCGTCCTGATGATTTTGCGTTAATGCGCACCCAAGACGTGGCCGGGCTGCCCACACTCGACTTTTGGTTGCCCAATGGAGAGCGTCATGCGACAGCTCGCATTACCGGCTTTTTAGCACCTCAAGCTTTCATGACTCACCTACGCCAGCATGGATTGAAACATGAAGTAAAAAGCGAGCAATGATCAATCTCTTAGTTCTCTTGTTACAAAATTGATAAACCCCATATCTGGTGGTAGCTTTATTGAAAACAAAGGGAAGATAGCCGCATTATGGAAGCGCAACACACCATCGTTATCGCTGATGATCATCCACTGTTTCGGAACGCCCTCTTTCAATCCGTGCATATGGCGATAAGCGGAGCCAACCTGCTAGAGGCAGACAGCTTAGACAGTTTAAATCAGATCTTAGCGCGAGATGCTGAGGTCGACTTGGTGCTGCTCGACCTAAAAATGCCTGGCGCGAATGGCATGTCAGGGCTGATTGCGCTGCGTCACCAATATCCCACCCTACCGATTGTGGTGATCTCTGCCAGTGAAGAGCCGAGTGTGATCCGTCAGGTACGCGCTCATGGTGCCTTTGGCTTTATTCCTAAATCCAGCGATATGCGTGCGTTGGTACAGTCGTTAACCCAAGTGCTCGACGGCACGCCCTGCTTTCCAGATAATCTCGGCGAAGACGATGAGAGCGAAAGCTTATCTGACAAACTCGCCACACTGACCCCACAGCAGTACAAAGTATTGCGAATGCTTTGCGATGGCTTGCTGAATAAGCAGATCGCTTATGACTTAGCGGTATCCGAAGCGACCATTAAAGCCCACATGACGGCTATATTTCGTAAATTGGGCGTGAAAAACCGCACGCAAGCGGTGATTTTATTGCAGCAATCTAATATCGAACTTTGATACGCTAGCGCTCTAGACACCGACTTTGGAGCGCCTATGTTAAGTATTCTTGCGACGCAATTCGTAATTTTATGGGCCGTAATCGACCCTGTCGGTAGCGTGCCCATCTATCTGTCACAAACCAGCCACATGTCTGCCAAACAAAAGCGCCGCGTCGCGGTGAAAGCCGTGGCAATTGCCTTTGCCATTTTGCTGTTCTTTTTAATTGTCGGTCAGATTTTGCTTGAAGCCATGCAAATCCCGTTACCCGCATTCCAAGCGGCCGGTGGCTTGGTGTTGCTATTGTTTTCCCTCACCATGATTTTCGGTGAAGGAAAACCCGGCCAAGAAGCCAAAATGCTGAGTGAAGACGTTGATAAAGCAGAAATTGCCGCCACCGCGGTTTATCCACTCGCCGTCCCTTCCATTGCCTCCCCCGGTGCCATGATGGCGGTAGTCATGCTCACAGATAACAATCGGTATGCCATTGCGGAACAAGCGGTGACCGCTGGGGTGATGTTTGTTGTTTTGGTCGCGACCTTGGTCTTACTCCTCGGCGCCAATGTGATTCACAAAGTGATTGGGAATGTGGGGGCGTCGATTATCAGCCGCGTCATGGGGCTGATCCTTGCCTCGGTCGCCGTTGCGAATTTACTCGAAGGCATCCAAAAGTTTTATCACCTCAGTTAGACCTTTGGCGAAAGACTTGGCTGGCTCAACCCGAGTCAGCCGTACCTAGCTCACAAAAACCCTGCTTTTTCCGCTCATTATCGCTGACTGCGCTCGACTAAAGTTGCAATGTCGCTTCGTCCATCCCCTGCTATCGTCTTCAAGTAACATTCCATTAACGTGCTAAACAAGGAGAAGGCGATGGCGTTTCAAAGCAAGGAACACGCGAAAGCCTACTGGGACAGAAACGTCAAACTGATGATCAGTCTGCTGATTGTCTGGTTTGTTGTCTCATTCGGCTGTGGGATCTTATTCGTGGATGCCCTCAATACTATTCAAATTGGTGGCTACAAACTTGGGTTCTGGTTTGCTCAGCAGGGATCGATTTATACCTTCCTCGGCATCATATTTGTGTATGCCAAACAAATGCGCAAACTCGATCGCGAGTTCGGCGTGGACGACGAGTAAGAGGACTAACACATGGATTTAAGAACCATTACTTATATTGTTGTCGGGTTCACGTTCGCCCTCTATATTGGGATTGCGATCTGGGCACGCGCAGGCTCCACCAAAGAGTTCTATGTCGCCGGTGGCGGGGTGAACCCAGTGGCGAACGGGATGGCGACCGCTGCCGACTGGATGTCAGCTGCCTCGTTCATTTCTATGGCCGGCTTAATCGCGTTTATGGGCTATGGGGGCTCGGTCTTTTTGATGGGCTGGACGGGCGGCTTCGTGCTCCTCGCACTGTTGCTCGCCCCTTACCTACGTAAGTTTGGCAAGTTTACCGTGCCAGAGTTTGTCGGTGAACGCTTCTATTCAAAAACCGCGCGCATTGTTGCCGTTGTTTGTTTGATCATCGCCTCCGTCACCTATGTTATCGGCCAGATGAAAGGGGTGGGCGTCGCCTTTGGCCGCTTCTTAGAAGTCGACTATTCCACCGGGCTATTAATCGGTATGGTCATTGTCTTTATGTATTCCGTGATGGGCGGGATGAAAGGCATTACCTACACCCAAATTGCTCAGTATTGCGTGCTCATTTTAGCTTACACTATTCCCGCAATCTTCATCTCCCTCAAACTGACGGGTAACCCATTCCCACAGCTTGGTTTAGGTAGCACCATGGCGGGGACGGATCAGTACTTGCTCGACCGACTCGATCAGGTGGTGACCGAACTCGGCTTTGTCGAATACACCACCGCCGTGCGGGGTAGTACACTCAACATGTTTGCCTACACCATGTCACTGATGATAGGTACGGCCGGTTTACCCCACGTTATTATTCGCTTTTTCACCGTCCCTAAGGTGCGTGATGCACGGACATCTGCCGGTTGGGCACTGTTCTTTATCGCGATTTTGTATACCTCAGCACCTGCGGTGGCGGCAATGGCGCGCTTGAACTTAATGGACACGGTGAATCTACCGAACGGTGACAACCTCGCCTATGACCAGCGTCCAGACTGGTTTAAGAACTGGGAAACCACCGGGCTGCTAGGCTTTGAAGATAAAAACGGTGATCAGAAAATTCAATACACCTCGAATGCAGAAACCAATGAGCTACGTGTTGACCGCGACATCATGGTGCTGGCCAACCCAGAGATTGCCAAGCTACCTAACTGGGTGATAGCCCTGGTCGCCGCCGGTGGCTTAGCCGCGGCACTGTCGACTGCCGCCGGGTTGTTGCTTGCGATATCGTCAGCCATATCCCACGACTTAATTAAAGGGGTCGTCAATCCAAATATCAGCGAAAAAGGCGAGCTGCTGGCAAGCCGGATATCTATGGCATTAGCCATCGCTGGGGCCGGCTACTTAGGGCTCAACCCACCAGGCTTTGCGGCCGGGACGGTGGCACTGGCGTTCGGCTTAGCCGCGTCATCGATTTTCCCGGTACTCATGATGGGGATCTTTACCAAGACCATTAACAAAGAAGGGGCGATTGCCGGTATGGTCGCGGGGATCAGCGTTACCCTGTTCTACGTATTCCAACACAAGGGGATTTTGTTTATCTCTGACTGGACATACTTAGAAAGCCTCGGTAGCAACTGGATACTGGGTATCGAGCCCAATGCCTTTGGCGCAGTAGGGGCCGTGTGCAACTTTGCCGTGGCGATCATTGTCTCGCGCATGACCAAAGAAACACCGCAAGAGGTGCAAGATTTGGTCGAGCACGTTCGTATGCCGTCTGGAGCCGGCGATGCGCAATCACACTAATCCCGTGTTAACCTATCAAGCCCCTGCGGGGGCTTTTATACTGTTGGTTACGACCAGCCAAGGAGAGGCATGATGTCAACGGTCACGCGTTTACTCACCAATAAACATGTGGTTATTGCGATGCTGGTTGCGCCAGTGTTAGCGGTGATCGCCTATTTTGCCGTCGATGCCAGTGTGTCTGAGACGCCCAAAGCCGCTCAGCCAGGGCAAAGCTATCCGCTGGCGGTCCGTTCTAATTGCCGTTATACCAGTGGGTTTTGTCAGCTCGAAAATGGCGATATGAAACTCAAACTGGAATCGCAAGGCGTCGAAAACAATCGGCTAACGCTGCGGTTGGTCAGCGAGCTGCCCCTGGAAGGCGCACAAATCGGCCTGACAAACATCGCACCGCAAACCATGCAAATCCGCGATGAACAAGGCATGACCTGGACGGTCTCTCTGCCAGCACCACGCAGCGAAGAGACGCAAATCCGCCTGGCCGTGAGTATGAAAGGAAGCCACTATTATGCCGAAACGCCAGTGACCTTTATCGAACATAAAACGTTTTATACCGAGCACCAACAGGCGCAGGATGCGTCATAATGTGAGACGGTTGCCATTCACGCGTCAATTGACATCAACGATGTTCGGATCGCCGCTACGATGGTGGCGATTTTGTTTTCATACGCTTGCTCTGTCAGCCAATGACTCACATCCGCCCACCCATCACCGTCTAGGTGTGCCAATTCATCAACCTCGATATGCCCATCAACAGGGTTAAAGTGCCCTGCCACTTTAACAATACCCACATCTGTCTCTAGGCGCGGTAGGGTAAAAGGGGTCATTGTTTTCCTCGCTGTTGTAATAATGCACGCAACTTAAGCGGCTTTACCGGTTTAGAGAGATACATAAAGCCTAGTCCAGTCACGGTCTGTTGTGTCTCGGCGCTGCGGTCAGCACTGATGATCACCCCCTGAAAGCAGCACCCTACTTTTAGTTGGCATTGTTGTAGCACTTGCAACCCCGTTTGCTGGTTCGTTAAGTGATAGTCACTCAGGACAAACTCAGGCTGCCATTGCTCGCCGATCGTCTTGATCGCACCACTCACGTCAGGGGCGCAGCGAACGTCGCATCCCCACCGTGATAAAAGCTGCGCCATCCCATCCAAGATGTCTTGCTCATTGTCCACACATAAGACACGGCAACCTTCGAGCTCTCGCGCCGATGAAGTGGCAGGCGCCACAGGACTTGGCTCGATCTTTTCCGCTTGACTCGCATTCACTGTCATCGAGAACACCGTGCCTCGACCCGGCCAGGATTTCAACGCCAGAGGCTGAGAGAGGATTTGGCTAATGCCCTTCGCGATCGCCAACCCTAAGCCCAACCCCTGCTCCGCACCTTCGTGATCAATGCGTGTGAACTCTTGAAAGATATCTTGCTGACGATCGACAGGGATCCCGTCGCCATCGTCCCACACCTCAATGCGGTAGTCGCGCCCTGCCCGTCGCACACCTAACAACACTCGGCCCTCAGGGTTGTAGCGAAAGGCATTGGTCAAAAAGTTTTGCAGCACCCGGCGCAGCAAGTTCTTATCAGACTGAACAAACACCTGGCTGGTCACAACGCGAAAGTCCAACCCCTGGCGGCGAGCCAGTACGCCAAACTCCGCCTCTAGCGCATGAAACACCTCGCTTAATGCAAAGGTCTCGATACGTGCTTTCATTTTGCCCGACTCCAGGCGTGAGATATCGAGCAAATCACCAATCAACACTTCCGCACTTTCTAGTGCGCTTTCTATGTGCTGAGCAACGGCTTCAGTATCTCGGTTTGCCGCCATCTCACTGAGTGACGAAGCAAACAAACGTGCAGCATTAAGTGGCTGCATCAAATCGTGACTGACCGCGGCCAAAAAGCGACTCTTCGACTGTGAGGCGGATTCAGCCTTGCGGGTCGCATCAATCAATCGGCTATTTAGCCGCTCTAATTCACGCGTTCGCTCAGTCACCCGCGCTTCAAGGGTTTCATTAGACTGCTTGAGCGCCGCTTCCGCATCCCGAAACGCGGTGATATCGGTAAATGTCATAACAAAACCACCGCCCGGCATCGGGTTGCCCTGCAGCTCAATCACTCGTCCGTCTGGATGCACTCGCGAAGAGGTATGCGGTTTTCGTCGTGTTAAGTGCAGCACTCGCTTGCTGACATGCTCTTCCGGATCACCCGGCCCACAAAGTCCGCGCTGAGCATTGAATCGGATTAAGTCCGCGACCGGTCTCCCGACCTGAATAAGCCCAGGTGGAAATTGAAACATATCAATGTAGCGCTGATTCCATGCCACCAGCCGCAGTTGCTTGTCCACCACAGAGATCCCTTGGTTGATATGCTCGATAGCCCCTTGAAGTAATCCCCGCGAGAAATCAAACAGCTCAGAGGCCTCATCAACAATGGTGGCAATTTCTTCCAACTGCATATTGCGCCCCTGAAGGGCCGATGAAAGGACTAAGCGTGCCGACGACGAACCAAACACGCCTGCCAACACCCGCTCGGTATGACGTATCAGCGGTGCGCTGGCTTGTTGTTGGGGCATCAGCTCTTCACCACGCTGCTCTGCAAATTGGCTAAACGCCTGGCGCATGCGCCGGCGACCCACGAAGCGAGCCGCGAGCATCTCCAGCTCCGCCACTGTCACCCGGCTTTGATACAAGCGCGCATCATCGTTTTCCGGCAGTGGCATGCCAACAAACGCGGCGGCCTGTAAACGCTCACTCAGTGATGGTCGCGTGAGTAAAGAAATCACCACAAAGCCAAGAGCATTCATTAACACACTGAAGGCCAGGCCCCAATCCACGGTATTGAGGTGAGTAAACGGTGAAAAGTCGGGAGGGGTGATAAGCCAAATCAATAGGTTAGATTGGCCATCTCCTGCCAGCATGCCGGTTTGGGTCATCATGGTCACCAGCCACAGTGAAAACCCCACGAGTAAGCCAGCATATACGCCTTTTTTGTTGCCTTGACGCCAGTACAAGGCGCCAATCATCGCAGGGGCAAACTGAGCAATGGCCGCAAAGGAGAGAAAGCCAATTTCCGATAAAGTGGGCACAGTGAGGATCAGATGATAGAAGCCCCACGCGGCAATTAAGATCAAAAAGATCAGCGCACGGCGAACATTAAGTAACAGCCCAGAGAACTGCGCAAAGTTACGGGATTTCAGCTTCATTCGCCGCAACAACAGTGGCATCACCAGATCGTTCGATACCATGATCGCCAACGCAATGGTTGAAACAATCACCATCCCGCTGGCAGCCGATGCGCCCCCCATAAAAGCCAGTAGCGCCATCCCCTCAGCCCCTACCGATAGCGGCAGCCGAATCACATACGTATCAGCAGGTGCCCCAGGTAACAACGCTTGCCCCGCATAGGCGAGCGGTAGCACAAAAATCAGCATCAGTAACAAGTAGGTCGGGAAGACTTTACGCGCCGTATTCAAATCACTCGCGCGCGTGTTTTCCACCACCATGGTGTGAAACTGGCGCGGCAAGCAAATGATTGCCGCCCCTGTGAGCAAGGTGTGAATGATTAAGCTGCCCACATCCGGGCGACCAATCACGCCAGAGTCCTCAAGACTCACGGGCAAGCTGGGCGCTTGGAATAGCAGCCATACCACAAAAATACCCACCCCGAGAAACGCGACCAGCTTGACGATCGACTCGAAAGCGACCGCCATCATCATCCCTCGGTGGTGCTCCGTACTGTCAATATGACGCGTACCAAATAACACGGTAAATGCAGCCAAGGAGAGACACACGAGCCAGGCGATTTGGGGCTGTGCCAAGCCAATGCTTTGCCCCAGCTCTGGCGACAGAACATCGAGCCCCATGGCAATACCGCGCAGTTGCAACGCGATATAGGGCAGCACACCGACCACGGCAATCAAGGTCACCATCACCGCTAAGCCCTGCGATTTGCCATATCGCGCCGCGATAAAGTCGGCAATGGAGGTAATGTGCTCGCGCTTGGCGATCAAGATCATTCGGGCAAGAAAACGCCACCCAAGGGTAAACACCAAGATAGGGGCAAGGTAAATCGGTAGGAATGACCATGGTGAGCTGGACGCTTGGCCAACCGTGCCAAAAAAGGTCCAAGAGGTGCAATACACCGCGATAGAAAGGCTATAAATCCACGGGCGCCATGAGCGTAACCAGCGCGGTTGACGATCACCATACCAAGCAATCGCGAACAGTGCGCCCATATAAAGCAGTGAAACAGAGACAATTACCCAGCCTTGTGTCATGGCTCCCTTCCTGACGCAATCCTTTGCCGAACCCTTGAGCTGGGTGTAACACGGTATCGGCGCCCACTCAATCGTCTCGTATTCGCTTTGTGGGCACCTTAGCTAACTTTACTGCAAGCCTAATCGTGGTTTATTACAGCTTAGGCCTGTTTATGCCACCTTAGCTTGCTTGGCACGCCAAAATGCCGGCTCACGCAGGGGTAAAACGAAAACAGGCAACGCAAGCAGCGCCATGGTATAAAAAGTGCCAGAGGGCGATACAGCATAAATCCACCCACTTGCCGTGGTCAGCGCCGCCACCACTGCGCCCATTGGTAGCGCATTGTACGCCGCTTGTGTGGCCACCAATCGCGCCCCACACTCGCGCTGAATGTACTGCATCGCGCCAAGGTGTGCGCCGGCAAACGTAATACCATGAAGCAGTTGCACCAGTATCACAGGCACCGCAGCGGTCGTCGTCCCTGTGATCCCCCAGCGCAGCAATACACCCACAGCCGCCAATTGGAACAAGGCTTTTGATGACCAGCCATTAAAAAGCCGCGCCCCCAAGGCAAATACTGCCACTTCCGCGACAACCCCGAGGCTCCACAAATAGCCCACGATGCTCTCGCTATATCCAGCCTGCTTCCAGTAGATCGCACTAAAACTGTAGTACGCTGCGTGGCTGCCTTGCAGCAGGGAGGCGATTAACAAGAACACGACCACCTGACGGTCGCGGAAAAGCTGACGCATCGAGACTTTGCTATTGGTCATATCGTGCTCGCTTTGTGGCATCAATGTCGGTCGACGCAACGTCAGTAGCAAACAGGCAGACAAGCCGCCAATCGCGATCCAGGGAATAATCGCCGCCGATTGCTCGGTCACCAGCCATCCGGTCAAACTCGACCCAACAATAAAGGCTATCGATCCCCAGAGGCGAGTTCGACCATAGTCGATAACTTTATGGCGCGCATAATAGTTGGCGAGCGCATCTGACAGGGGGACGGAGGGACCAATGGCTAAATTAAATAACACGGTCACCAAAGCCAGCCACCACACATTGGCACCCATCATAGGATGCAAGGCACACGTCACTAACGCCATGAGTGTCAAGGCCCGCAGCGCCGGCAACAAGGCTTCAACCTGTTGTACGCGCGGTGTGAACACTAAGTTGGCCACACAACGGGTTGCAAAACCAAGCCCAATCAAGGTGCCGATCACGCCTGAATTGAGACCAAGATACTCAAACCAAACCGCCCAAAACGGGAGATACACACCATAGGAAAAAAAGAAACCGCCAAAGTATTCTGACAGCCAGCGAAACGGGGAACATTGGGTTAAGGTCATCTCATTACTTCACATTAAGATAGATACCCGCTAAGTGTCGCAGCTCTGTGCGAGGAAAAAAAGACACGCGCGCCACGATTGTCGACAAATACATGGTGGTGACCAGTCCAGGTGCATGACTGGCTAGACTAAAGTCGGCTAGCGAGATCGGAAAGGGTGAGACACACTGTGAATATCACAGTGAGGAGTGCGACTATGCCTGAACCTTTTGACACCTCTCATGCGCCCTTTGACTGCCTAACCGCATCACAAGTCAAACAATGCCGCCAAGCACTCGACGTCGCCTACTTTCGCCGTGGCGACACCCTGATCCAGCCCGGTGATACGGGCGAGCAGCTCTTTATCATTATCAAAGGCAGCGTGGAAGAAGTGTCAGAAGACGGCAAGGAAGTGTTTTCTCATTACACCACCGACGACTTGTTCGACGTGCCAGCACTGCTTAATGGCACCGCCAAACACCGATACCGCGCGCTAGAAGATACCCTCTGCCACCTGTTACCCGCCGAGGTGTTCCTCGCCATTTATCATCATAATCACGCGTTTCGAGGCTACTTTGATACCAACCTTCAGCGCCGACAAGCACTGATGGTGCAAGCTCGTCAGCAACAAAATCTCGCCGAGTTTATGCTGACAAGAATTGATGACAGCAATATTCAACCTGCCTTGTGTGTCTCCCCCGACGTGCCCCTGCATGCCGCTACCGCCCAGATGAAAGCGGAGCGCTGCGACTGCGCCTTGGTCGATGATGAAAATGGCGACTGCGGTATTATCACCCGCACCAATTTGCTTCATGCGCTCGTGCTCGAAGGCTACGATCAATCCGTGCCTGTTGGCGAGGTGGCCACACGTCCGGTGATCAGTGTGGAACGCGGCGACTTTCTCTTTCACGCCATGATTAAGATGACACGCCAGCGTGTAAAACGTGTCCGGGTCGTCAATGAACACGGAAACACCGCAGGGATGCTCGATCTTCCTCAGGTACTGAGCCTCTTTTCGACTCACTCTCACGTGCTTAACTTACAGATTGCCCGCGCACAAACCATCGACGAACTGGTGATCGCCGCAAACAGCCAGAGCAAGCTGGTACACACCTTATTTAACAATGGCATTCATACCCGCTTTGTGATGCAGCTTATCGCCACGGTGAATGAGCAAATCATGGAAAAAGCCTTTCGCTTGTTAGTGCCCGAGGCTTACCAACGTCAGTGCTGCTTGGTGGTCATGGGCTCTGAAGGGCGCGGCGAGCAAGTACTCAAAACCGACCAAGACAACGCCTTGATTCTCGCCGACGATCTCAACTGGCCCGATTGCCAGCAAGTGATGGAGACCTTTTCACATACACTGTATCAACTCGGTTACCCGCCCTGTCCAGGTCACGTGATGGTCAGTAATCCCAAGTGGGTAAAAACCGCCACGCAATGGCAACAAACCGTGCGTAATCTGGCACAAAGTGCCAACCATCAAAGTGTCATGGACTTGGCGATCCTTGCTGACAGCCAGCCGATCGCTGGCGATCTTAGTCTGATTGATGCGATCCAAGCACCACTCAAAGACAGCTTGACCGACAATATGTTGACGCTCAACACCTTTGTCCGTCCTGCGCTCGCCTTTCGCGTTCCTTTGACCGTATTTGGCTCCCTCAAAAGCAGCAAAGAAGGGCTGGATATCAAAAAAGGGGGGATTTTTCCCATCGTCCATGGCGTACGTACCATGAGCTTGGAAAAAGGTGTACCACACACCAACACCTTTGAGCGGCTGGAGCAGCTTGCCAACCTAGGGGCACTGGCGGAAGAAACGGCGGAAAACCTCTCCGAAGCCTTGAAGCTATTTATCCGATTACGTTTAAGACAACAATTGAGTGGCGAACCACAAAGCAACTACCTCGACGTAGCTCAACTCCCTTCTAGCGAACGCGACTTACTGCGCCACGGGCTGCATGTGGTGAAAAAGTTCAAAGAGTCACTCGCTTTCCATTATCACGTGAGGGATTAATTTGAATTGGCTGACTCGGCATTGGTACCGTCATCGTCTACGACACTCACCCTATCGGGACTTATTTTTGCCCCCCGACTCAAGCACGCTGATTTCACTGGACTGTGAAACGACCAGCTTGGATCCGCGCCGTGCAGAGCTGGTTACGATTGCGGCCACTCCGATTAAAGGCAATCGGATCCTCACCAGTCACGCTCTCACCTTGACACTGGCCGCGCCAGAGAGTTTGAGCGCCGGCTCGGTCAGAATTCATCGTCTGCGCCACCAGGATCTGGTTCACGGTGTCACTGCAGATCAAGCAATCACCGCACTGGTCGACTTTATTGGTAATCATCCATTGGTCGGCTATCACATTCGTTATGATAAAAGTATTCTCGATCGCTACGCGCGGCATTTTCTCGGCTTTCCTCTCCCCAACCCTCTGATTGAAGTCAGTGATATTTATCAACGCAAACTCGATCGCCTGCTACCTAATGCCTATCACGACATCAGCATGGAAGCCATTAGTCGTCACCTCGATGTCCCTTTGCCGGCCCGGCATGATGCATTGGATGATGCGCTCGCCGCCGCATTGATTTATGTCCGCCTCACCCAAGGTGAGATGCCCATGCTGCAATCCAAATAACGCATCGAAGCCGCGACTTGCGCACGAACGCAAAGACAAAGTGGGATCTAGCCCCCACTATCTGGCCTGACAACTGCGCAAATCGCTTAAAAATCAATGGGGTCATCCTAAAGTCTAATTGTCGGACGTCCCGATATGTCACATCTTTACTGCATGGTTTTCGTTTGCCAGGCAGCGGTAACGCCTGACATCTCATGACATGGAAGCGCCGCGTGGAGCATCGCGGACACGAGGAGAAACAGGATGAGCGATAGTCACGTATACCCCGTCATGCCTTCAATAGCACAAAAGGCACACGCGGATGAAGCCAAGTATCAAGCACTCTATCAGCAGTCAGTGGCCGACCCAGAAGGCTTTTGGCGCGAGCACGGGCAAATTCTGGATTGGATGACGCCTTATACCAAAGTCAAACACACCTCGTTTGATACCGGCCACGTGGATATCCGCTGGTTTGAAGATGGCACACTCAACGTCGCAGCCAACTGTATCGATCGTCACCTCAAGGCGCGAGGCGATCAGGTTGCCTTGATTTGGGAAGGCGACGACCCCAAAGACGATGCCACGCTCACCTATCACCAACTCCACCAGCAGGTATGCCAATTTGCCAATGTCCTAAAAGATAACGGCGTAAGAAAAGGCGATGTGGTGTGTCTTTATATGCCGATGGTGATGGAAGCCGCCGTCGCGATGCTGGCGTGCGCCCGTATCGGTGCGGTGCATACCGTGGTATTTGGCGGCTTTTCTCCCGAAGCATTGGCCGGTCGGATTATTGACTCCAATGCCAAAGTGGTGGTGACAGCCGATGAAGGGATACGTGGTGGCCGTGCGGTGCCCCTGAAGAAAAACGTCGATGATGCCCTAGCAAACCCCAAAGTGAAATCGATTGAAAAAGTGGTGGTGTACCAACGCACCGGGGGACACATTGACTGGCACAGTCATCGTGATGTGTGGTGGCACGAGGCCGCCGCGAAGGTGTCAGACGACTGCCCCGCCGAAGAGATGAAAGCCGAAGACCCTTTGTTTATTCTTTACACATCAGGCTCCACAGGCACCCCAAAAGGGGTACTGCACACGACCGGTGGCTATCTGGTGTACGCGGCGATGACCTTTAAGTATGTCTTCGACTATCAAGAGGGAGACGTGTTCTGGTGTACCGCAGATGTCGGCTGGATCACCGGTCACAGCTACCTTGTCTATGGTCCGCTTGCCAATGGTGCGAAAACAATCTTATTTGAAGGTGTCCCCACTTATCCAAGCACGGCACGCATGAGCGAAGTGGTCGATAAGCACCAAGTGAATATTCTTTACACCGCGCCCACCGCGATTCGCGCACTGATGGCAAAAGGCAACGAAGCGGTCGCGGGCACCCAACGCGACTCACTGCGGATCATGGGCTCGGTGGGTGAACCCATCAACCCAGAGGCTTGGGAGTGGTATCACAGCACCATAGGGAACCAAGCCTGTCCGATTGTCGACACTTGGTGGCAAACAGAAACCGGTGGGATCTTGATTACCCCGCTACCGGGCGCCACCGCGTTGAAACCAGGCTCGGCAACCCGTCCTTTCTTTGGCGTACAGCCTGCATTAGTGGATAACATGGGCAATATACTCGACGGTGCCACCGAGGGTAACCTGGTCATGCTTGACTCGTGGCCAGGACAAATGCGCACCGTCTTCGGTGATCATGACCGCTTTGAGCAAACCTACTTTTCCACCTTTAAAGGGATGTACTTTACCGGCGATGGGGCGCGTCGCGATGAAGATGGCTATTACTGGATAACCGGCCGTGTCGATGATGTCCTCAATATCTCGGGGCACCGGATGGGAACGGCAGAGATCGAGTCGGCGCTCGTCGCATTCGATAAGATTGCCGAAGCCGCGATTGTTGGTGTGCCACACGATATCAAAGGCCAAGCGATCTATGCGTATATCACCCTCAATGCGGGTGAAGTGCCCAGCGCCGAACTCCACAAGGAAGTCAAAGAGTGGGTGCGCAAAGAGATTGGCCCCATTGCGACACCCGACTTCATCCACTGGACGGATGCACTGCCTAAAACCCGTTCAGGCAAGATCATGCGTCGCATTCTGCGCAAAATCGCCACTGGTGATACCGGTAGTCTTGGCGATACTTCCACATTGGCCGATCCTAGTGTGGTCGATAAGCTTATCGCAGAAAAAGAAAGTGTGGTTTAACCCTAACGAAAGATTGCTTAGCAACCTTTGCCGCCTTCGGGCGGCTTTTTTGATCCCCAGCACACGGTAAACTGAACTCTTTCCCTCCCTCGCAATCACACAAAAAGTAGGGACTTGCGGTGTCATCCCGCATCAAACCGCCGACGAGCAACCCTTTTGATATCGCTAACAGACAAACTGTGCTGATTAGACCAGTATTTTGCTGCGATTTGCGCTGAAGTCTCTATAATTGCTGTCAGTAAGGACAAAATTGCATGGTATGCGCCGTCATAACATGTCCATCGGCTGGAATCCGCGTTAAGCTGCACAATAACAGCGAATAGGAGAAGTAAGCGTCAAGATGTCTACAAGAAACCAAGTTTTAGTGTTAAATGGCCCAAACCTTAATTTGCTCGGTCAGCGTGAGCCCGAACATTACGGCGCCCAAACGCTTGGCCAAATCATGGCGGCTCTCGAGGCACAAGCCACGACCTTGGGGCTCAATCTTGAACACTTTCAATCCAATAGCGAAGCTAGCCTTATCGATAAAATCCACCAAGAGATGGAGACCGTGGATTTTATCATCATCAACCCAGCCGCGCTGACCCACACCTCCGTAGCCCTGCGTGACGCTTTACTGGGTGTGAGTATCCCCTTTATCGAAGTGCATTTGTCGAATGTTTATGCCCGAGAGCCCTTCCGGCATCACTCGTACTTATCAGACAAAGCCGTCGGGGTGCTCAGCGGGTTTGGCGCTGATGGTTATGAATTCGCCTTAACAGCGGCCGCGCGTCATTTAGCGTTTGCGGCTGAGTAAAACAAAACATATAGAAGAGACCTATCATGGATATCCGTAAGATTAAGAAACTGATCGAACTTGTTGAAGAGTCTGGCATCTCCGAGCTAGAAATTGCCGAAGGTGAAGAGTCAGTTCGTATCAGCCGCTCTTCCCCTGCTGCACCGGTACAAATGGCCGCCCCGCAATACGCGGCACCAGCGGCCCCGGCCCCCGCGCCAGCCGCCCCTGAAGCGCCGGCTGCTGAGCCTGCAAGTGCACCACAACCGACGGGACACCAAGTGCTTTCCCCAATGGTCGGTACCTTCTATCGCGCTCCAAGCCCTGAGTCTGCCGCATTTGTTGAAGTCGGCAGCCAGGTGAATGAAGGCGATGCTCTGTGCATTGTCGAAGCGATGAAGATGATGAACCAAATCCAAGCCGACAAGAGCGGTGTGGTCAAAGCGATTCTATGTGAAGACGGTCAGCCCGTTGAATTCGACGAACCACTCGTGATCATCGAATAAGCGAGGGCGCATGTTAGATAAAATTGTAATTGCTAACCGCGGTGAAATTGCACTGCGCATTTTACGTGCGTGTAAAGAGCTGGGGATTAAAACCGTCGCGGTGCACTCTACCGCAGACCGTGATCTTAAACACGTGTTGCTCGCCGATGAAACCGTGTGTATTGGCCCAGCGCCAAGCAACCAAAGTTACCTCAACATTCCCCGCATTATCAGCGCGGCTGAAATTACCGGCGCGGTGGCGATTCACCCCGGTTACGGATTCTTATCCGAAAACGCGGATTTCGCCGAACAAGTTGAGCGTTCAGGGTTTGTCTTTGTCGGCCCCAAAGCTGACACCATCCGTTTGATGGGCGATAAGGTGTCGGCCATTGAAGCGATGAAAAAAGCAGGGGTGCCCTGTGTGCCTGGTTCAGACGGTCCATTGGGCAGCGATCAGGAAAAAAACAAAACCATTGCTAAGCGCATTGGCTACCCGGTAATCATCAAAGCATCAGGCGGCGGCGGTGGCCGGGGAATGCGCGTGGTTCGCTCCGAAGCTGAATTGGTTGATGCGATTGCGATGACCCGTGCTGAAGCCAAATCGGCGTTCAGCAACGACATGGTTTACATGGAAAAATTCCTGGAAAATCCACGCCATGTTGAAGTACAGGTGCTCGCCGACGGTCAAGGCGGGGCGATTCACCTGGGTGAGCGCGATTGCTCGATGCAGCGTCGCCATCAAAAAGTGGTTGAGGAAGCGCCAGCCCCTGGTATTACCGCAGAGATGCGAAAATTCATTGGCGAACGTTGCTGCCGCGCATGCGTTGAAATTGGCTATCGCGGCGCAGGTACCTTTGAGTTCTTATATGAAAACGGCGAGTTCTACTTTATTGAAATGAACACTCGCATTCAGGTCGAGCACCCCGTTACCGAAATGGTGACCGGGATTGACTTGGTCAAAGAGCAACTGCGTATTGCAGCAGGTCAACCTCTGTCGTTCACCCAAGACGACATCCAAATTCGTGGCCATGCGGTTGAATGCCGGATCAACGCTGAAGATCCAGAGCGGTTTATCCCTAGTCCAGGGAAGATTGAACGCTTCCACTCGCCAGGTGGGATGGGCGTGCGTTGGGAGTCACATGTGTACGCAGGCTATCAAGTACCGCCCCACTATGACTCCATGGTCGGCAAGCTTATCTGTTACGGTGAGAACCGCGATGTCGCCATTGCGCGCATGCGTAATGCCCTCGCGGAAACCGTCATTGATGGGATTAAAACCAATATTCCTCTACAACTCGATATTATGAATGACGAGCACTTCCAACATGGGGGCGCTAACATTCACTACCTCGAGAAAAAGCTTGGTTTGTCTTAAATAAGACACTACATATAATCAGCCGCCGTTTATCCGGCGGCTTTTTCATGCTTTTATGTCATCTCGCGTTCTAATGCTTCAATGCCCGCCACAACTTGCTTAGAAAGCGGTTCAATCTGCAAATATTTCTCTTCTGCGCCCGCGCGATCGCCCTTCTCATCAAGTTCAATAATTGATTTTATCGTCCGATGCAGCTCAGCGTGTGGTTTCTCGAGTGCACGATAGCTATTGAGGTGGCCATACTGATCCTTACCCTCGCCATAGTACCACTGGCCGAGCGCACACTTGTGATGCGAGCAAGCAACCTCACGATTCATGGCGGTACTATCACCACTTAAAAAGTCTCTTACTTTGGTTTTCCAAGCTAAATGAGCATTTTTAATCGCACTAAAATCTTTTTTCGACGACTGTCCACTGACGGTAAAATCACTCAATATGTCACTCAACATATGCGACTGTTCAGTCAATTGACGAGCAATGTGTGACGTCTCTGTTGCTTCACTGCTGGCACTTTGGCTTTGTGTGTGAATGTTTTCCACCGCTTCACTCATCTCCTTGGTCACACTGGCTTGTTGATCAGCCGCCGCTGCCACCTGAATGCCCATTTGTTTGACATCATTAACCTTATCCAATATGTCATTGAGTACCTGGTTGGACTCAGTCACATACGTGAGGGTTTGTTGTGCCGTTTGGTTATTACTCACAATCCGCTCTGAGGACTGGCGGATACCCGATTGTAACCCTTCTAGCATCTCTCGGATGTCGCCCGTCGCCTGCTGTGTACGCTGAGCCAAACCACGCACTTCATCGGCCACCACCGCAAAGCCGCGTCCTTGCTCGCCCGCTCGAGCGGCTTCGATAGCCGCATTGAGCGCGAGTAAATTGGTTTGCTCGGCAATATCACTGATGGTCTCTGTCACTGTGGTGATTTTCTGACTCTCATCCGCGCTCTTTTGGATCTGCTCAATGGTCGCTTCCAGTTCGCCAATAAAGGTTTCCATACTCGTCGTCGCTTGGGTAACGACGCCCGCGCCCTCATTCACTCGCGCTTGCGTTTGTTCAATCGTTTCCGCCGTGCGATTCATATTTTGCGCAACTTCATCAACAGTGGAGGTCATTTGTGACATAGAACTGGCCACTTGTGTCGTCTGCCCTACCTGCGATTCCATTGAGTGTTGAACGCCATGTCCTTTATCGGACAACTTGTCGGCTTGGCCAATAAGCGAATTGGTATTTTCAATCACTTGACCAATCACTGCGCCAAAGCGTGCTTTTACCATTTTAAAATTATCCGCCAGCTGGCCCATTTCGTCATATCTGACCGGCTCATTGGCATTTTCAAGGTTACCAGAGGCTAAGTTATTTAACGCCTCACTGGTCATTTTAATGGCGTCGATTATACGTTTTTGCACCACCCACGTGCTCACTGCGGACAAGGCAACCATGGTGCCGACTAGCCACATGACGCCAAAGTTGTCTTGGCGGTACGCCATATAACCACTCGCGAGGCCAAGCAGGCACATCACTGCCAAAACGGTGTAAAAAAAGTGGCGAAGCTGGATGCGCTGAGTAACCGGAGGCTTGGGTAATTCCCGTGATGGATCCTGCCGCATTTTTTGGTACAAATTCTCAGCCTGCTCAACCTCTTCGCGGCTTGGCTCGCTGCGCACCGATTGAAATCCAATCATGTTGCCGTTTTTAATCACCGGCGAAACAAACGCTTGTACCCAGTAATGATCGCCATTTTTACAGCGGTTTTTCACCATACCACGCCAGTTATTGCCCGCTTTAATGGTTTTCCACATATCAGCAAACGCCGCTGGCGGCATGTCTTTATGGCGAACTAGGTTGTGATCGCTGCCCATTAATTCATCACGGGTAAAACCACTGATAGAGACAAACGCGTCGTTAACGTATTGGATCTTGCCACGTAGATCGGTGCGCGATACCAGCTCACCGCGCCCCTCAAACCGCACCTCTTTTTGCGTAACCGCTCCATTATCCCGCATACTCTCTCCTCATCTGCTACTCGTGACACCTCAATCGTTAACTTTGTTCAATTTTTGTTCCGTATCGCTATAAGGCTATATGATCAACCCCTTGTGTGTTTTATCACCATGCAAATTTGCCAAATTACGCACAAGAACCAAGGTTAAAAGCAAAATGCAAATCAAATTGCGAAGCTGAGAACACGAGCGGTTTAGGTGCCAGTTTGATAAAATGGAGAGATATTTTCCGACACGAGATACACCATGCCTTGGATCCAACTCAAACTGAATGCAACGTCTGACAACGCCGAAGCGATTGGCGACCTGCTAATGGAAGAAACGGGCGCCCTATCTGTCACCTTCTTAGATGCCAAAGACACCCCGGTATTTGAGCCTTTACCCGGCGAAACGCGCTTGTGGGGCGAAACAGACATCATGGCCTTGTTCGATGCTCAAGCCGATATGGGCACGGTGTTAGCGGTATTACAAGCCAGTCCATTGCTGGCTGAAAACTTTGCTCATAAAGTCGAGCAGTTGGAAGACAAAGACTGGACACGCGCATGGATGGATAACTTTAAGCCAATTCAATTTGGCGAGCGGTTGTGGATCTGTCCAACTTGGTGTGAGGTACCTGATGACAACGCGGTGAACGTGATGCTCGACCCGGGCCTCGCCTTTGGCACCGGCTCGCACCCGACCACCGCACTATGCTTGGAATGGCTTGATAGTCTGGATTTAAGCGGCAAAACCGTGATTGATTTTGGCTGTGGCTCCGGCATTCTCGCGATTGCGGCGATTAAACTTGGGGCCGAGCGTGTGATTGGTATTGATATTGACCCACAAGCGCTGCTGGCATCAAAAGATAACGCCGAGCGCAATGGTGTCGCCGACCAACTTCACCTCTATCTTCCTAACGATCAACCGGCTGACTTAAACGCCGATGTGGTGGTGGCCAATATTCTTGCCGGACCATTGCGTGAATTATCGAGTGTCATCAAAGGCTTGATCAAACCCGGTGGTCAGCTGGCGATGTCTGGCGTGCTAGAAACTCAAGCGGATGACGTGGCGAACCATTACCGTGATAGTCTCACTATCGACCCGATTGTCGAGCGCGAAGAGTGGTGCCGGATCAGCGGTCATTTGCCCGAGTAACTGGCCAAATGATGATGCCATTGGCTTACCGCCCCTATTCACTGTCGTCGGTAAGCCATGGCTGACGTGCTACTCGAACTGCTTGATTAATCAGCGAAACACCATCGATACAAAAACTGCTGTAAAAATCAAGCCATCAATGCTCAAATATTGTCCTTTTCAGATGCTGAAAAAATGCGTAAAATGCGCGCCCTTGCTGACTCAGAGCGGCTGAAGAGGATTTAGAGCTTTTGCGTATCGGACCCTACACCCTGGATGTCCCCTTGATCGTTGCCCCAATGGCAGGCGTGACAGATAGACCATTTCGTGAGTTATGTCTTGCACATGGTGCGGGCATGGCTATTAGCGAAATGATGTCGTCGAATCCAGCGTTGTGGCGGACGAGCAAATCGCAAAAGCGCATGGTTCATATTGACGAGTCCGGTCTGCGTTCGGTGCAAATCGCGGGGGCTGAACCCGAGCTTATGGCTGACGCAGCGCAGTTTTGTGTTGAAAACGGGGCGCAAATTATCGACATCAACATGGGTTGTCCGGTGAAGAAGGTCAATAAAAAGTTAGCAGGCTCTGCCTTGCTAACGCGGCCTGATCTCATTGAGCAAATCCTCAAAGCCACGGTAAACGCGGTGGATGTTCCCGTGACACTCAAAACGCGCACAGGCTGGGATCCAGACAATAAGAATTGTGTTGAGATCGCCCGGATGGCGGAAGATTGTGGCATCCAAGCCCTTGCACTGCATGGCCGCACGCGTGCCTGTATGTACAAAGGTGAAGCAGAATACGACAGCATTAAGGCTGCCAAGGCAGCGGTATCCATTCCGGTGATTGCCAATGGCGACATTGACTCACCAGAAAAAGCTCAGTATGTCCTCGACTACACGGGTGCGGATGCGGTAATGATTGGTCGCCCTGCTCAAGGACGCCCGTGGATTTTTCGCGAAATCCACCACTATCTCACCACAGGTGAGCACTTGCCTGCCCCTTCACTAGAAGAGGTTAGGACAATTTTGTTGGGTCATGTTCAAGAGCTTCATCAGTTTTATGGGGAGCTCAAAGGGTTACGTATTGCCCGTAAACACGTGGGCTGGTACCTAAAAGAGCATGACCAAATTGGCGACTTTCGCCGCACCTTCAACGCAATCGAAGATGCACCACAGCAGATCGATGCGCTGCAAGGCTACTTCGACAACGTTGCATAAATACGAGAAGAGCTGACAGAATATGTTCGAACAAAACCTGACTTCCGAAACATTGACAGTAACGACTGTAACTTCACAAGATCAAATTACGCAAAAGCCACTTCGTGACTCTGTAAAAGCGTCCTTGAAGAACTACCTCGCGCAATTGAATGGCCAGGAAGTCAACGATCTGTATGAGCTTGTCCTCGCAGAAGTTGAGCAGCCACTGCTGGATACCATCATGCAATACACGCGCGGTAACCAAACGCGCGCAGCCACCATGATGGGCATTAACCGCGGTACATTGCGTAAAAAACTGAAAAAATACGGCATGAACTAATCAACCATTGGTTTGGTTGTGATAAAACGGGCTAACCGTCAATCGGCTAGCCCGTTTTTGTTGCCTCTGACTGCGCATAAGTGCTCCCTCTTTAGCAGCATGAGTTGGAGTCCTCACTCTCCGCCAGGGTTTCCAATATCGAGCAATGGGTCGCGTCATCGTCGTCCATACCGCAGCAGGCGGCATTTAAACGTGTCAGTGCATGCTTGACCCGCTCAAGCGCCGCTATCTTCTCTGAGACCTCATTCAGGCGCCGCTGGGTGATCCCTTTTACTTCTGCACAAGTGTGTAAGGTCGCTTCTTCGCGAATGTCGGACAACTCGTGAATTTCATCAAGCGATAACCCCATCTCTTTGCCGCGCAAAATGAACATCACTTGGCTAATGGCCTCATCGGCATAAAGCCGGTATCCACCTTCGGTGCGCGCACTCGGCGCCAGCAAGCCTGATTTTTCATAAAAACGCAGTGTGTCGGTAGAGACACCACAGTGCTTGGCAAGCTCGCCAATTTGCAGCAATTTGGTCATCACCGCTCCTCTATCGTAATGCGATTGATCCTTCTTTTTGTAGCAAAGCCGCGACCTTATGACCAGCATTGCATGAGAACCAGAAAAAGCTGAAGTGTAAAAACAATAAAAGTGTCGCCATCAGCAAATAGCAATCGATTGCGCAAACAAAATCAGATAGAATATCGCCGCTTTGACAATTGGCGATTTAATAAAGCTTATCCATGTTGATAGACACGATGGGCTTTGATAAGCATTCAATCTGTCAGTGAAGAGAACTAAGCCATGGAAAATCTGCGTCCTATTCGTCGCGCGTTACTCAGCGTGTCTGATAAAACCGGTGTGGTCGAGTTTGCCCAAGCACTCGCCCAACGCGGTGTCGAACTGCTATCGACCGGCGGTACTGCCCGTTTACTCGCAGAAAACGGCCTCGCGGTCACCGAAGTCTCCGAGCATACCGGCTTCCCCGAAATGATGGATGGCCGCGTGAAAACCCTCCATCCGAAAATTCACGGCGGCATTTTGGGCCGACGCGGTCAAGACGATGCGGTGATGGAAAGCCATCAGATCGCACCGATTGATATGGTGGTGGTGAATCTCTACCCGTTCGCACAGACCGTTGCCAACCCAGACTGCACACGTGAGCAAGCCATCGAAAATATCGATATCGGCGGTCCGACCATGGTACGTTCAGCGGCGAAAAACCATGCCGACGTCACCATTGTGGTGAACAGCCAAGACTATGATCGTGTGCTGACCGAGATGGATCAGCATCAGCACTCTTTGACACATGCCACGCGCTTTGATTTAGCCATTGCCGCGTTTGAGCACACCGCGGCCTACGATGCCATGATTGCAAATTACTTTGGCACCCAAGTCCCTGCCTACCATCACGCCGAAGAGAGCCAAGACTCGCCATTCCCGCGCACCCTGACGCAACATTGGGTCAAAAAGCAAGACATGCGCTATGGCGAGAACAGCCATCAGGCAGGCGCGTTTTATACTGAAACTCAACCGCAAGAGGCCTCGGTAGCGACGGCGACCCAACTACAGGGCAAGGCGCTGTCTTATAACAATATCGCTGACACCGATGCGGCATTAGAGTGCGTGAAAGAGTTTGAACAGCCTGCTTGCGTGATTGTAAAGCACGCCAATCCCTGTGGCGTTGCCATCGGTGAAGACTTACTCAGCGCCTATCAACGTGCTTATCAAACCGATCCTACCTCAGCATTTGGTGGCATTATTGCCTTTAACCGTGAACTGGACAGCGACACGGCACACGCCATTGTCGAACGTCAATTTGTTGAAGTGATCATCGCACCTCGCGTCAGTGACGCCGCCAAAGCGGTGGTCGCAGCGAAGAAGAACGTACGCCTTCTCGAGTGTGGTCAATGGCAAACGCGCACCACAGGTTGGGATAGCAAGCGGGTTAACGGCGGCTTGTTAGTCCAAGCCCGCGACCAAGGCATGGTCGGCTTAGACGATTTGCGTATTGTCACTGAGCGCCAGCCCACAGACAAAGAGCTAAACGATGCGCTATTTTGCTGGAAAGTGGCAAAATACGTGAAATCGAACGCGATTGTGTATGCTAAAGACAGCATGACCATTGGCGTCGGCGCCGGCCAAATGAGCCGCGTCTACTCGGCGAAAATAGCCGGTATTAAAGCGGCCGATGAGCATCTCGAAGTGGCCGGTAGCGTGATGGCCTCCGATGCTTTCTTCCCTTTCCGTGACGGCATTGATGCTGCGGCAAACGCTGGGATCACCTGCGTGATCCAACCGGGTGGTTCGATGCGTGATGAAGAAGTGATTGCCGCCGCCAATGAGCATGGCATGGCGATGGTCTTTACCGGTATGCGCCATTTCCGCCACTAAGTGGGTATGAAGGAGAAAACATGAAGGTATTAGTGATTGGTGGCGGTGGCCGTGAACATGCCCTGGCGTGGAAAGCCGCGCAGTCATCAAACGTTGAAATCGTATATTGCGCACCGGGCAATGCCGGCACCGCCCACGAGGAAAAAGTCAGCAATATCGCCATTGCTGCTGATGACGTTGAGGGATTGCTGGCCTTTGCGCGCGAGCAACAGATTGGCTTAACCATCGTGGGCCCAGAAGCGCCACTGGTCTTGGGCGTGGTCGATGCCTTCCGTGAGCACGGCTTGGCTATCTTTGGCCCTACTCAAGCAGCGGCACAACTTGAAGGCTCAAAAGCCTTCAGTAAAGACTTTTTGGCACGTCACGGTATTCCCACCGCTGACTACCAAACCTTTTCTACGGTTGAGCCCGCGCTAGCCTACATCGCTGAAAAAGGTGCGCCCATTGTGGTCAAAGCCGATGGCTTGGCCGCCGGTAAGGGCGTCATTGTGGCAATGACCGAGCAAGAAGCCACCGACGCGGTACGCGATATGCTCTCGGGTAATGCATTTGGTGAAGCAGGCCACCGTGTGGTCATCGAGGAATTCCTGCAAGGTGAAGAAGCAAGCTTTATCGTCATGGTGGATGGCGAGCATGTGCTCCCCATGGCCACCAGCCAAGATCACAAACGGGTCGGTGAAGGCGATACCGGCCTGAATACCGGCGGGATGGGTGCATACTCACCCGCCCCTGTGGTGACCGATGCGATTCACCAACGCGTGATGGAAGAGGTGATCATGCCCACCGTGAAAGGGATGCACGAAGACGGTGTGCCCTACACCGGCTTTTTGTACGCAGGACTCATGATTACCGCCGATGGCACCCCAAAAGTGATCGAGTTTAACTGTCGCTTCGGCGATCCGGAAACCCAACCAATTATGATGCGCTTGCAATCTGACTTGGCTGCGCTTTGCTTGGCGGGCACAGAGGGACGCCTTGATAAGGTCGAGTCTCACTGGGATCCGCGTGCAGCCGTGGGTGTGGTCTTAGCCGCTGGTGGCTATCCAGGTGAGTATCGAAAAGGCGATCGTATCACTGGGTTGCCCACCGATAGTGAGACGGCCAAAGTGTTTCACGCAGGTACCGCGCTAAAAGACGGCGATATCGTGACCGCTGGCGGACGTGTACTCTGTGCTACCGCATTAGGTGAGAATGTGACCACGGCAAAACAAGGGGCTGACGCGCTCGCGGCCTTGATTCATTGGCCCGGTTGTTTCTACCGCTGTGACATCGCCCACCGCGCCGTTTCACGCGAGCAAATGGCATAATTGTCGCAACACATGATATAAAAAATGCGCCAAGTAGGCGCATTTTTTCACCGCTCTTCACTTTACTCATCCAGTAAGCGAGGGCGCTGTAAACAACGCTTTTCCCCCTCGACATGTACCAAAAAGTCTATCTGGTCGCGACCGATACTTGGGCTCCCTCCTGCAATCACAAACGTGCCAGGCTGGTTGAGACGCTGCACTAAAGACGGTGTCATCGTCTCGGGAAATGCCCAACGCTGACGGTCGTCGTCGCAATCAAGCCAATATTCACCTTGTCGCTGCGCTTGCAGCACCGAGACATTGTTGGCTAATTGCGCCTGCGCTTGGCGCTCAATTTGATTCGCTTCTTGATACAGGCGGGATAAAGTCGCACTGTCTAAAGGCAACAGCGCATCACCTTGATGATAGCGCTGGAAAACCGGCTCACCATTGGCGTCAAACCGTACGTGCATCGAAAAGGGCACCAAGCGGTTATCGACCAGCTTTTTCCCTTCACGCTTTAACGCACGCAGACTACCCGCTCGCCAAGCATATTCACTGCGGTACTGACCGTAATCGCCTTGCCACGCTTTCTCCGCCAAACCGATAACCTGCCCTTGTTGGCTATCTAGCCAATAAACGGCGCGATAATCTCCCGCTGAGAATGCGGTAGTATGAGTGACGGGCTTTGGCGGTTTACCGCTAGAACAGCCTGTCAGTGCCATTACTAAGGCAAGTATACAGAGGTAAAATCGCATGGCGGGCTCAGAGACAAAAACGCCATAGCAGGAGGCTATGGCGACATCAGCATGCGTGCTTACTTAACCGCGTCTTTTAACGCTTTACCTGCGACAAACGCAGGGACGTTTGCTGCAGCGATTTGAATTTCTTGACCCGTTTGTGGGTTACGACCGGTGCGTGCTGCACGGTGGTTAAGCTTAAACGTACCGAAGCCAATCAGTTGTACCTGCTCGCCTTCTTTTAAGGCGCCTTCAATACCGCCCAAAGTCGCTTCCAAAGCTGTTTTCGCTTGTGCTTTTGAAAGGTCTGCTTTTTCCGCGATCAGGTCGATCAGTTGGGTCTTGTTCATTATGTCTTCCCTTCTAGGTTTTTTAGAGACGAAGTCACTCTAATTCAAAAGAAGCCCGGCTGGCAAAGGTTTGTGGCGCTGAGTGTGGCTGTATGGAGGCTCTTTAACCACAAACTGAGCGCGATCTCACAATTTGTTGCGTTTTTTCTCAGTTGAATGGTTGTAAAAGCCCGCCAATGGCCTGATCTTTAGGGTGTTGATTGGCTTTTAACTCCGGAAACCTATGCTCATTCTGGTTCTTTTTATTTCGCTTTCTATTGGTGTCTCATTCATCTGCTCTGTGCTCGAAGCGATTTTGCTTAGCATCACCCCTAGCTACATAGCGAACCTGCGCCATCAAGCGCATCCTGCCGCCGAGCGGCTCAATGCGCTTAAGAAGGATATTGATCGCCCTTTGGCCTCCATTTTAACCCTCAATACCATCGCCCATACAGTCGGGGCAGCTGGCGCGGGGGCGCAAGCGGCTCACGTGTTTGGCGATGCGTGGGTCGGGGTTTTCTCTGCCGTATTGACGCTTGCGATTCTGCTTCTCTCAGAAATCATCCCTAAAACCATTGGCGCGAACTTCTGGCCGCAATTGGCACCTGGCGCGGCGCTGGTACTCAAGTGGATGGTGTGGGCGCTGACGCCATTCGTTTGGCTGTCTGAACAAATTACCAAGCGACTTAGTGCGGACACCACCCATGTTAAACTGCGGGACGAAATCTCAGCGATGGCGATGCTGGCCTCAGAAAGTGGAGAAATGGGTGAGGACGAAACGCAAATGCTTCATAACATGCTGAAGTTACGTGACCTGCCCGCAACACAGCTGATGACACCGCGCCCGGTCCTGTTTCGCATTCCTGCCGAGATGGATGTGAATACCTTCCTCGACGAACACGGTGACTGCCCATTCTCTCGCCCACTGGTTTACGGTGAACAGCGTGACGATATTCTAGGCTTTGTCCACAAGTCCAATATCTATGAAGCCAAAACCCAAGGCGCTGGCCAAACGCCGATAGGCAATCTCATGCGCCCCCTCGCGGTGATCCTTCCCGGCAACAGTGTTTTGCAAGCGTTTGATATATTGATGATCCGCCGCGCCCAGTTGGCGATGATTGTCGATGAATATGGCACGGTGCAAGGTATTATCACCTTGGAGGATGTGTTTGAGTACTTAACGGGGCGAGAAATCATCGATGAGGCGGACACGGTCACCGATATGCAACAACTCGCTTATCAGCGTTGGGATGCTTGGAAGAAGCAGCACAACATGATTGAAAGCCAAGATGACGATGAACCCCCGGTGCAGCGACATACGGATGAGTCATGATCAGAAAAGGCGGCTCGCGCCGCCTTTTTATCGGGTGACGCGTGCTTACTCGACACCTAATCCAAGGTTACTCACGCCCGCCTCACGCAGCTCTTGGCGGATGCTTTTGATCATCTCCACATCACGGCTTTCCGCACTTTTTAGCAAACGGAAAATCGCCCATTGGGCATCCCACTCTTCGCAAACCGCTTCAAACGTCTTTTGATTCTCATCCGTCACCGCCTCACCCGTTTGCGCCTCTTCTAGCTGCGCTACGCTGTGGACAGACTGCTGAGAGACTTTCAGAGTAATAGGGAGTATTTCATCACGATCCAACAGGGCGTGAAGAAGCTGAGACAAGGCGATGCAAGCATCAATTGCCGGGTAGGTCAGGTAAATGGCCTCATCGTCAGCCACCGGGATCAATGGCTCCAGCTTCTCCAGCTGCCGCTCAAAATCAATCTTGGCCGTTTTGACTGTTTGCGACTCCCACACTGCATCGAGAATATTGCGAAACGCTTGGGGATCAGCAAACTCGGTTTGCGCACAGTAAAGGGCATAGTTGGGCACCATACGCTCCACCAGCGCAGCCATAAAACAAATATGCTGCCAATTCTCACATTTTTCCAAACGTAGTTGTAAAGGGTTTCGTAACATAGCCAGTTGATCTTTAATAGCGAGAAGGAGTGTTATCCTCATAGAATGCGCTCAGTGTACTTGATTCCCCCCACCATAAAAAGGAGCCTTTGTGGATAAAATTTACGTTGTCAGCGAGCATGCCGAGACTTATCACCAGTTGATTGAAACGGCTCAGCTCCCCGATCTCGCTATCACCTCATCCGCAGAGGAGGCCAGTATCTGGTTGGCCGATCCGCCGCTTGCGGCCCCGCTATTGCCCAAAGCCAAGGCGTTGCGTTGGCTCCAGTCGACCTTTGCCGGTACCGATACCCTGATTAAAGCCCCTTTCCGTCATTATCAACTCACCAACGTGCGCGGCATATTCGGGGCACTGATGGCCGAATATGTCTTCGGGTTTGTGCTCAATGAAAGCCGACATATTGGTCAGTACGCGAAGCAACAAGCGCAGTGTCACTGGCAGCCTCAGCCCTATCAGTCATTGCGAGGGCAAACGCTCGCCATCTTAGGCACAGGGGCGATTGGCCAGCATATCGCGACCGTCGCACACGCCTTTGGCATGACGGTACTTGGCGTCAACCAAGATGGGCGGCCAGTCGATAGCTTTGATCACACACTGACGCTGCCAGCATTACAGCAACGCTTGGGCGAGGTAGATGTTTTGGTCAGTACCTTGCCCGCGACGCCAGCCACATACCAATGCCTGAATGCAGTTTTTTGGCAGCATGGGCAACATCTCTTGTTTATTAACGTTGGCCGTGGCGCGACCGTGGATGAGCTCGCCCTGCTCGACGCTTTAGACAACAAAAAACTACGCCTGGCGGTCTTGGATGTGATGCAACAAGAGCCGCTGCCGAAGCAGCACCCCTTTTGGACACACCCCAACGTGAGCGTGACGCCACATATTGCTGCCGTCAGTTTTCCTGAGCAGGTTTTTGCGCTCTTTGCGGATAATTATCGTCGCTGGCATGCAGGCCAGCCTCTGATTCACACTGTCGACTTTGATAAAGGGTACTAATGCTCTTTCCGGATTTAGACACGGCTTTAGCCGCAGCACGTGAATGCCGTTTGTGTCAGCATTGGCTAGCAGACGGCCCTCAGCCGGTGATCCAGGCCAGTGCTGACGCTCGCGTTCTGATTATCGGCCAAGCACCAGGTAGACGTGTCCATGAGAGTGGGCTGCCGTTTAATGACCCCAGTGGCGACCGCCTGCGTGAATGGCTGGGGGTCACACGTGAGCAGTTTTATCAGTCGGATTTATTTGCCATCATGCCCATGGGCTTTTGTTATCCCGGCAAAGGTAAATCGGGCGATCTACCGCCGGCGCGTATCTGCGCCCCCGTATGGCACCAGGCAATCAAAGCGCACCTTCCTCATGTTGCGGTAACCTTGCTGATTGGCCAATATGCACAGCAGTACTATTTAGCCAATAAACCCAAAACTTTGACCGAGACCGTCAAGCACTGGCAAAAGTGGGCCCCTCATACCTTTGCACTGCCTCACCCTTCTCCCAGAAATAGCTTATGGCTGCGCCGCAATCCGTGGTTTGAAGAGCAGGTGGTGCCCGCCATGCGTTATCACGTTCAACAGGCTTTATACGATTGAGGCTAAAAAGAACAACGCTCGCCAGACGGCGAGCGTGTTTGACTAATCGTGGTAAGGGCGCGAGAGTTCATGCACCGCATCAATAAAGGCGCCTGCGTTTTCTGGCGGCACATCCAAATGAATGCCATGCCCAAGGTTAAACACATGGCCCGTGCCCCCTCCAAACCCTTCGAGGATGGTGGCGACCTCTTGGCGAATGCGCTCTGGGCTCGCATAGAGCATCGATGGATCCATATTGCCTTGCAGCGCCACTTTGTCGCCAATTCGCGCTTTGGCATCCGCAATGTTAATGGTCCAGTCTAGTCCCACACCGTCGCACCCTGTGGCCGCGATATGCTCTAACCACATCCCCGCATTTTTGGTGAACAAGGTAACAGGGACACGGCGACCGTCATTTTCGCGAATAAGGCCATCAACGATTTTCTGCATATACTGCAAAGAAAAGTCGTTGTAGTCGCGTGGCGTGAGCACGCCCCCCCAGGTATCAAACACCATAACCGACTGGGCGCCGGCCTTAATTTGCGCATTCAAATAACTGGTCACGCTGTCAGCGAGTTTATCGAGTAAGGCATGCAGAGTTTGAGGCTCGGCATACATCATCTTCTTAATTTTGGTAAAGGCTTTTGAGGTGCCACCTTCCACCATGTAGGTCGCCAAGGTCCACGGGCTTCCCGAAAAACCAATTAACGGCACGTCACCGTTTAACTCACGACGGATGGTACGTACCGCATTCATTACATACTGCAGTTCCCCTTCGGGATCAGGCATGCCAATTTTATCCACGTCGGCTTTACAAGTGATGGGGCGGGAAAACTTGGGTCCCTCGCCCGTTTCAAAGTACAGCCCGAGCCCCATCGCATCCGGAATGGTGAGGATGTCTGAGAACAAGATCGCCGCATCTAAATCGAAACGACGCAGTGGCTGCATGGTGACTTCGCAAGCCAGCTCGGCGTTTTTACACAATGACAAAAAATCCCCCGCTTGCGCACGCAATTCACGATACTCCGGTAGATAGCGACCCGCTTGGCGCATCATCCATACGGGGGTGCAATCGACTGACTGCTTGTAAAGGGCGCGTAAATAACGATCGTTTTTTAATTCGGTCATTGTGTTAAACCTGTGTGCGAATAGTGGCGCTCATTGTATCACTGTGCGGTAGCAACAAAAGCCAAGCTTTGTTAACAGGATCATAAAACTGTCACCTAGGGGCAGCAAAGGATTGCTGATCATTTAACCGCATGTTACAACCGACCCATAACGACAATAGGTCTACGAAAGACAATATGTTCGCATCTTACCCCGGCTCCCCTACGGCCGGGTTTTTTTATGCCTGCGCCCAGGTGCAACTGGCCTCAATCAAGCGTCGGGCAATCGTCCCCCTTGGCGCCACTGGCGGTAGGGCGTCGCAATCAAACCATTGTGCGTCACTGAGCTCTTCGTAGTCAGGCTTTAGCTCACCGCCCGCATACTCTGCCAAAAAGCCCATCATCAAATTAGAGGGAAACGCCCAAGGCTGGCTATCCATATAACGGATATTTTTAACCTGAATCCCCGTCTCCTCCTCGACCTCGCGCGCCACACACTGTTCGAGCGTTTCTCCGGGCTCGACGAACCCAGCAATCACGGTATACATCCCGGTTTTATGCCTTGGATGTTGTGCCAGTAGTAACCGCTTATCATCGCGCACCGCCACAATCACACACGGCGAGACACGCGGATAATCGTGACGCTGACAGTTAGCGCACCGCATCGCCACCGCCTGAGCGTCGAACGCAGTGCGCTGACCACAACGACCACAGAATGCTTGCTGCTGGCGCATATAATCGAGCTGAACCACACACCCCACTAACGCAAATAAGTCGGCTGACAGGAAGGGAAGTAAGTCTCGTAAACCCGCCATCTCATCATGGGGAAGCATCGGGTTACAATTAAATACCCCCACGACGGGCGTGTGCTGATAATCACCGACTGTTACGGTTTCACCGCCAGAAAAGGGTAACTGCGACAAGGGGATACATGGCAGCTCCCCCTTGGGTAGCCAGAGTTTACCCTTAGTAATCGCGCACACATAGACGGCTTGTTGATTCTGAGACATGGTCACTTCCTTAGCCTTGCAGCTATACTTGAATACTGGCAATCTAGCTTTATAACGTGATGCAAAGGATTGAGCAGCCCGTTAATTTTCAGCTGGCCTTTTATAGTGCCATTCATTCGCTGGTCGATCACGAGGATACCGATCATGCTGAGACAACTCGAACGAACCAAAGCACAATGGAGCGGTTACGACGAGGTTATCGATTACTGGCTCGAGCTACGTCGCCAACTGTTGGTGGAGTATTACAATGTGGCCGGCGTGGCCGCGAAAAAGAAGCAAGCCTTGCCAACCAAAGCCGAGCTTGACCGTTTTTGTGACTACCTAGTCGATTACATCTCCACCGGTCACTTCAAAATTTATAACATGGTCATGGAGCGTTGGCAGTCGACAGGCTTCTCTGCCACCAAAGAGACCGACAACCTCTATTTCCGTATTGTCGATACGACCGATCCACTGTTGGACTACAACGATAAATTTAGCGCGATCGACCTCGACGATGATGATTATGACGCCACGGATTTCGATCAAGATATGTCTGCGATTGGCGAGTGGTTAGAGCAGCGTTTTGAGTTAGAAGATACCCTAATTCGCGTCATTGCCGACAGCCTTGCTCACCCACCGGGTGCGTAAGTCAACCTGCCTGTCAGCTGTATAACGCCGCCAACCTAGGCGGCTTTTTTGTTGCTGTCGTCACTGACAACCCCACACGCCAGATAAACAAAAGGCACCTCCGAAGAGGTGCCTTTTTATTTCGCTGTGGGCGTTGATGTTATCAACGCTTCCACGCTTAGCTATCGTCGTTCAGACCCGCGTTCAGTAGCGCAGCAAGATCTTGCGAAGCTTGCTCTGCATCGACCTGAGGGGCTACTGGCTGCTCTGGCTCGGCACGTTTTGCTTGACGGTCTTTGTGATACGCGAAGCCGGTACCGGCTGGGATCAGACGACCCACAATCACGTTCTCTTTCAGACCACGCAAGTCATCACGCTTACCTGCCACGGCTGCTTCAGTCAGCACGCGCGTGGTTTCCTGGAACGATGCCGCTGAGATGAATGACTCAGTCGCCAACGAGGCTTTGGTGATACCCAGCAGATCACGACCAAAGGTCGCCGGCTGCTTGCCTTCCGCTTCGAGATCACGGTTAGCAATCATCACACGAGAGTATTCCACCTGCTCGCCTTCCAAGAACTCCGTATCACCGGCAGACTTAATGGTCACTTTACGCAGCATCTGACGCACGATGGTCTCGATGTGCTTATCGTTGATCTTAACACCCTGCAGACGGTAAACGTCTTGGACTTCGTTAGTGATGTATTCTGCTACCGCGTGAATACCACGCAAACGCAGAATGTCGTGTGGTGATTCAGGACCGTCTGCGATCACATCACCTTTCTCGACTTTTTCACCTTCGAATACGTTGAGCTGACGCCATTTTGGAATCATCTCTTCGTAAGCTTTACCCTCTTCTGGCGTGATAATCAGGCGGCGCTTACCTTTGGTTTCTTTACCGAAGGAAACAGTACCTGTGATCTCTGCCAAGATAGCAGGCTCTTTTGGCTTACGTGCTTCAAACAGGTCAGCAACACGTGGTAGACCACCAGTGATATCCTTGGTACCGCCGCTTTCTTGCGGGATACGAGCAAGGGTGTCACCAATACCAACGCTTGCGCCGTCGTCCAGTTGAACGATCGCTTTACCAGGCAAGAAGTACTGAACTGGCATATCAGTGCCAGGTACCATCACATCGTTGCCTTGTGCATCCACCAACTTCACCGCAGGACGCTTGTCTTTACCGGATGATGGGCGCTCAGAGGCATCCATAACCACGATAGAAGACAGACCCGTGAGCTCGTCCGTTTGACGCTGCATAGTCGCACCATCAATCATATCCACGAAGCGAAGGCTACCTTCTACCTCAGTGATGATTGGCATGGTGTGTGGGTCCCAGTTAGCTACCACGTCGCCGGCTTCAACGGCTTCGCCGTCTTGCTTGCTCAGCATGGCACCGTAAGGGACTTTGTAGCTCTCTTTGGTACGGCCAAACTCATCCACAATGGTCATCTCTGACGCACGCGAGGTAATCACTAGCTTACCGTCGCTATTGGTCACAGATTTCACATTGTGCAGGTGCATAGAACCTTTGTTCTTCACCTGGATGTTGTTTTCTGCTGCTGCACGCGATGCCGCACCACCGATGTGGAAGGTACGCATGGTCAGCTGTGTGCCTGGCTCACCGATAGACTGTGCGGCGATAACGCCCACAGACTCACCGTGGTTAACCAAGTGACCACGTGCCAAGTCACGGCCGTAACAGTTCGCACAGCAACCAAAGTCAGTTTCACAGGTCACGACAGAGCGCACTTTTACCTTGTCGACAGAGTGGTGCTCAAGAATGTCACACCATTTCTCGTCCAACAGGGTGTTACGTGGCGCCAGCACTTCTTCTGTGCCCGGCTTAAGCACATCTTCAGCCACGACACGACCCAGCACACGCTCACGCAGGGCTTCTTTTACGTCGCCACCTTCGATAACCGCCATCATGTGGATACCACCTTCGGTACCACAATCGGTTTCGGTCACCACCACGTCTTGGGCAACGTCAACCAGACGACGTGTCAGGTAACCTGAGTTCGCTGTCTTCAGTGCGGTATCGGCGAGACCCTTACGCGCACCGTGCGTAGAGATAAAGTACTGCAGTACGTTCAGACCTTCACGGAAGTTCGCGGTGATCGGCGTTTCGATGATAGAACCATCTGGCTTCGCCATCAGACCACGCATACCCGCCAGCTGACGGATCTGTGCGGCAGAACCACGCGCCCCGGAATCGGCCATCATGTATACGCTGTTGAACGAGCTTTGCGTCTCTTCTTCACCGTCACGGTTAATCACTGTCTCATTAGACAGGTTATCCATCATGGCTTTCGCGACTTGCTCGTTCGCCGCCGCCCAAATATCGATCACTTTGTTATAGCGCTCACCAGCGGTCACCAGACCCGACTGGAATTGCTCTTGGATTTCCGCAACTTCGCTTTCAGCCGCTTCAATCAGATCGTATTTCGCTTGTGGGATCACCATGTCGTCGATGCCGACAGAGGTGCCCGATAGCGCGGAATAGGCAAAACCTGTGTACATGATTTGGTCAGCAAAGATAACCGTATCTTTCAGACCCAGCTTACGATAGCACGTGTTGAGCAAATTAGAGATTTGCTTTTTGCCTAGCGGCTGGTTAACCAACTCGTAGGGCAGGCCGTCTGGAACAATAGTCCACAGCATGGCACGACCGACGGTGGTATCGACGAGCGCTTCTTTCTCAGTGCGTGCACCCATCTCATCGATATCGATTTGCTTGATGCGCACTTTTACACGGCTATGCAGTTCAGCATGACCGGTACGGTAAACTTTTTCAGCTTCGCCTGGGCCTGCCAGGTACATGCCTTCGCCTTTGCCGTTCACCTTCTCACGGGTCATGTAATAAAGACCCAGTACCACGTCCTGAGACGGTACGATGATAGGATCACCGGATGCTGGCGATAGGATGTTGTTGGTCGACATCATCAACGCACGCGCTTCGAGCTGGGCTTCCAGCGTCAGCGGTACGTGAACCGCCATCTGGTCACCATCGAAGTCGGCGTTATAGGCCGCACACACCAATGGGTGTAGCTGAATCGCTTTACCTTCGATAAGCACAGGTTCAAACGCTTGGATACCCAAACGGTGAAGTGTTGGTGCACGGTTTAGCAGCACGGGGTGTTCACGGATGACTTCATCCAAGATGTCCCATACCACGGCTTCTTCGCGCTCAACCATCTTCTTGGCCGCTTTGATGGTGGTCGCTAGACCACGAGTCTCAAGCTTGCCGTAGATAAACGGTTTAAACAGCTCTAGTGCCATTTTCTTTGGCAGACCACACTGATGCAGGCGCAAGTATGGACCCACGGTAATCACCGAACGGCCAGAGTAATCAACACGTTTACCCAGCAGGTTCTGACGGAAACGACCCTGCTTACCTTTGATCATGTCAGCCAGCGATTTCAGCGGACGCTTATTCGAACCGGTGATCGCACGACCACGACGGCCGTTATCCAGCATCGCATCCACAGACTCTTGCAGCATGCGCTTTTCGTTGCGCACGATGATGTCTGGGGCAGCAAGATCAAGCAGGCGCTTCAAACGGTTGTTACGGTTGATCACGCGGCGATACAGGTCGTTAAGATCTGACGTCGCAAAGCGACCACCATCCAACGGTACCAATGGACGCAGATCCGGCGGCAGCACAGGCAGCACGGTCAGGATCATCCACTCAGGGTTGTTACCTGATTGCAAGAAGGATTCAACCAGCTTCAAACGCTTGGTGATCTTCTTACGCTTGGTCTCAGAGTTGGTCTCTTCGAGCTGCTCACGCATTTGTTCTGTCTCAACCGACAGATCCATGTTCGCCAGCAGTGCTTTGACTGCTTCAGCGCCCATGCGCGCGTCAAATTCGTCGCCCCACTCTTCGAGTGCGTCTAGATATTGTTCTTCAGACATCATCTGACCACGCTCGAGGTTGGTCATGCCTGGTTCAATAACAATGTACGACTCAAAGTAAAGCACGCGCTCGATGTCACGCAGTGGCATGTCCATCAGCAAGCCGATGCGCGATGGCAGCGACTTCAGGAACCAAATGTGGGCAACAGGAGAAGCCAGCTCAATGTGACCCATACGCTCACGGCGTACTTTGGTCTGAGTAACTTCAACGCCACATTTTTCACAAATGACGCCGCGGTGCTTGAGGCGCTTGTACTTACCGCAAAGACACTCATAGTCTTTGACCGGGCCAAAGATACGTGCACAGAACAAACCGTCACGTTCAGGCTTAAAGGTACGGTAGTTAATGGTTTCTGGCTTTTTCACTTCACCAAACGACCATGAACGAATCATGTCAGGTGAGGCAAGACCGATCTTGATTGAATCAAATTCTTCGGTCTTATGTTGTGCTTTCAGAAACTTAAGTAAGTCTTTCACAATCGGCTCCTGTGAGGAGTTGACCCATAAAGGCGCTGACCGGCAGCGCCTTCATATTCTTACCGGAGAGAGTAGCGCGTGGCTTACTCGTCTTCCAGCTCGATGTTGATACCCAACGAGCGGATTTCTTTCAGCAATACGTTGAAAGATTCCGGCATGCCCGGCTCCATACGATGGTCGCCATCAACGATGTTTTTATACATCTTGGTACGGCCATTAACGTCATCCGACTTCACGGTGAGCATTTCTTGCAGGGTATAGGCAGCACCGTATGCTTCCAGTGCCCATACTTCCATCTCACCGAAGCGCTGACCACCGAACTGTGCCTTACCACCCAGCGGCTGCTGAGTTACCAAGCTGTAAGAGCCTGTTGAACGGGCGTGCATCTTATCGTCAACAAGGTGGTTGAGTTTCAGCATGTACATGTAACCCACGGTTACTGGACGCTCAAACTTCTCACCCGTGCGGCCATCGTAAAGGTCAAGCTGACCTGACTCTGGCAAATCACCCAGTTTCAATAGCTCTTTGACAACCGGCTCAGGCGCACCATCAAAGACAGGAGACGCAGTTGGCAGACCATCACGCAGATTATTGATCAACGTGCGAACTTCCTCGTCAGTCAGTTTACTGATGTCCACTTCCTGACGGGTCTCACCCAGATCATAGACCTTCTGCAAGAACTCACGGAATTTCGCCAGTTCCTGCTGCTCTTTGAGCATGCGATTGATCTTGTCACCAATACCTTTCGCCGCCAGACCCAAGTGTGTTTCTAGGATCTGACCGATGTTCATCCGCGAAGGAACACCCAGTGGGTTCAGCACTAAGTCAACAGGCTCGCCTGACTCGTCGTAAGGCATATCTTCGATCGGGTTGATCTTAGAGATAACACCTTTGTTACCGTGACGACCGGCCATCTTATCGCCTGGCTGAATGCGACGTTTCACCGCAAGGTAGACTTTAACAATCTTCAACACGCCTGGGGCAAGGTCATCACCTTGAGTGATCTTGCGACGCTTGGTGTCGAATTTCTTATCAAAGTCGGCTTTGATTTCGTCGTATTGCTCAGCCAATTGCTCAAGCTGGGTTTGCTGTGCTTCATCATCCAGCGTTTGCGTCAACATGGTCTGACGATCCATGCCGTCGAGCTGGTTGTCGGTATAACCGGCTTGAGAAAGCAGTGTGCGAACACGCGCCATCAGACCGCCTTCAAGGATAGAGAACTCCTCGGTCAGGTCTTTCTTGGCTTCTTTCAACTGCATTTCTTCGATTTCGAGTGCACGCTTGTCTTTCTCTACGCCATCGCGAGTAAAGACTTGTACATCGATAACCGTACCAGACACACCATTCGGTACACGCAGTGACGAGTCTTTCACGTCAGACGCTTTTTCACCGAAAATGGCACGCAGCAGCTTCTCTTCTGGTGTCAGTTGTGTTTCGCCTTTTGGCGTCACTTTGCCGACCATGATATCGCCGCCTTTCACTTCGGCACCGATATACACCACACCTGACTCATCCAGCTTAGACAGCGCAGCTTCACCCACGTTTGGAATATCCGCGGTGATTTCTTCGCTACCCAGCTTGGTGTCACGCGCCACACAAGACAGCTCTTGAATGTGGATAGTGGTCAAACGGTCTTCCTGAGCAACACGCTCAGAAATAAGGATGGAATCCTCAAAGTTGTAACCGTTCCACGGCATAAACGCGATACGCATGTTCTGACCCAGTGCCAGCTCGCCCAAGTCAGTCGATGGGCCGTCAGCCAGTACATCACCTTTTGCCACTTCGTGGCCCGGCATCACTGTTGGACGCTGGTTAATACAGGTGTTCTGGTTAGAACGTGTGTATTTGATCAAGCTGTAGATGTCGATACCGGCTTCGCCTGGTACCAATTCATCTTCATTCACTTTCACTACGATACGTGAGGCGTCAACGGACTGAATGGTACCGCCACGTTTTGCTACCGCGGTAACACCCGAGTCAACGGCGACATTACGCTCGATACCCGTACCAACCAGCGGCTTTTGCGCACGCAATGTTGGCACGGCCTGACGTTGCATGTTCGCGCCCATCAAGGCACGGTTCGCATCGTCATGCTCAAGGAACGGGATCAGAGAAGCAGCCACCGATACGACCTGGTTGGTCGCAACGTCCATGTACTGGACATGGTCTCGTGGGTGCAAGCCTGATTCGCCTGTCTTACGCGCCGTGATCAGTTCGTCAGTGAATGAGCCATCTTCATTTAACGCGGCGTTTGCCTGCGCAATGACGTAGTGACCTTCTTCAATTGCTGACAAGTAATCGATTTGATCCGTCACTTTACCGTCAACGACTTTCCGGTAAGGTGTTTCGAGGAAGCCATAAGCGTTGCAACGCGCAAACGCAGACAGTGAGTTAATCAGACCGATGTTCGGCCCTTCCGGTGTTTCGATCGGACAAAGACGACCGTAGTGCGTCGCATGAACGTCACGCACTTCAAAGCCGGCGCGCTCACGCGTCAGACCACCTGGACCCAAGGCAGAGATACGACGCTTATGCGTCACCTCAGACAATGGGTTGTTTTGGTCCATAAACTGGGACAGCTGCGAAGAACCAAAGAACTCTTTCACTGCCGCAGAGATAGGCTTGGCGTTAATCAAGTCTTGTGGCATCACGTTATCGAGATCGCCCAAGCTCAAACGCTCTTTAACGGCACGCTCTACACGTACCAAACCAACACGGAACTGGTTTTCTGCCATTTCACCCACAGAGCGAATACGGCGGTTACCCAGGTGATCAATATCGTCCACTTCACCAATACCGTTACGGATATGGATAAGTTTACGCATCACCTCGATGATGTCTTCTTTGCTCAGTACGCCAGGCCCGGTGAGGTCGTCACGACCCAACGAGCTGTTGAACTTCATACGACCAACAGATGATAAATCATAGCGGTCATCTGAGAAGAACAGGCTCTCAAACAGTTGCTCGGCTGCTTCACGCGTTGGCGGCTCGCCAGGACGCATCATGCGATAGATTTCGACTAGCGCCGTGAGACGATCCGTGGTGTTGTCGATACGCAAGGTATCGGACATGTACGGGCCATGGTCCAGGTCATTGGTAAACAGGGTTTCGATACGTTTGTGACCTGCTTGCGACAACTGCGCCAGTGTCTCCAGGCTGACCTCTTGGTTAGCCGAGACAATCACTTCACCTGTGTCCTGATTGACATACTCACGTGCAGAAATCTTGCCCGCAATGTACTCAACTGGCACTTCGATGTGATCAACGTTATCTTTCGTCAACTGACGGATATGACGCGCAGTGATTCGACGACCCTGCTCCACGTAGACTTTACCGTCCGCTTCGATATCAAAGCTGGCGGTTTCGCCACGTAGACGCTCAGGCACCAGTTCCATCACCAGAGACTTGCCTTTTACTTCGAAAACAACTTTTTCGAAGAACAGGTCTAGGATCTCTTCAGTGGTGTATTCCAGCGCACGCAGAATAATCGAAGCTGGCAGCTTACGACGACGATCGATACGAACGTATACGATATCCTTAGGATCGAATTCGAAATCCAACCATGAACCACGGTATGGGATCACGCGTGCGTTATATAGCACTTTTCCTGAGGAATGGGTTTTACCCTTATCGCTGTCGAAAAAGACGCCCGGACTACGGTGCAGCTGGGATACGATAACCCTCTCAGTACCATTGATGACAAAGGTACCATTTTCAGTCATGAGCGGAATTTCGCCCATATAGACTTCTTGTTCTTTGATGTCTTTAACGGTACCAGCCGGGGCATCCTTATCAAACATCACCAAGCGCAGTTTGACGCGTAGTGGGGCCGAATAGGTTACGCCGCGAATTTGGCATTCTTTGACATCGAAAACTGGCTCACCGAGACGATAGCTAACGTATTGCAGCTCGGAATTGCCGTTGTAGCTCTGAATTGGAAAGACAGAGCGAAAGGCAGCTTCAAGACCGTATTGCCCTTCTGGATCCTGCTCGATAAAGTTCTTAAAAGATTCAAGCTGGATCGACAGCAAGTATGGCACGTCCAGAACTTGCGGACGCTTACCAAAATCCTTACGGATACGCTTTTTCTCGGTATAAGAGTAAACCATAGGGTTCCTCAGCTCGCTGATAAGTGACCCAAACTGTCCAGTACAAGGGACAGTGACTAAACAACCACCGTTTAGTGTAGGAAAATCAAAGCGCTTGCTTTGATTTTTTTTGCATGGTCAGCAGTGATAAAACGGGGTGAAAATTTCACTACTGCCCTACAGCGCAAAAAGGCCGGTGGCTTTTTAGCCACCAGCCAATGCCTTTTCAGGCTAGGAAATTAAGTATAAATTACTTAACTTCAACAGAAGCACCAGCTTCTTCTAGCTGAGCTTTAAGCGCGTCAGCTTCTTCTTTCTCAACACCTTCTTTCAGAGGTGCAGGCGCGCCGTCAACAAGCGCTTTCGCTTCTTTCAGGCCTAGACCAGTTGCGCCACGTACCGCTTTGATAACGGCTACTTTGTTCGCACCCGCTTCAGTTAGGATAACGTCAAATTCGGTTTGCTCTTCAGCCGCGCCGCCTTCAGCAGCACCGCCAGCAACAACGGCTGCTGCCGCTGATACGCCGAATTTTTCTTCCATAGCTTCGATAAGCTCAACAACTTGCATTACAGACATGTCTGCAATTGCGTCTAGGATTTGCTCGTTAGTGATAGACATAACAATTCTCTTTAAAGTCAACAATAAAAGGATTAAGCAACCAAATTAAACGGGCGATTAGGCCGCGTCTTTTTGATCGCGAACAGCGGCGATAGTACGAACCAGCTTGCCGGCAGAAGCTTCTTTCAAGCCCATCATTAGGCGTGCAATTGCTTCGTCGTACGTTGGCAGTGTCGCCAGTACCTCTGGGTCAGTGATCGCGCCTTCGAATGCAGCAGATTTAACCTCAAACTCTTTGTTTTCTTTTGCGAAGTCTTTGAAAAGACGCGCAGCGGCACCTGGGTGCTCGTTAGAAAACGCAATCAGAGTTGGGCCAACAAAAGTGTCTTGCAGACACTCATACTCAGTGCCTTCAACTGCACGGCGAGCCAGTGTGTTACGCACAACTTTCATGTAAACGCCCGCTTCACGCGCTTGTTTACGTAGAGAAGTCATTGCGTCAACGGCAACACCGCGAGAATCAGCAACTACTGCAGACAGGGCTCCACTGGCAGCTTCGTTGACTTCAGCAACAATTGCTTTTTTGTCTTGAAGGTTTAAAGCCATTTGGATTTGCTCCTGGATTGTTTAACACCACTCTCTACAGCCTTGCAGAGAGAGCTTGTACGGTGCAGATCCAAGAAAGACGAGAAATCTATCATGTTCTGGCACCGTCTACGTAGGAAATATTAAGTTCGTAATGAACGCCTACGGTCTTGGACGAAGTTTGCCGTGGCAAACTCAGCCATAAAATTGTCAAGCGAGAGAGTATAAACTACTCACTCGCTTGTCGCAATTAGTTAACGCTTGCTTCCAAAGAGTTCTGGTCTAGAGAAACACCAGCACCCATGGTTGTTGAAAGGCTAACTTTCTTGATGTAAGTACCTTTAGCTGAAGTTGGCTTCGCCTTCTTCAGTGCCACCAACAGCGCTTCCAGGTTTTCTTTCAGGCTGTCTGCGTCAAAGTCAACTTTACCGATGGTGGTATGAACGATGCCGTTCTTATCATTACGGTAACGAACCTGACCTGCTTTCGCGTTTTTAACCGCTTCAGCAACGTTAGGCGTGACAGTACCCACTTTCGGGTTTGGCATCAGGCCACGTGGGCCTAGGATGGTACCTAGCTGGCCAACAACGCGCATTGCGTCTGGTGAAGCGACGACGACGTCAAAGTTCATTTCGCCTTTCTTCACTTGCTCAGCAAGATCTTCCATACCTACGATATCAGCACCCGCTTCTTTCGCCGCGTCAGCGTTCGCACCTTGTGTGAACACAGCAACACGGATGTCACGGCCTGTACCGTTAGGCAGTACAGTCGCGCCACGAACGTTTTGGTCTGATTTACGAGCATCGATGCCAAGGTTGACAGAAACATCAACACTTTCAACGAATTTTGCAGTCGCCAGTTCCTTCAGTAGAGCAACGGCTTCGTTGATGTCGTACTCTTTGGTCACATCAACTTTTTCGCGGATTACGCGCATGCGCTTAGTCATTTTAGCCATTGTCTTAACCCTCTACGTTCAGGCCCATTGAACGGGCAGTACCCGCAATGGAGCGTTTCATCGCTTCGATGTCCGCACCGGTCATGTCTGCCGCTTTGGTTTCTGCGATCTCTTGGATCTGCGCGTCAGTCACGGTACCCACTTTTTCAGTGTTCGGACGACCTGAACCAGATTTCACGCCTGCTGCTTTCTTAAGAAGAATCGCGGCTGGCGGAGTCTTGGTTACGAAGGTGAAAGAACGGTCACTGTATACAGTGATAACAACTGGAGTTGGTAGACCTTTCTCGATAGATTCGGTCTTCGCGTTAAACGCTTTACAGAACTCCATGATGTTCACACCGTGTTGACCCAGAGCAGGACCAACCGGTGGCGATGGGTTAGCTGCACCCGCTGCAACTTGCAGCTTGATGTAAGCTTCTACTTTCTTTGCCATTATTCAATTACCTTATTTTGGGTACTAACGTCTATCTTGCGATAAACTCCCCGTTTAACAAAAGGGCGCGAAATTATAGTCAAATTTCGCGCCCTTGCCAACCATTAGCGGTGCTTTTTTGATCAGGTTTTTTCTACCTGACCGAATTCCAGCTCAACAGGGGTCGCGCGGCCGAATATAGACACCGAGACTTTAAGGCGGTTCTTATCGTAGTCAACTTGCTCTACGACACCATTAAAGTCTGCAAACGGTCCTTCGGTCACACGCACCACTTCGCCCGCTTCAAACACGGTTTTATGAACCGGAGACTCGCTCGCTTTTTCTAAGCGATTGAGAATAGAGTCCGCTTCTTTATCAGAAATAGGTGCTGGGCGATCTGAGGTGCCACCAATGAAACCCATCACACGTGGCACACCACGTACCAAGTGCCAAGATTCATCGTTCATCACCATTTGGACGAGCACATAACCTGGGAAGAATTTACGCTCGCTCTTGCGACGTTGTCCCTGGCGCATTTCAACCACTTCTTCGGTTGGCACCAAGACTTCCCCGAAATAGTCTTCCATTTCGTGCATTTTGATATGTTCGCGCAGTGACTGCGCAACACGGCTTTCAAAACCAGAGAAAGCCTGGACCACATACCAACGTTTTTTGGGAGCTTCGCTCATGTACTTTTACCTCACACGCCAGTGATTAGGCGGACTAGACGGACCATGATTCCGTCAACGCCCCACAAGATGAGCGCCATAACAACAGTAACAGCCAGAACGATGAGAGAAGTCTGTAAAGTCTCTTGGCGGGTTGGCCAAATCACTTTACGCACTTCCATACGCGATTCGCGTGCAAACGTGATCGCAGCTTTTCCTTTCATCGTGAGTGCAGCGACACCACCGGCAGCGGCAACCAATACCACCACGGCAGCAGCTCGCACTACCACAGACACGTCACTGTACAGGCTATTCCCTATCACGGCTGCGGCCAATAGGACAAAAACAACACCCCATTTAAGGATGTCCATCGAACCGGATTGGGTCTCAGCGTTCGCTTTCATACATTCTACCTGTAACAAGTCTACATAGACGGCAGTGCCTTTTCAGCCATCCACAATCAGTGTTTGGCAAAGGCACATGGTGACCATAACGTCTCAATCAAGCACGATACGATCACTAAACTCTGCGCTTGCTAACGACTGCTGGCTAAATTCACACCAATAGGAGCGTCAAACGCAGAAAAAGGGCATCAAATGATGCCCTTTTTACTAGTGTTTCGTCAAATCATTATTCAATGATGTTAGCAACAACACCAGCGCCTACAGTACGGCCACCTTCACGGATAGCGAAACGTAGGCCTTCGTCCATCGCGATAGGTGCGATGAGCGTAACAACCATCTTGATGTTGTCACCAGGCATTACCATCTCAACGCCTTCTGGCAGCTCGATAGTACCGGTTACGTCAGTCGTACGGAAGTAGAACTGTGGACGATAGCCTTTGAAGAACGGCGTATGACGGCCACCTTCGTCTTTGCCCAGTACGTATACTTCTGACTCGAACTTGGTGTGCGGAGTGATTGAACCAGGCTTCGCCAGTACTTGACCACGCTCTACTTCGTCACGCTTAGTACCACGCAGAAGAACACCCACGTTCTCACCCGCACGGCCTTCGTCTAGAAGCTTACGGAACATTTCAACACCCGTACAAGTGGTCTTGGTGGTGTCTTTCATGCCCACGATTTCAACGTCGTCACCCACAGTGATGATGCCTTGCTCAACACGACCAGTGACTACAGTACCACGGCCTTGGATTGAGAATACGTCTTCGATTGGCAGGATGAACGGCTTGTCGATCGCACGCTCTGGCTCTGGGATGTAAGAATCCAGCGCTTCAGATAGCTCAACGATCTTCTGCTCCCACTGCTCTTCACCGTTCAGGGCACCCAGCGCTGAACCTTGGATTACTGGGCAGTCGTCACCTGGGAAGTCGTACTCTGAAAGTAGTTCACGTACTTCCATTTCAACCAGCTCAAGCAGCTCTTCATCATCAACCATGTCACATTTGTTCATGAACACGATGATGTTTGGAATACCAACCTGACGGCCAAGTAGGATGTGCTCACGCGTCTGTGGCATAGGGCCATCAGTTGCTGCTACAACCAGGATACCACCGTCCATCTGCGCCGCACCGGTGATCATGTTTTTCACATAGTCAGCGTGTCCTGGGCAGTCAACGTGTGCGTAGTGACGGTTTGGCGTATCGTACTCAACGTGAGACGTTGCGATGGTGATACCACGATCACGCTCTTCTGGTGCGTTATCGATTGACGCGAAGTCACGAGCAGCACCGCCGTGTACTTTTGCAAGTACCGTACAGATAGCTGCGGTCAGCGTAGTTTTACCATGGTCAACGTGGCCAATAGTACCAACGTTAACGTGCGTTTTCGTACGTTCAAATTTTTCTTTAGACATGACAGTCCCTCTAAGCACGGTATTTCGGTGGCATTACGACCACACAACCAACAATCAGGTTTGTTGAGTATATATCAAACGGCTTGAAGTTACCTTGGAGAGGATGGTGCTGATAGGCAGATTTGAACTGCCGACCTCACCCTTACCAAGGGTGCGCTCTACCGACTGAGCTATATCAGCACTCTAAAAAGAGTGGAGCGGGCAGCGGGAATCGAACCCGCATCATCAGCTTGGAAGGCTGAGGTAATAGCCATTATACGATGCCCGCAATCGTTACTCGTAGAGCTATTCAAACAATTTGAAAATGGTGGTGGAAGAAGGATTCGAACCTTCGAAGGCTGAGCCGTCAGATTTACAGTCTGATCCCTTTGACCGCTCGGGAATTCCACCTAAATTTTGGTGCCGGCTGCCGGAATCGAACTGGCGACCTACTGATTACAAGTCAGTTGCTCTACCAACTGAGCTAAGCCGGCGACAAGTGCTGCGCATTCTATGCCATGGATTTGAGGGGTGCAATAGGGAATTTTAAAAAAATGGGTGATTTTTTCGTCTTTTGCGCATTTTTTCGCGTGATTGTTGCGAAAATAACCAGCCCGCTCACTCAACGCCAATCGTCGGCGCTTTTCCTTCCCTTTCGTTTGCGGTATCGTCACCCTCTTTACTGGCTTAAGGCACATGGATCATGAATGCAACGCTAACGCCTTATTTGTCGTTCGAGCGTCAACAATGGGCTGAACTGAGGGATGCAGTGCCCATGACGCTCACCGAAGATGACATTGACCGCTTGCGCGGCCTTAACGAGCATTTGTCGATGGATGAGGTGCGCGATATTTATCTTCCTCTATCGCGGCTGCTTAATCTCTATGTGAAAGCGCGCAAAAGCCGGACGGAAGTGCTAGACGAGTTTTTATCCCAGCCCGTCTCAAATCATGTGCCCTATGTCATTGGCATCGCGGGCAGCGTCGCCGTGGGGAAAAGTACCACCGCACGTCTTTTAAAAGCCCTGCTGACACGGTGGCCAGATCATCCTAAAGTTGCACTCGTGACCACTGACGGCTTTTTATACCCCAACGCCGAGCTTGAGTCGCGTGGCATCATGCATAAAAAAGGGTTTCCGCAATCTTATGACATGCGCAAGCTGGTTGAGTTTGTGGCCGACGTCAAATCAGGAAAAGACTGCGTCACCGCGCCGATTTATTCTCACTTGGTGTACGACATCACTTCTGACGTGCAAAAAGTGGAGAAACCCGACATATTGATCCTCGAAGGGCTCAACGTCCTGCAAAGTGGCATGGATTACCCGCATGACCCACATCATGTGTTTATTTCCGACTTTCTCGACTTTTCTATCTATGTCGACGCCGAACCAGAGTTACTAAAGCATTGGTATATTGAGCGCTTTATGAAGTTCCGCCGAGGTGCCTTTCTCGATCCACAGGCTTACTTTCATCACTACACGCGGCTATCGGTCGACGAAGCCACTCAAAAGGCGGCGACCATCTGGGATGACATTAACGGGAAAAACTTATCGGAAAACATTTTACCCACCCGTGAGCGCGCCAGTTTAATCCTAGAAAAAGGTGCCAACCACTCTGTTCAACGCATCCGTGTGCGCAAATAGTCCTTACAATCGCCGAGATTAGTCATCGCGTCTTAGAGAAATCTCTCCACCTAAATAAGGCGTGATGTCACCCTCAACGTCAAGTAATAAGGCACCGTGTTCGTCGATACCGCGCTCAATACCACGGACTTCCCGCTCTCCCATGAGTAGTTTGACGGGGCGATCAATAAAGTTATCCAACTTGGGCCAGTCGGCCATGATGCTCGATAGCCCATGTTGCTCATAGTCAATCAGTGCTTCTTTTAAACGCTCAATCAAGGTTGCCGCCAATGTATTGCGCGATGGCATTGGATGGCAAGCGTCCGCTAATCGAGCCCAAGGCTGATCGATGCTGTCACGCAAATGCGCCCCCATACCAATATTCAACCCCATGCCGATCACAAGGTGAGCCGCATCGCCCGTTTGCCCCGTCATTTCCACTAAGATGCCAGCGAGCTTTTTATCCTGAAAATACAGGTCGTTGGGCCATTTCACCTTCACACCTGGCGCGCCTAGTTCATGGAGTGCTTTGGTGATCGCCACACCAACCACTAGGCTCAGTCCCATCGCCGCCGCAGGGCCGGCATCTAAACGCCAATACATCGACAAATACAAGTTACTGCCAAAAGGCGACTGCCACGCGCGACCACGGCGACCCCGTCCTTGCTGCTGATATTCAGCCAAGCAAACACTGCCTGACGCAAGTTGTCCAACACGTTCCATCAAGTACTGATTGGTCGAATCAATGACCGGGATCACGGATAAAGCGGGCACATCGGTATGCTCACTGAGCCAGACGTCATCGAGCAACTCAATCGGTTGTGATAAGCAATAGCCTTTGCCCTGCACCCGATAGATATCCAGTCCCCACGATTGCAACACTTTGATATGTTTGCTGACCGCCGCTCGGCTCATGCCTAGCGCATCGCCTAGCATTTCGCCAGAGTGGAATTCACCATCGGATAAACGATCGATAAGGGTAAGCCTTGCGGTATGTGCACTGCTCATTGTGCCTCCAAGCTGGTTTCGCCCTTGGCACCCATAAAGCGCACCTCATGGTGCAAGGTCACACCAAACCGCGCCTTGACTTCGTCGACCACCTGCTTTGCTAACTGAATAACGTCTTGGCTGGTTGCATGATTAGCGTTGGTCAGCACTAAGGCTTGTTTTGGATGTACACGCGCGCCTCCCACTTGCTTGCCTTTCAAACCACATTGGTCAATCAGCCAGCCTGCGGCGAGCTTCTTTTTCCCCTCTCCGGCAAAGTACATGGGTATCTCGGGATAACAGGTTTGCAAGGTTTGCGCCTGGTGTGCATCAATCACTGGGTTTTTGAAAAAGCTTCCCGCATTGCCACACTCACGGGGATCAGGGAGCTTGGCTTGGCGAATCGCACAGACCGCGTCAAAAATGGTTTGCGCTGATACCCGCTCTGGATCGAGATCCGCCAGCGCACCATATTTGAGCACGGGCTGCCACGTCTTCGCTAATCGGAACCCCACTTGCGTAATCACCCACCCTGTCATCGCGTCGGTTTTAAATATCGAGTCGCGATAGCCAAATTGGCAGGCTGCTCGGGTCAAACGACGTGTTTGCTGAGTCAATGGATTGACGATATCCACATACGCGCACCGCTCGCAAAACTCGACACCGTAAGCACCAATGTTTTGAATCGGCGCCGCACCAACACAGCCAGGAATAAGCGCGAGGTTTTCCAGCCCAGGGAACCCATTATCAATGCTCCAAGCGACTAAGTTATGCCAGGATTCTCCAGCCCCTACATGCAATACCCAGTGGTCGCCCTCATCATCGACTGATATACCAGTCAGGCGATTAAGCACCACCACGCCCTGAAAGTCTTGGCAAAAAAGCAGGTTGCTGCCTTCTCCCACCACTAGCTTAGGAAGCGTCAGATCGTCAGCATGCTGCCAAATCGCATATAAATCCTCCACGGTGTGCGCTTCCACGATCGCATGAGCGTGGGCGGGGAGACCAAAGGTGTGATGGGGTGTCAAGGACACATCAGATAACCACTTCATCAATGCATTACGCTGTCAGAAAAAATCATGGATAGGTATACTACCTGTCCTGCTCGTATTGCGCATCTATTAGGCTATGGATAATTACCACATTCACCCACTCGAGCCGTTACGGTTTCCTCTCGTGGCACGATTCTATAAAACCTACTATCCACCGGGTAAACCGAAAAAAGATGAACATATCTGGGTGGTGGATGGACCCAGCGGCTTATGTGGTGCGGTCCGCTTTCAACAACGTCAAAATTACCAATTACTCACTGGCATGTTGCTGCACCCACACTTGCGCGGGTCGGGGCTAAGTCATCAACTACTCGACGCCGTCCAGCCCGTATTGGCGCAACGTCCAAGCTTTTGCTTGGCATTTCGACCATTGACCGCTTTATACGTGCAACACGGTTTCAGCAGTGTGGACACGCCAGCCCTGCCAGAGGAATTGGCGGCACGCTACCAAAGCTACTGTCATAGCGGTAAAGACTTAGTCGCGATGCAATACGCACCTAAAGCGTGACATTTACAACAAAGCCACCGCGCAGTCATCCGTGACTTGACCTAATTTCTGGTATAATTCAGGGTTTAGCATCAAACCGCTCGACTCTGGCCGTCGAACAACAAGAGGTAACAATGGATTCAGCGAACGCAAACCGGCAGCTTATCGACCGTCTGCCCACCATTGCGCACCAGCCAGAAAATCTCGAAACCTTATTAGATGCCGTCTCGTTTAGAGAGCGCTTGCTTAGTGAAATAAAAAAGGCGAAATCCAGGATTTACCTCGTCGCCTTGTATCTGCAGGATGATGAGGCTGGACGTAGCGTGCTTGATGCACTGTATGAAGCGAAACAGGCCAATCCTGATCTGGATATCAAGGTATTAGTCGATTGGCATCGCGCGCAAAGAGGCTTGATCGGGGCAGAGCAATCTGACGGCAATGCGGGATTATATCGCGCCTATGCTGAGCGTTACCCGCACAAAATAGAGGTACTCGGCGTACCAGTCAGAAACCGAGAAGTGTTTGGCGTGCTGCACCTAAAAGGCTTTGTGTTTGATGACACAGTGCTCTACAGCGGTGCAAGCTTAAACGATGTTTATTTAGCGCAACATAATAGATATCGATACGACCGCTATCATGTGCTCGACAATAAAGCGCTTGCCGACACCATGGCAGACTTTATTGTTAATACCCTAACGGCGGATAGTGCGGTCAATTGCCTCACCTCGCCAGATCGGCCAAATAGCAAAGCACTTAAGCCTAGCATTCGTGAGTTTCGAACTCAGCTGCAGCGTGCGAGTTATCGCTACGATAATGAGCCTCTCCGTGAGGACCAAGTCGGGCTAACTCCTATGGTCGGATTGGGTAAACGTAAGAACAAGCTCAATCGCTATATCTGCCATCTAATTGCGAGCGCGCAAAAAGAGTTGGTGATTTGCACCCCTTACTTTAATCCGCCACGCAGTGTGGTCAGAGAAATCCGCCGTGCACTACGCCGAGGTGTGACAGTGAGCATCATTGTTGGCGATAAAACCGCCAATGACTTTTACTCGCCGCCAGAAGCGCCCTTTAAGACCATTTCGGCACTCCCCTACCTGTATGAAGTCAACCTACGTAACTTTGCGCGCCGTAACGAAGCAGCCATTGCCAAACGCCAGTTAAACATCCATATTTGGAAGCATGATGACAACAGTTTTCACTTAAAAGGAATCTGGGTCGATCGCCAATACATGTTGCTGACGGGCAATAACCTGAATCCACGCGCATGGAAGCTAGACTTAGAAAACGCTATCTTGATCCATGATAAGCATCAGCAACTCGAAGCGCAGAAACAGCAAGAAGTAGATAAGATACTGGCACACACTCAGTTGGTCGGCAGCTATAAACAGATAGAAAAAATGGAGGACTATCCCGTCCCGGTCAAACGTCTGCTCAAGCGGATTAAGCGGGTTAAGGCCGATCATTTACTTAATCAAATACTCTAGGTGATGATGCGATGAAACAAGCCAAAATTGCCGCGATTGACGTTGATGCACAATGCACATTCACACCGCTTTGTCCTGATGAGCTGCCTGTGCCTGAGGGCGACACCATCGGGCCAGCTCTGAATCAGCAAGCGGCATTGGCTGACCTACGCGTACTCACCAAAGATGCACACCCCACCAATGCTGTCTGGGTGGTTGATAAACCTGCTGATATGTTGCAGCCCTTAGCACATAAGAATGCTGATCTAACTTGGGTCAAGCATGCTGTGCCCGGCACCAAAGGATTTGAAACCATCGATGGCTTGCCCCCGGTCACCGAATACGACTATGTGGTTTGGAAAGGTATTGAGCCTGATCTTCACCCCTACGGTGCATGCTTTCATGATATTGAAGAAAAACTCAGCACGGGCTTGATTGAATGGCTACACAGCCAAGAAGTAGAAACCGTGGTTGTCGGTGGCTTAGCTACCGATTACTGCGTCAAAACCACGGCTATCCAATTGAAAAAGCGCGGCCGTTTTGACGTCATTGTCAACCTTGCCGCGTGTCGTGGTATTAACCCCGACACGGTATCGTCGGCTTGTGACGAAATGGTCGCCGTCGGTATTCGACTCGTGGATAGTCAAATCGCGTTAAGCTGCTTACTTCCGCGTTAATTTGTATCGCAGTGGATCATCAATTTCCGCTGCGATCTTCCTCGCTATTTTAACGAAAATCATAGCCCGCACACATCAATAAGTTTGAGTCTTTAGACATAAATGCATTTTGACTAACAAGATTACTAGGCTTGTTAACCACTATCCTCTACTGTCTTGTTAACTATTTTCACAATAAAAAATAAGTTTGGAGGATAGCATGCTCAAACCTACCGCACTGGGTCTCCTGATCGGCGCGTCATTATGTAGCACCGCTTGGGCGATGCCTGCATCGCAGCTTGATGCACTCGGAAACGGCCTCGATGTCCAATACCAAGTCATTGATAATACCCAAGATGACTGGCGTTCATTTACGGGTAACGTCGCCTTTACCAACCAAAGTACTCAGACACTGCCTAAAACAGGCTGGGCGATTTATTTCAGTCACATCCGCATGATCAATTCGATCGATACCGATCAACTTAACGTCTCACACGTCAATGGGGATCTCTTCAAACTCGAGCCCACGGACAGCTTTGTTCCGCTCGCCCCCGGTGATCAATTAGTCGTTGGCTTTAATGCCTCTGACTGGCAAGTCGCAAAATCCGATATCATGCCAAACTGGTATTTAGCGTCCGACGGTGAAGCTGGCATGCATACCGCATTGATTACCAGTACCAGTAACCACAAAAATGGCCAAGTGCCCACCAAGCCGGATGATGAGCTCGCCTTTGTCGGTGACTTTGACACGCCCGCACAGTGGAAGCGCTACGACGGTGCACTCACCGACCATTATGACCCGTTCACGGCCGAACAGCGCTATGCGCGCAATGCTGATCTGTCGTTGGTCAATACCCAAGGGCACGTGCTACCCACCCCTGCCAGTCGCATTGAGAAAAATGGCCATGTCATCCTCGATAGCGAGTGGACCGTGGTCTACGACAATGGCTATCAAGCGCAAGCACAATGGCTTGCCGATCAACTTGGCATTTCAGCCACCGACTGGGCACCTACCAACCAAAAAGTTATTCATGTGGGCTGGGGAAAAGTCAGCCTGAATGGAAGCGACCAGTGGCATGAAGCTTATCGCTTAGATGTACAACCTGAGCAGCAGCGTATTGACATCGATGCCCCTGATCAAGCGGGAGCCCTATATGCTGCGCAAAGCCTGCTGCAACTCAAAACCGGCGACACACTCAAGGCGGTGACGCTAACTGACGCACCACGCTTTGCTTACCGAGGCCTGTCTGTCGATGCGGCGCGAAACTTCCGCAGCAAAGAAGCCATCTTTAAGTTACTCGATCAGATGGCCGCTTTGAAACTCAACAAACTGCATCTACGCCTCAGTGATGATGAAGCATGGCGTATTGAGATCCCAGCCCTCCCGGAACTGGCGGACGTCGGTAGCAAACGCTGTCATGATTTGTCGGAAACCCGCTGCGTGTTGCCCTTCTTAGGTGCAGGGCCTGACGGCACAGAAGCATCCAATGGGTATTACACCACGGAAGATTATCAAGCGATCTTGCGTAAAGCAGAGGCGCTCAATATCACCGTCATTCCAGAAGTAGATATGCCAGGTCACGCGCACTCGGCCATCAAAGCGATGGAAGCGCGTTACCACAAGTACATGGCACAAGGTGATGAAGCCAAAGCGAAAGAATATTTGCTCACGGACTTTGAAGACGACACACAATACCTCTCTGTGCAGATGTTTACCGACAACGCGATAAATGTCTGTATGGAATCCAGTTATCGCTTCGTCGATACAGTGGTTGCCGCGCTCGTCGATGCGCATCGAGACATACAGCCGCTCGATACATTTCACTTTGGCGGTGATGAAATTGCCGGTGCCTGGAAAGAGTCGCCCGTCTGTCAGTCCTTTATTGCAGATAACGATGCAGGTGTGAACAGTGTTGACGATCTGAGTCAGTACTTTGTTGAGCGTATTTCGCACATTACCCAACGTCATCAGCTCGATCTCGGTGGTTGGGAAGATGGCCTCATGCACAACAATAAAGTCTATCCACGCGCACAACTTGCCAATGAGCACGTCTATGGCAACGCGTGGCAAAATATCTGGGAGTGGGGCGTTGCCGATCGCGCCTATAATCTCGCCAACAATGGCTATGGCGTTATCTATAACCAAGCCACACATCTCTATTTTGACCACCCCTATGAACCAGACCCAAGTGAGCGTGGCTATTACTGGGCACCCCGTTTTACCGATACCCGTAAGACGTTTAGCTTTATGCCCGATGATCTCTACGCTAACGCAGATGCAAAGCGCAATGGTGCACCGATCACCAAACAGGAAGTACTAGACGCTGCCACCGTGAAAACACTGACGCGTCCAGACAATGTGCTTGGTTTACAGGCATCTATTTGGAGTGAAACTATTCGCTCCGATGGCCAATTTGAATCCATGACCTTCCCTCGCCTCTTCGCCATGGCTGAGCGAGCTTGGCACCGTGCCGAATGGGAAGCAAGCACTCAAACCGGACAAGAGGCGAATCAAACCAAGCGCAACATTGATTACAACCTCTTTGCTAATCAGTTAGCGAACTACTGGTTCCCACAACTAGAGCAACAGGGTGTGGGCTTCCGCTTACCCGTTCCGGGTGGAGTGATAGAAAGTGGTATATTGAAAGCGAACTCGCCATTCCCTGGACTCACCATTGAGTACTCAACCGATAATGGTGCAAGCTGGCAGACCTATGATGCGGCGAACGCTCCTCACGTCACTGCACCAGTGCAGCTGCGTACCATTTCAGGTGATCGAGTAAGTCGAGTCAGTAAAATTCAATAACCAAGCTATTACACAGCTTAGAAAAAACAAAGCCCCGTCGACAAGACGGGGCTTTTTATTGGATATTGGATAGATGGAAAATGAAAAGACATCTACTCGGCAGGCAGTTTAAAGCAAAGCGCACAGGGCTAATACACCCTCAAGATACAAAAAAGCCCCGACCGTGAGGTCAGGGCTTGGTGTTTTCTCATCAAAGTCTTACATCTATTTGCTTTGATGATTAAATTGCGAGCTATGCGCAGTGAGTTTTGAAGCGAGACGCACAGTGTATGCCAATACATGAGCATCGCAGCTATCAAAAATCGCAAGCAATAGGCGCAATTTATAATCAAAGCCTGGCGATGTCCTACTCTCACATGGGGAGACCCC
>NZ_RSAM01000016.1:0-74218 GCF_009377945.1 Salinivibrio sp. VYel1 | reverse complement strand
GCCGAACAACTGTAAAAGTTGTCGTTTGGTCACTCAGTTCATCGAATAAATCTTTTTGTCTATTCTCAACGAGTGCCCACACAGATTGCATAGGTCAAATTGTTAAAGAGCGTTGACGATGCGAAGCCGCGCTTCGCTTGGTCAGGGCTGCGTATCTTACGCGCCTTGCCGTTAAAGTCAAGAAGAAATTTTATCTTTTATTCTCAACCCGCCGGGTGAAATAAAACCTCTTTTTGACTCCCCTAACGCTTGGCGTTAAGCAGGTCGGCCATCTTAATCTTTTAAAAAATCACGTCAAGCGTTTATTTTTATTTGATTTTTTTCTCGACATGCTCGCTGAACGCTTGCCCTGCGTGCCGTGTCGATGGAGGCGCATTATAGAGAAACCACTCACCTTCGCAAGACTAAAAAGCGACTTTTTTTAGAAAAAGTCGCCGTTCGGTCAAACAATCAGCGTTATGGCCTAAAAGCGGGCAAATTGCTCGCTAAATTCCGCCACTTTTCGCCAATCCGTGTATTCAACCTCTTTGGTCGTATCCGTCTCCCCACCCGTGATATGCATGATGAAGCGAATCATCACTCGATCAAACCATTTATAACGTGGATAGTAGAGTGCGCCGGCAAAGACACCATGCAGTTCGGGGGTCCAGGGTGACTTTTCGATAAACTTACGGCTATAAGCGCTGGTTTCTGGCGTATCTTTCCCCGGTTTACGCGCGGTGAGATTGACACTAAAGAATGCTGCTTTCACGGTTTTAAGCTGATCTGCATGCGCATCAATGAATTGATATAGCTTTTTATTAAAATGGCCATAGCGAATAGACGCACCAATCAGTATCCGATCGTATTGGCTGAGATCAATGTCTGGCCGCTGATGAATATCTTTCACCTCACACTGCGCCGAAGCCCCCAGCTGTTGCTCGATAAAATGCAGGATTTTCTTGGTCTGCCCTTCTCGGCTGGAATGTAGCAGTAAGACTTTTTGCGTTGCGTTGCTTTGCTCGCTCATGTCCTCTCCTTCCCCATACGGCTAGCTCCGCCAGAATGTGGGAGTAAATAAAACCAATAATGTGAATATTTCTAAACGACCGAATAGCATGGCAAGGATCAATACCCACTTCGCCGTGTCATTAATATCGCCAAAGTGAGCAGCCACTTCGCCTAGCCCTGGGCCTAGGTTATTGAGGGTCGCTGCAACGGCTGAAAACGCCGTTAGCTCTTCAATGCCAGTGGCTATCAAGGCCAACATACAAATGACAAATACCAGCGCGTAGGCGGAGAAGAACCCCCATACGGCATCAACCACTTGCTGCCGTAGCGCCTTATTACCCACTTTGATGGTGTATACCGCGCGAGGGTGCACCAAGCGTTTCAATTCTCGCGTTCCTTGGAGTGACAACAGCAAGATACGAATGACCTTCATCCCGCCACCGGTCGAGCCTGCACACCCACCAATAAATGACGAGAACAGGAGTAAAACGGGGAGGAACAACGGCCAATGGGCAAAGGTTGTGGTGGTATAGCCCGCGGTGGTTGATATTGATACCGACTGAAATAGCGCCTGGGTGAAGGTTTCTGTGGCGCTCTCATAAACCTGATGCCCGCTCAGCATGGTAAACACCACCAGCCATAGTAGGAACTGAATCACCAAAAACGCGCGAAATTCTGGATCACGCAAGTAAAACTTTAGATTGAGCCCATTATTGGCAAAGGCGGCGAAATGGAGAGAAAAGTTACACGCAGAGATCAACAGAAACACCACAGTGATGAGATTAACCGCAGTGCTATCAAAGTGACCAATGCTGGCATCATGGGTTGAGAACCCGCCGATGGCAACGGTCGAAAAGCTGTGCCCAATGGCATCAAAGGCAGACATGCCCGCCAGCCAGTAGGCCAAGGCACAACTTACGGTTAAAGTCAGATAAATGTACCAGAGCACCTTGGCAGTCTCAGCGATCCGAGGTGTCATTTTGGTGTCTTTCACGGGGCCAGGGATCTCGGCGCGATAAAGCTGCATCCCCCCGATGCCGAGTACTGGTAGGATGGCCACCGCCAGCACAATGATCCCCATACCACCGAACCACTGTAGCAACTGGCGATAGAACAAAATCGCTTTAGGTAACTCATCTAGCCCCACAATGACGGTTGCGCCCGTCGTGGTTAAACCAGAAAAGGACTCAAAAAACGCCTCGCTCACGGAAAGATCGGGCTGTTCAGACAGCATCAACGGAACTGCCCCTGCACTGCCGATCACCGTCCAGAATAAGACAACAATCAAAAACCCATCACGTGCTTTGAGTTCATGCCGATAATTTCGATTGGGGAACCAAAGTAACCCGCCACCCGCGAGTAGTAGAAAAAACGTCAAAACAAAAGGATAGCCCGCACCATCACGATAGATAAACGCAACCAATGCAGGCGCTAACATGGTGATGCTGAACAGGGCCAGCAGGAGTCCGACAATGCGGGTAATGGAACGAAATTGCATAGCCTGACGTGGCCCTCTTATCGGCGGTAGCGACTTTCTACCGTCTCGTCGTTACACGTAAAGCAGGCTAAGTGCCTGACGTTGTCTTATGTTCTAACGGGTGCGCGCTTGCTTGTCCGCGGGTTTGATTTTTAAGTGCTTCAAGAAACACATCGATATAGCGCGCATCGATACGCACACTCAATCGCACATTATGGCTGAATTCTGCATCGAGCTGAACGCCATCGTACTGCTTGAGTAGCGATTCTATCGTATCAATGTGAGCATATTCACAGCTTATCGTGTAAGGGACTGTCACTGCCACTTCTCGCGTGGTCAAAAGGCCCAGGGCTTGCTGCACACTACTGCCATACGCTTTGACCAAGCCCCCAGTACCCAGTTTAATCCCGCCAAAATAGCGTACTACCACGGCACAAATCTCACCGACGTTCGCACCAGATAACTGCGCAAGCATCGGCTTGCCTGCCGTTCCCGCTGGCTCACCATCATCGCCACACCCCCATTGCACGGAAGATTCAGGCCGGCCTGCGACAAATGCCCAGCAGTGATGCCGTGCATCAGGATACGCTTCTCGCAACGATTGAATAAATTGCTTTGCCTCTTGTTCTCCGGGCGTATGAGCAAGATACGTAATAAACCGGCTTTTTTTGATTTCAAGCTCGTGCCTCACGGTGTCAGCAGGCACTGCGTATGGGGTGATAGGCATCATGGTACAACCTTTGTGTCTCAGCGATGCACTGTATCATATTCCCTCAAGCACGACAGGGACTCGACCACAGTAAAAACAACCCACACCACATATTTTAAACATTCGTTTAACTTTTGGTTGTCATTTCTTATAACAATGATCCACACTAGGTCGCATCTGGTCTAACCAGAACACTATTCAACCAGGATGGTACTGCCAACGTGGAGAACAACCATGATCTACCAAGGAGATAACCTATCAGTTCGTGCTTTGGATAACGGCATTGCAGAACTGACCCTAGACAGCCAAGGTTCTGTCAACAAATTGGATCTGGCAACGCTAGAAAGCTTAGACCAAGCCCTCGATGCCTTGTCGGGTCGCGATGATATTAAAGGACTGCTGCTGACCTCTGCTAAATCAGCCTTTATTGTCGGCGCAGACATTACCGAATTTCTCGGATTGTTTGCCAAACCCGACCAAGAGCTCTCTGATTGGGTATCTCGCGCCAATGCCATTTTCAATCGTTTAGAAGATTTACCCTATCCCACCCTTAGTGCCGTCAATGGCCATGCACTCGGCGGTGGCTGTGAGTGCATACTCGCGACCGATTTACGTGTAGCAGGTCAGGACGCGCGTATCGGTCTTCCTGAAACCAAGCTCGGCATTATGCCCGGCTTCGGTGGTACCGTGCGCTTGCCTCGACTTATCGGCGCCGATACCGCGATGGAAATCATCACTGCTGGGAAAGAAAAACGCGCGTCCGCGGCGTTAAAAGAAGGCGTAGTGGATGCCGTTGTCGATAACGCGCACCTGCGTGACGCGGCGATTCGAATGCTAGGCCAAGCGATCGACGAAAAAATTGACTGGCAAAGCCGTCGCCAACAGAAAAAACAACCACTGAAGCTTAACCGCACCGAGGCAGCGATGAGCTTTACCATGGCCAAAGGCATGGTGGCACAAGTTGCAGGGAAACATTATCCGGCTCCAATGACGGCAGTGACGGCCATTGAAGAAGCCGCAGGGATGACACGCGATGAGGCACTTGAGGTCGAAAACCGCTATTTCGTCAAGCTAGCCAAAACCGATGTCGCACAAGCCTTGGTGGGCATTTTCCTCAATGACCAGGTCATCAAAGGCAACGCGAAAAAAGCTGCCAAACAAGGTAAAGACACACAACGTGGTGCGGTATTAGGCGCAGGCATCATGGGCGGCGGCATTGCCTATCAATCGGCACTGAAAGGCGTGCCGGTGATGATGAAAGACATCGCCCAAGCCTCACTCGACCTCGGTATGAAAGAAGCAACCAAGCTGCTGAATAAGCAGCTAGAGCGTGGTCGTGTCGATGGTTTTAAAATGGGCCAAGTATTGTCGTCAATCACCCCAAGTCTTCACTATGCGGGCATTGAGCAAAGTGACGTGATCGTCGAGGCCGTGGTCGAGAACCCGAAAGTAAAAACCAGCGTCCTCAAAGAAGTCGAAGCGCTAGTCAGTGACGACACGGTCATTGCGTCCAACACCTCTACCATTCCTATCAATACACTGGCGAAGTCATTGGCCCGTCCAGAAAACTTCTGTGGCATGCACTTCTTTAACCCGGTTCATCGCATGCCATTAGTTGAAGTGATTCGTGGCGAGAAAACCTCTGATGAAACCATCGCACGCGTGGTGGCTTACGCCGCCAAGATGGGTAAGTCGCCCGTGGTCGTCAACGACTGCCCCGGCTTTTTCGTCAACCGCGTATTGTTCCCCTACTTCCATGCCTTTAGCTTGCTACTGCGTGACGGGGTGGACTTCCAGCGCATTGATAAAATCATGGAAAAACAATTTGGCTGGCCGATGGGTCCGGCGTACCTGCTTGACGTGGTCGGTATTGATACCGCGCACCACGCACAGGCGGTAATGGCAGAAGGCTTCCCAGACCGCATGAGTAAGTCTGGCCGCGATGCCATTGATGTGATGTTTGAGGCCGAGCGCTTTGGTCAGAAGAATGGCAAAGGCTTCTATCGCTACACCACAGACAAAAAAGGCAAGCCGAAAAAAGAAGCCGATGAAGCCGTCCCTGCTTTGCTCGCACCCGTAATTGAAGGGGGTCAAGCAGAGATCAGTGACGAGGATATTATCGCTCGCATGATGGTGCCGATGATCAACGAAGTCGCCCGCTGTTTGGAAGAAAACATCATTGCCTCTCCGGCAGAAGCAGACATTGCTTTGGTTTACGGTATCGGCTTCCCGCCATTCCGAGGCGGTGCCTTCCGTTATGTCGATACTTTGGGTGTTGATAACTACGTCGCCATGGCTGACAAATTCTCTGAGCTCGGCGCTTTGTATCATGTTCCTACGGATATGAAACGTCGTGCCAGCGATAAACAGGCTTACTTTGATGTCACACCGGTCAACGCACCGCAATCAGCCTAAGTTTAAGGAGAGAACAATGAACAATGTAGTGATCGTTGACTGTATCCGTACCCCCATGGGCCGTTCGAAAGGCGGTGTGTTTCGCCACGTTCGTGCTGAAGATCTATCCGCGCACCTAATGAAGTCTCTATTGGTACGTAACCCTGGGGTAGACAGCACCAGTATTGAAGACATCTACTGGGGCTGTGTACAACAAACGCTCGAGCAAGGTTTCAACATTGCCCGTAATGCGGCGCTCCTTGCTGGCATTCCACATAGCGTGGGTGCCACCACGGTCAACCGCCTGTGTGGCTCGTCGATGCAGGCACTGCACGATGCGGCTCGCGCAATCATGGTCGGTGATGGCGACACCTTCTTGATTGGTGGTGTCGAACACATGGGCCACGTGCCGATGAACCATGGTGTCGACTTCCACCCTGGCTTATCTAAGTCAGTCGCTAAAGCCGCTGGCATGATGGGACTTACCGCAGAAATGCTCGGTCGCATGCATGGCATCAGTCGTGAAATGCAAGACCAGTTTGCCGCTCGTTCTCATGCCCGTGCGCATGCCGCCACCGTGGAAGGCCGTTTTAGAGATGAGATTGCGCCTATTGAAGGCCATGATGCCGATGGCTTACTCACCTTGGTGGAAGACGATGAAGTGATTCGTCCAGAAACTACCGTAGAGAGCCTCGCTGGTTTACGCCCCGCCTTTGATCCTGCCAATGGCACAGTAACCGCTGGCTCGTCGTCGGCACTATCGGATGGTGCCTCTGCAATGTTGGTGATGAGTGAAGAAAAGGCCAAAGCCTTGGGGCTGCCTATCCGTGCACGTATCCGTGCCATGGGCGTCGCCGGCTGTGACCCATCCATTATGGGATATGGTCCGGTCCCAGCGACCAAAAAAGCGCTCAAACGTGCGGGCCTAAGCATCGATGACATTGACTTGGTCGAACTGAATGAGGCATTTGCCGCCCAGTCTCTGCCTTGTGTCAAAGATCTTGGCCTGATGGATAAAGTGGATGACAAAGTTAACCTCAACGGTGGTGCAATTGCACTGGGTCACCCGCTAGGCTGTTCCGGCGCACGCATCTCGACCACCTTACTACATCAAATGGAGCGCCAAGATGCTACCTTAGGCTTAGCGACCATGTGCATTGGTCTCGGTCAGGGGATTGCGACAGTGTTCGAACGCGTCTAACCACAATGCGCACTTTCATCAATAAAGAGCGGCTACGTCCGCTCTTTTTTTGGCTTGCGTCATCCCGCACGCAATCGCATAGTGATTGATGTAACGCATGTGGTGGTAACATCATCTGGCCTAGTATGGCCACTCACTGACTTCAACCGGGAGAATGCCATGTTTAACGCGCTTGTCCTTGAACAACACGAAAAGCAAACCCTCGCCAAAATCACCTCACTCGATGATGACCTTCTTCCAGAAGGCAATGTCACCGTCAATGTTGATTTCAGCTCCCTCAATTATAAAGACGGCTTAGCCATTACCGGCAAAGGTAAGATTGTTCGCCAATTCCCCATGGTGCCAGGGATCGACTTTGCCGGCACAGTTGCCGATAGCCAACACCCCGACTATCAACCCGGAGATAAAGTGGTGCTCACTGGTTGGGGCGTCGGTGAAGCACACTGGGGAGGCATGGCAGAGAAAGCGCGTGTTAATGGCGACTGGCTCGTTCCCCTTCCTGAGGGGCTCATTGCGCAACAAGCAATGATGGTAGGCACCGCGGGGTTTACCGCGATGTTATGTGTGCAAGCCTTAATCGATGGTGGCGTCAAACCTGAAGATGGCCCAGTGTTAGTCACCGGTGCCAGTGGCGGCGTTGGCTCTGTCGCGGTCACCTTATTGCATGCGTTGGGCTATCGCGTCAGTGCCGTCACAGGCCGACTTGAAGCCAACCAAGCGTGGCTTAAGCAACTAGGCGCTGACGACGTGCTACCGCGCGAGTCCTTTAGCGCACCCGGTCGCCCGCTAGACAAGCAACAGTGGGCTGGCGCAATTGATACCGTAGGCAGTCAAATGCTTGCCAATGTCCTCTCACAAATCCAGTACGGGGGGACGGTCGCCGCATGCGGCCTTGCCGGCGGTTTTGATTTACCCGCCACTGTGATGCCGTTTATTTTGCGCAATGTGCGATTGCAAGGTGTCGATTCAGTCTCTTGCCCGAAAGCGCAACGTCAAGCTGCGTGGCAATCACTCACCAAGCTACTCCCAGCCAGTTACTTTGAACAGGCGTGCCACACCATCGCACTGGCGCAAACCCCAGAGTATGCGGATAAAATTATTCAGGGCGAGGTGAAAGGCCGCGTCGTTATCGAGATCGCTCACCAAAACTAATCCGCGCAAAAAGGCCAATCTTTATTACGGGTTGGCCTTTATTGGCGACGTGTAGACAAAAAAAATCCCGCTCGAAGAGCGGGGAAGCCCAAGAAAACTGGGAGTGAGTGTAGCTGTTGAGTGAGTTAGCCTAGTCAGGCTGCGAGCGTGGCGTTGAGGTCGATAAGGCTTCTACCAATAACCCCAAGGCTGCGGCGCAGATTGCTAGTGTTGCCAAGAGAGTGTGCTCATGACTGTGCGTTAATCCCCAAAAAGCGAGTCCGCTCAGCCCTGTGTAAGCAGCGATACGGTGTCCATAAGCCAAGCTCAATGTGCTCGTTTGTGCTTTTCTCATGATCCCGCCTTTCGTTAACGACTTGTTAAATAATTTACACAACTCATTTACAAGCGCAACCCTGTTTGAATAATTTGTCGCCATAAGTATGATCAGGTCGACACTTTTTGAGGTAAAAATAATGACACTCGCTTTTGACCACGCCGATCTTCAACTTGATGCCTTAGGCCTGCGCTGCCCGGAGCCTGTAATGATGGTACGTAAACGTATCCGTCATATGGACGAGGGACAAACCTTGCTGATTACCGCCGATGATCCCTCAACCACGCGTGATATTCCCAGCTTTTGTCGTTTTATGGATCACACCCTTATCGCAGCCCAAACAGAGAGCGTGCCGTTTCAGTTTTTGATCAAAAAAGGGCTGGCATAACGCCAACCCTTATTCATTCATCATTGTCCTGCGTTAGCTCAGTAGATACCAAGTATCGAGCACAGCCAATGCGGCAAACATCGCCGCCGCGAGCGCCCGCACGACAGCAAGCGGGACATGGCGCTGAATTTTATCACCCGCCAGCACCACTGGGACATTGGCTAGCAACATGCCAATGGTTGATCCAATCACTACCACCCACAACGCTTCATTAAACTGTGCGCCCAATGCGGTCGTGGCGAGCTGGGTTTTATCGCCAATTTCTGCGACAAAGAACGCACTGAAGCTCGCCCAAAACGCGCTTTTGCCCTGAATACCTTCATCCTCAAGCTTATCCGGGATCAGCATCCATACCGCCATCACGCCAAAACTGATGATCAAAATAATATGCAATACGGTATCGGTCAGTATATCGGCCGCGACCACCCCGAGCCAGGCGGCAATGGCGTGATTGACTAACGTCGCCAATAAAATGGCACTGATAATCACCGCAGGTTTACGAAAACGTGTCGCTAACGCCAGCGATAGTAGTTGGGTTTTATCCCCGATTTCCGCCAAGGTGACGGTAGAGATAGAAATGGCAAGAACGCTCATGACATTGCTCATCTGGGGCAGGGCTTATTATGATTCAACCACGACAACACACACGCCCCACCCCGGTTCGTGCGATTGTCGTTGGTCTCGTCAAGCCCAGAGCACCTAATGGCAGGCTTGCAATCACCATGAAGATTTTGCTTCAACTATGTTGATGATTGCCCCACTGACTGTGCAGTGGTCGACTACTCCCCAAGACGGCGCTAGTGTACGATTTGAACAATCGCTTGGCAACTTCTATTCCTCTTGCCCCTGCACGGAGAAAATAAGCGCCTCAAAGGCGCACAAAAATCCGCCAGCCCCCTACTGCTTGAGCGCGCTGCGAGTTATAATTGCCAGCTATTTTCTCCATTCATCAACTCGCGCGAACCTGACAATGCATAAATTCGATATCAAAACCTTTCAGGGTATGATCCTCGCGCTGCAGGATTATTGGGCCCAGCAAGGCTGTACCATTGTTCAGCCGCTAGACATGGAAGTGGGTGCAGGTACCTCCCACCCAATGACATGCTTGCGTGCACTTGGTCCAGAGCCCATTGCAGCGGCTTACGTTCAACCTTCTCGTCGTCCTACCGATGGGCGTTATGGCGAGAACCCGAACCGTCTGCAGCACTACTACCAGTTTCAAACCATCCTGAAGCCGTCACCCGATAACATTCAAGAGCTGTATTTAGGCTCGCTGCGAGTGCTGGGAATTGACCCAGAAGTCCACGACATTCGCTTTGTGGAAGATAACTGGGAAAACCCAACGCTGGGCGCTTGGGGCCTCGGCTGGGAAGTCTGGCTGAACGGGATGGAGATCACTCAGTTTACCTACTTCCAACAAGTCGGCGGCCTGGAATGTAAACCGGTCACCGGTGAGATTACCTACGGTATCGAACGCCTGGCGATGTACATTCAAGAAGTCGACTCTGTGTATGATCTGGTTTGGACCGATGGCCCATTTGGCAAAGTCACCTACGGCGATATTTTCCACCAAAACGAAGTGGAGCAATCGACCTATAACTTTGAACACGCTGATGTTGATTTTCTGTTCCGCTACTTTGATCAGTGCGAAGCCGAAAGTACCAAGCTTCTGGATCTCGAGCAGCCGCTCCCTTTGCCTGCTTACGAACAGATCCTAAAAGCCGGTCATGCGTTCAACCTGCTGGATGCGCGTAAAGCCATTTCAGTGACTGAACGTCAACGCTATATTCTGCGCATTCGCACACTGACTAAACGTGTCGCCGAAGCCTACTACGCATCTCGCGAAGCGCTAGGCTTCCCGATGTGCCGACACAGCAAATAAGGGAGCATCATGGCAACGCAAAATTTCCTGATTGAGCTCGGCACTGAAGAGCTACCACCCACAGCCTTGCGCACACTGGCTGAAGCCTTCGCGAGTCAGTTTGAAGCACAACTAAAAGACGCTGATCTGAGCCACCACGGCATTACTTGGTACGCGTCCCCGCGTCGCTTAGCACTTAAAGTGGCTGCATTGAGCGATCGCCAGCCAGATAAAGTGGTTGAGAAACGCGGTCCTGCGGTAAAAGCCGCCTTTGACGCAGACGGCAATCCCACCAAAGCGGCCATGGGTTGGGCGCGCGGTAACGGGATTGACGTGAGCGAGGCCGAGCGCCTAAAAACCGATAAAGGTGAGTGGTTGCTGTATCGTCAACACGTACCTGGCCAAGCCATTGACGCCTTACTGCCGGTACTGGCCGATAACGCCTTAAGCAAACTGCCTATTCCTAAACCCATGCGCTGGGGTGACAAAGACACCCAGTTTATCCGCCCAGTGAAAACCTTGGTGATGCTGTATGGGGACACCTTGATTGAAGGCACTATCCTAGGCGTGGCGTCTGATCGCGTGATTCGTGGCCACCGCTTTATGGGTGAATCGAGCTTAACGCTGGATCATGCTGACGAATACCCAGAGCGCCTTGAGCGTGAAGGTAAAGTCATGGCCGATTATGAAAAACGTAAGGCGTTGATTATTAAAGATGCCAAAGCAGCGGCTGACGCGGTTGGTGGGGTTGCTGAGCTTGATGACGACTTGGTTGAAGAAGTCACCTCTTTGGTGGAATGGCCAGTGGTACTGACTGCCTCTTTTGAGAACAAGTTCCTTAAGGTGCCATCAGAAGCGCTGGTGTACACCATGAAAGGCGATCAAAAGTACTTCCCTGTCTATGACGCTAATGGTGAGCTACTGCCCAAGTTCATCTTCGTGTCTAACATCGAATCGAAAGATCCAGCGCAAGTTATCTCAGGCAATGAAAAAGTCGTGCGTCCTCGCCTCGCGGATGCGGAGTTCTTCTTTGATACTGACCGCAAGCGCCCATTGATTGATCGCCTGCCAGAGCTTGATAGCGCGGTATTCCAAAAGCAATTGGGTACCATCAAAGATAAAACCGATCGCATTACTGCACTCGCAGGACAGATTGCAGAGCGTATCGGCGCCGACAAGTCACACACTGAGCGCGCAGGCCAACTGGCTAAGTGCGATCTCATGACCTCGATGGTGTTTGAATTCACTGAAACCCAAGGCGTGATGGGCATGCACTATGCGCGTCATGATGGCGAGCCCGAAGCCGTAGCGCTGGCGCTGAATGAGCAATACTGGCCACGCTTTGCCGGTGACAAGCTACCTACGACACCGGTCTCCTCAGCACTCGCGATGGCTGACAAAATGGATACCATCGTGGGCATCTTTGGTATTGGTCAAGCACCTAAAGGCAGCGACCCCTTCGCCCTGCGTCGGGCCGCATTAGGGGTTCTACGTATTGTCGTCGAGAATGGCTATCAGCTTGATCTTGTCGACCTCATCCGTGATGCCAAAGCTCAGTACGATGACCGTCTGACTCACAAAGAGGTAGAAGCGGATGTCCTCGACTTTATGCTAGGTCGTTTCCGCGCTTGGTACCAAGATATGGGCTATAGCGTTGATATCATCCAAGCCGTGTTGGCACGTCGTCCAACCAAGCCTGCTGACTTTGACAGCCGCGTTAAAGCGGTGTCGCACTTCCGCAGCCTTGAAGAAGCCGAAGCACTCGCCGCGGCCAACAAGCGTGTAGGCAATATCCTGGCCAAGTATGACGGCGAGCTCCCTAGCAGCGTCGATACAAGCTTGCTACAAGAAGACGCTGAAAAAGCATTGGCGGACGTGGTCGCTGAGAAAGTCGCTGCGGTTAAACCTTTATTTGCTGACAGCGATTATCAGGGCGCGTTGACCGAGCTGGCGCAATTGCGCACACCGGTTGATACCTTCTTTGATAACGTGATGGTTATGGCAGACGATCCTGCACTGAAAGCCAACCGTTTGGCGATGCTTCACCTTATCCGTGAGCAGTTCCTCAACGTGGCAGATATTTCTGTTCTGCAGAAGTAATTATCAGCAACACACGACTCAGCCCCGCTATGACGCGGGGCTTTTTTTGGGTATTGATACGCGGACGCCCCTCTTCGCTACCAATTCTCATCTACCTTGCTACCAGCTCTCAGCCTCGTTGGCTACCCAATTTAATGACGCTAATCACCCTGTTTGTCGAGCCAAGCCGAGTTGGTTTCACATGGAACACTTGGATTTCTACCCCTCTAAGCGACTTTCGCCCTAGTGTGTACCGATAACGTAACAACCCCGTCAACCATACCCTTTAATGACGAGAAGATAACAAACTTACCATGCTTTCTTTTACACAATAGATTGTTGTATGTTGATTGCAGCTTAACCACAACATCGATACAGATATTTAAAGGCAGTAATCATGGAAGTCACTCACTTTGGCGAGAAGTTCGCCAATCACTCGGGCATCACACAATTAATGGACGATCTTAATGACGGCTTACGTAATCCAGACGCCATTATGTTGGGGGGCGGCAACCCCGCGGCGATCCCGGAAATGCTCGACTACTTTAAGACGCTAAGCCAATCAATGCTCGACGACGGTAGTCTCGTTCACGCCATGGCAAACTACGATGGTCCACAAGGAAAATCGGCATTACTCAATGCCCTCGCCGAGCTGCTGAATAAGACTTATGGCTGGCAGCTCTCAAGCAAAAACATCATGCTGACCAATGGCAGCCAAAGTGCATTCTTTTATCTGTTTAACCTATTAGCGGGGCGCTACGCCGATGGCAGCCACAAAAAAATATTGCTACCCCTTGCCCCCGAGTATATCGGCTATGGTGACGCCGGTATCAACGACGATATCTTTGTTAGCTATCAACCTGAGATTGAATTATTGGATAACCGCCAATTTAAATATCATGTCGACTTCAGCCGCCTGAAGATTGATGAGAGCATTGGTGCCATCTGTGCCTCCCGCCCGACTAACCCAACCGGGAATGTGCTAACCGATAACGAAATCCGACAACTGGACCAACTCGCGCGCGACCACAATATTCCACTGATCATCGATAACGCTTATGGCACGCCCTTCCCGGATATTATTTTTGAAGACGTTGCACCGTTCTGGAATGACAACACCATACTCTGCTCGAGCCTCAGTAAGCTAGGGCTGCCTGGTGTGCGTTGCGGGATTGTGATTGCCAATGAAACGGTGATCAATGCGATGTCCAACATCAATGGTATCGTCAGCCTGTCGCCAAACAGTGTGGGGCCAGCAATGGCACTAGCAATGATAGAACGCGGTGATCTCTTACGCTTAAGCAAAGACGTCGTTCGTCCTTTCTACCAGCAAAAGTCACAGCGCACATTAAAGATGGTGCTTGAGACCATTAATGATGAGCGAGTTCGTGTTCATAAGCCAGAAGGAGCTATCTTCCTGTGGCTCTGGTTTAACAAGCTCCCAATCTCTACCCAAGAGTTATATAAACGCTTAAAAGCTCGCGGTGTACTGGTTGTCCCCGGAGAGTATTTCTTTATTGGTGTCGATCACGAAGGCTGGGATCATGCCAAGCAATGTATCCGAATGAACTACGTGCAAGATGACAAGATGATGCAGAAAGGCATTGATATTATCGCTGAAGAAGTCGCGCGTGCCTACAACGAGGAATAAGCCTTGGTTTCACGTGGAACATCGGTTAGTGGATGTTCCACGTGAAACCTTTTATGGATTTCCCTTCTCATGTTTTAAGTCAACACTTAAAGAACAACTCGTCATTCAAATATTGCACGAGACTTTTGGACAAGGTGAAGAAGTCGCTCATCTCGCACCACTTAAGACCAAGTAGGCTCACAGCAAACAAGTCGTCATCCAGCACTGCTAATGACACGCCTTTCTTTCCTTGCAAGCGGACCTACCCTTAAAACGTACCGCTACACTCCCTCCCAAATAGCCGTCGATTCAATCTATATGGTCAGCCCGAACGTCGATTGGTTTAGTTTGATAGGCCAGGCGAGATGGTTTGCTATTGGTATTCTTATATGTTTCACGTGAAACATTATCCTTGCTTTCAGTAATATATATCGAGAGAGGACGTTCTTGGCTGGGAACTGAAACACCACTATTTTTTCATTCAGCGGCAGAGTGTTGGGCACGCATTACAAAGCCAGATCTCGTTAAGAGACGGATGGGCAACCGGCAGCGCTAGACAGATCTATGTGGACGGGATAAATCATCAGGCGCTTCACAGCTTCGGATGTCACGACGGATTGGCAGGCTCGTCTTAGGTGTATAGTCGATAAAAAGGGCAGCATGGCTGCCCTCTCCCTTATCGTGAACCACTCGGGATTCAAGCTTTACTCAGCGTTTTCTAGCAAACGGCTACCGATTTCGATACGACGAGGCTTTTCTTCCTCTGGTACTTCGCGTACTAAATCAATATGTAGCATGCCGTTTTCCATGTCTGCCCCTGTCACTTTAATATGATCATCGAGCTGGAACTTGCGCTCGAAATCGCGCTCGGCAATGCCTTGGTACAAGAACTTAGTATCTTGATTACGTGCACCCTTTTTACCGGCGACGATTAGGCTATTTTTTTGCTGAGTGATATCCACCTCATCTTGGCTAAAGCCTGCTACCGCCATGGTGATGCGGTATTGGTTTTCTTGGCTTTGCTCTATGTTGTAAGGAGGAAATCCACCCGCATTATTGGCATTGCTGTTTTCAACCAGATCGAATAAACGGTCGAAACCAATTGCAGTACGATAGAGTGGAGAGAAATCAAAGTTACGCATAATCTTACCCTTCCTATGAAGCAATAAAATGTTATCTACGGCCTTCCAACTCGGACAAGCCTCCGGCGACCCAATAGCATCGCCTTATTACTCTATATAGGGTTGGGTAATTTGATTTCAATAGCGACTTTAAAAAATTTTTGCTCTCATGGAGGGCGCACAATTCGAAAGCGAACCTCTTAAGCCCCCTCCCATCATATTAATCAAGCGGCGCTACGCGCACTAAATGCCCATCAGGGTCTTGAATCACGAAGGTTCGGCCAAACACATCATCGTAAGGAGCTTGCACAACATTGATGGTTAGGTTGTTCGACCATTGGTCAAAAACGGCATCAACGTCATCATTGGTAGGCACCATAATGCCAATTTCACTCAGTCGCGTCATCGAGGGTGAGGGCTGCTCGCCGCCTGTCCACAACGCAAATAAGGCATCTCCCTGCTCAGAGGCAGAAAACGCCACATACCTGGGACTGGTAAAGACAGGATCACATTGAAACAGTTGCTGATAGAAACCCACAGAACGGTCAATATCAGAAACATAAACCAATTGGAGATTAGCGCGCGTTTTTATAGACATCAGGCTTCCTATCATTTTGTCGTTAAGGGAATGATAAGTGTACTCGCGCTAAAAACACTGTATATAAAAACAGTTACATATTGAGGTTTGCCTCCCAAACAGGCATGAAAAAGGCCAGCAATGCTGGCCTTAATTGTTGATAAATAGTTGATTTATCACTTATACATCGAGGTTTTCTACTTTCAGCGCATTGTTTTCGATAAACGCACGACGTGGCTCAACTTGATCACCCATCAAGGTGGTAAACAACTCATCCGCGGCAACCGCATCCTGAATCGTCACCTGCATCATACGACGACCTTCAGGATCCATAGTGGTTTCCCAAAGCTGCTCTGGGTTCATCTCTCCCAAACCTTTATAGCGCTGACGAGACACACCACGGGTTGACTCTTTGATTAACCAGTTGAGAGCTTGCTCAAAGCTCTCTACCGATTGCGTACGTTCACCGCGCTTAACGTACGCCCCTTCATCCAGGAGATCATTTAAGGTTTCCGATAGGCTTGCGATTCGACCGTACTCTTTCGAGTTCAGGAAGTCATAGCTCACTAAGTATTTATAATCGACACCATGGGTGCGCACCACCAGCTCTGGCACCCATACCTGATGCTCTTCATCGAGTCGGCATGATGCCTGATACTGGCTTTCACCCGTCGACTTACGATTCAAAATCCCAACAATGTTTTCTACCCATTGCTTAGCTGCCCACTCGTCGCGCAGGTCATCGACTGACAAACGCGGTTGATAAAGCAGCTCATTGAGTAGCGCGGCGGGATAGCGACGCTTCATACGCTGAATCAGCTTGAGGACACCATTGTACTCTTTCACCAATTTCTCAAGTGACTCGCCGTGCATCGCTGGCGCATCTGGGTTCACGAACAATGACGCATTCTCCAACGCCAATGCCACCTGATACTGCTCCATCGCCTCGTCATCTTTGATGTATTGCTCTTGCTTGCCCTTTTTCACTTTATAAAGCGGTGGTTGAGCAATATAAATATAGCCTCTCTCAATCAGCTCTGGCATTTGGCGATAGAAGAAGGTCAGCAGCAAGGTACGAATATGCGAGCCGTCGACATCCGCATCGGTCATGATGATGATGCTGTGATAACGTAGCTTGTCCGGATCGTACTCTTCCCGGCCAATCCCGCACCCCATTGCCGTGATCAGTGTCGCCACTTCTTGCGAGGACAACATCTTATCAAAACGGGCTTTCTCGACGTTGAGGATCTTACCTTTGAGCGGCAAAATCGCTTGGTTCTTACGGTTGCGCCCCTGCTTGGCTGAGCCGCCTGCAGAGTCACCCTCCACAATGTAGAGTTCAGATAGCGCCGGATCTTTTTCCTGGCAATCGGCAAGCTTGCCGGGAAGGCCAGCTAAATCCAACGCGCCTTTACGACGCGTCATTTCACGTGCTTTACGTGCCGCATCACGCGCACGGGCAGCGTCAATGATCTTGGTACACACTACTTTCGCATCGGCAGGGTGCTCAATGAGAAAGTCTGATAAGTGGCTGCTCATGGCGGATTCAACCGCCGATTTCACTTCCGATGACACCAGTTTGTCTTTGGTCTGGCTGGAGAACTTGGGATCCGGTACTTTCACCGAGACCACCGCGGTCAAGCCTTCACGGGCATCATCGCCAGACGTCGCGGCTTTGGCTTTTTTGGAATAACCTTCTTTGTCCATGAAGCTATTGAGCGTACGTGTCAATGCGCCACGAAAACCCGCAAGGTGAGTACCACCATCGCGCTGCGGAATATTGTTGGTAAAGCAGTAGATGTTTTCTTGATAGCCATCGTTCCACTGCATCGCCACTTCAACGCTAACCCCGTCTTCCCGAGTATGCTCAAAGTGGAAAACGGATGGGTGGATGGAGGTCTTCTTGTTGTTGAGGTGTTCGACAAACGCGCGGATGCCCCCTTCGTATTTAAAGTGATCCGCTTTGTCTTCTTCGCGCTCGTCAATTAACTTGATGGAGACACCCGAATTAAGGAAAGACAACTCACGCAAGCGCTTGGCAAGCACGTCATAGTTGAAGTTGATATCAGAGAAAGTCTCTTCACTTGGCCAGAAACGAATACGGGTACCGGTTTGGTCGGTCTCACCCATTTCAGCCAGCGGTCCTAGAGGCTCACCGTGCGCAAAATTAAGCTGGTGAACATGGCCATTACGCCAAATAGTCAACTCGAGTTTTTCTGACAAGGCGTTGACCACCGATACCCCCACCCCGTGAAGGCCGCCAGAGACTTTATAAGAGTTGTCATCAAACTTACCGCCGGCGTGGAGGACGGTCATGATCACTTGTGCGGCCGATACACCTTCTTCCTCATGAATATCGACCGGGATACCACGACCATCGTCGCGAACCGATACCGAGCCATCCTCGTGGATGGTCGCCACGATATCATTACAATGTCCGGCCAGTGCTTCATCGATCGAGTTATCGACCACCTCAAACACCATGTGGTGCAGGCCGGTACCATCGTCGGTATCGCCGATATACATTCCCGGACGCTTACGCACGGCATCCAAGCCCTTCAGTACCTTGATACTCGATGAATCGTATTCGTTGGACATTGAGTTACTCTCGCTTATTTATCCTGCGTTAATTTTGCCATGTTCCACATGAAACATCTTACTATTTTCGTCGCAAATTTCCGCGACTTGATCGGCACTAATGGCGCTAACAAAAACCTGAGCCCCAATGCGGGTCAACTCACTGGCCAATAGTGCTCGCCGGCGACTGTCTAATTCGGAGGCAAAGTCATCGATTAAGTAGATACAAGCGATACCTTGCTCCTCGCTATACAACTGGCCTTGTGCAAGCCGAAGTGCACATACCATTAATTTTAACTGTCCGCGCGATAGCACATCATCGACTGGCGTACCTGCCACCTTGATGCGCAAATCGGCTTTATGCGGCCCTGATACCGTGTATCCCATTTGCTGGTCGCGCTCAAAGTTCGCCGCCAACAATGCCTGATAGTCTGCGCCTCGCTCCCATCCTTGATAAAAACGAAACTGGATGGAAAACTCGGGAAGAAATGCTTGGCATAATGCGGTCGCTCGCGCGGAAACCGCATCAACGTAAGCCTGACGCCATGCGCTGATTTGTTCGGCAAGGCGTGCTAGTTCCGTATCCCATACTTGGATATCGCCATAGTGGCGCGCTGTTTTCAACGCGGCGTTGCGTTGCTTCGTTAGGCGCTTCACTCGTGTCCAAGCTTCAAAAAAACCTGGCTCAGAATGAAACACCCCCCAATCGATAAACGCACGACGAAACTTGGGCCCATCGGTTAATAACTCAAAACCTTCAGGGGTGATCAATTGCAATGGCAGCACTTTGGCCAGGGCCACCAGCTTTTGCCCTTTTTCTTGACCGATTTTAACATCTGCACTGCCGTCTCGGCGCTTTTGAATGCCGACCGGAAGCAAGATCCCATCTTGCGTTTTTACTCGACCATGTACCGTAAGATTGGGTTGCTGATGACGAATCACTCGGCTGTTAAGCACGCTACGAAAGGAGCGCCCATGACCGAGAAAGTGGATGGCTTCCAATACACTGGTTTTACCACTGCCATTGGGGCCAATTAAAAAGTTAAAGCCTGACGACAACTCAATATCGCAGGCTTCAATATTTCGAAAGTCGTGGACGACCAGTCGTGATAGCGCCATAACCTAGAGGCGAATTGGCATCACAACATACATGGCGTCTTCGCGATCGCAGTCCTCAATCAAGGTACTGCCCACCGCGTCTGTCATCGAAAAACGCACCTTGTCACAACGTAAAACATTGAGCACATCGAGCACGTAACTAACATTAAAACCGATTTCGATTGGCTCACCTTGATAGTCGACTTCCAAAAACTCTTCCGCTTCTTCTTGCTCAGGGTTGTTGGCGGAGATACGCAGCTCGCTACCTTCAATATTCATTCGCACGCCGCGAAATTTCTCGTTCGATAATACCGCGGCTAATGACAATGCTTGCTTGAGCTCAGCACAGTCGACCTCAAGCGTTCGGGAAGTGGATTGTGGCAACACACGCCGATAATCAGGAAAGCGTCCATCAACCAATTTAGAGGTAAAGGTCACATTGCCCACCACCGCACGAATATTAGACGCGCCAATTTGGATATTCACCGGGTGCTCGCTATCATCGAGCAAACGCGCCAACTCACTGACGCCTTTACGTGGCACAATCACTTGTTGTGCGGGCAACGCCTCTTCCATGGATAAATGACACACCGCCATCCGGTGGCCGTCCGTCCCAACGGTGCGCAGCGTATGCCCATCGGTTTCGAATAAGAGTCCATTGAGGTAATAGCGTACATCTTGGTTCGCCATCGAAAACTGCGTGGCGTCAATCAGATGACCCAGCTTGCTTTGCGGTACTTGTAAGCTCACTTCGGCATGCCAGTCTTCGATGTTGGGATAATCTGAAGCCGGTAAGGTCGATAATGTAAAGCGGCTTCGTCCCGCTCGCACCACCACGCGGTCACCTTCTTGCGCCACAGTGATACGAGCTTCGCTATGTAAGCCTTTGATGATATCCATAAACTTACGCGAAGGCACAGTGATCGCCCCATCAAGATACTCACCGTCCAGCGGTGCGGTGGCATTGAGCTCGACCTCCATATCGGTCGCCGTCAGCTTGAGTTGCTGCTCCGACACTTCAATCAATAGGTTACTTAAAATCGGCAAGGTACTACGCCCGCCTAGTGCCCCAGTAACTTGCTGAAGTGGTTGAAGTAATTGCTCACGCGTAAGAGTAAATTTCATAATTAGGACGACAACGTTCGAATCAGGTTAGAGTAGTCTTCTTTAATATCGTGACTTTCTTCACGCAGCTGCTCAATCTTACGACAAGCATGCAATACGGTGGTATGGTCACGACCGCCAAATGCATCACCAATTTCCGGTAAGCTGTGGTTGGTCAGCTCTTTTGCTAGCGCCATCGCCATCTGGCGGGGTCGCGCCACCGAGCGAGACCGACGCTTAGACAACAAGTCTGCCATCTTGATTTTATAATATTCAGCCACGGTTTTCTGGATATTATCAATGGTGACCAACTTTTCTTGCAAGGCGAGCAAATCCCGCAACGCTTCTCGGACGAAATCGATGGTGATCGCACGACCGGTAAAGTTGGCATTGGCGATCACGCGGTTAAGCGCCCCTTCAAGTTCACGCACGTTAGAACGTAGTCTTTTCGCGATAAAAAAGGCCACTTCATCAGGCAAACGAATGGCATGATCTTCCGCTTTTTTCATTAAAATCGCCACCCGGGTTTCCAGCTCTGGCGGCTCAATCGCGACGGTCAGCCCCCAGCCAAACCGCGATTTTAAGCGGTCCTCGACCCCGTTGATCTCTTTGGGATAGCGGTCGGAGGTGAGAATGATTTGCTGGTTACCCTCAAGCAACGCATTAAAGGTATGGAAGAATTCTTCTTGCGAGCGCTCTTTGTTGGCAAAGAATTGGATATCATCAATCAATAGCGCATCGACACTGCGGTAATAACGCTTAAACTCTTCGATAGCATTATTTTGCAGCGCTTTCACCATATCTTGCACAAAGCGCTCTGAGTGCATGTACACCACGCGCGCATCCGCTTTGCGATCAGAAATGGCATTACCCACCGCATGCAACAAGTGCGTTTTACCTAAGCCCGTTCCGCCATAAAGAAAAAGGGGATTATAGGCCGCCCCCGGGTTATCCGACACCTGACGCGCGGCTGCCAAGGCTAACTGGTTCGATTTACCCTCAACAAAGTTATTGAACTTGTGTTTGGGGTTGACGTTGGAGCGATGATTAACATCCGATTGCACCGGTGAGGGAGCAGGCTCCCACACTCGTCCTTGCGGCGGCGCTGGCGCCGCTTGTTGCGGAGCGGGCGCAGCAGCAGGCCCGGCAGGGGCAGCTTGTGGCGTTGCGGCAACCGGTTTGCTCCCCACCTCAAAGCGCAGCATGGGTACGTCGACACCACAAAACTCGTTCAGTAATTGATTAATTTGATGCAGATACTTATCTCGCACCCAATCAAGCACAAAACGGTTTGGGGCAAAGAGGGTCAACGTATTGTCATTGAGCTCGGCTTGAAGTGGCCGTACCCACATACTGAATTCTGTCGCAGGTAAATCATCTTGAAGACGTTCAAGACACTGCAACCAAAGCGATGATGACACGTTTGACTCCACGCAGTTGTACCGAAAAGAGAAAGGTCACAATGGTACTCCTGTCGCGCCCAGATCGCTACCCACAAGATCCCGAAATCAGTGAATAAGATCCGAGTTATTCACATAGATCCCACAGAAATACGTGAGATCGCCACAGCAAACCCATGTTTTACTCACAAGAATAGGATCAGATTGGCCAATGATCCTGTTCTTTCCTTGTGCATAATTTTGATCAATGTGGGGTTTATCCCAGGAATTACACGACAACTTCGGTGAATAAGTTATTACTCATAACAAGAAGGTATTTCTCGCCTGCCACTGCCACCCTCTATATTACGCACCTTATCAATATCGATGTGGTTACTACGGAGCTTTTCATGACTAAATGGTTCATCAACGCCCTGCTCAGCGTGAGCATGATTCTCACTGCCCCCGCCTTTGCTTCTGAAACAGTAAAAGTGGGCATGTCTGGCCGCTACTTTCCGTTTACGTTTGTTAAACAAGACCAGCTACAAGGTTTCGAAGTCGATTTGTGGGATGAGATTGGCGAGCGCAACGACTACGATGTGGAGTATGTCACCGCTAACTTCTCAGGACTGTTTGGTCTGTTACAAACCGGCCGTATCGACACCATTTCAAACCAAATCACCATCACCGATGAGCGCCAAGCGAAATATCTATTCACTGACCCGTATGTGGTGGACGGCGCACAAATCACGGTTCGTAAAGGCAATGATGCCATTAACTCGGTCGCCGATCTGAAGGGTAAAACCGTGGCCGTTAACTTAGGCTCGAACTTTGAACAACTGTTGCGTGAACACCCAGCCGCTGATGATATCAACATCAAAACCTACGAAACCGGGATTGAACACGATGTGGCCTTGGGTCGTGCTGATGCCTTTATTATGGATCGCCTCTCCGCGCTACAATTGATCAAAGAGTCAGGTCTGCCCCTACAATTAGCTGGACAACCTTTTGAAACCATTGCTAATGCATGGCCGTTTGTCGACTCAGAGCGTGGTCAACGCTTACGTGATGAAGTCAATGCTGCGCTAAACGCGATGCGTGAGGACGGCACCTTGGCGGATATCTCAACCAAATGGTTCGGTGGCGATATCACTAAAAAGTAAGTGTTTACTTTCATTTAATAAGCCCGCGCAGGCGGGCTTTTTTGTTTAAAGGTCAATCATGGCGTTCGATTTTGATTACATGGCCTCCTTGTTTCCCCTGCTGCTGCGTTATTTGGGGATCACCATGGAGATGGCTGTACTGGGCCTCATCTTCGCCCTCGCCTTGGCAGTGGCGATAGCCTTGATTCGCGTGTTTCGCATCCCTGGGCTCAATGGTATTGCACAGATCTTTATTAGCTTCTTCCGTGGCACCCCGCTATTGGTGCAACTGTTTCTACTTTATTACGGTCTCCCTCAGGTCATCCCCGCCTTAGTGGGAATGGAAGCCTTTACCGCCGCAGTGATCGGAATCAGTCTGCATTTTTCTGCGTACATGGCCGAGTCAATCCGCGCCGCCATTACCGGGGTGGATCGCAGCCAGATGGAAGCCAGTCTGGCGGTGGGCATGACCACCCGCCAAGCGATGCAACGCATCATCTTGCCGCAAGCGGTGCGTATTGCCCTGCCATCGTTGATGAACTACTTCATTGATATGATTAAAGCCACGTCACTCGCCTTTACGCTCGGGGTCGCGGAAATCATGGCACAAGCGCAAATGGAAGCGTCATCCAGCTTCAAGTTCTTTGAAGCTTACTTAGCGGTGGCACTCATCTATTGGGCCGTGGTTGTGGCATTAACACGCGTTCAGTATTGGGCAGAGGCACACCTTAATAAGGCGTATCAACGATGATAAAGATAGAAAAGCTAAAAAAAATCTATCAAGGCGTTGCGGTGCTCGACGGCATCGACCTCACTATCGACCGAGGCGAAATAGTTTGCATTATTGGTCCTAGCGGCACCGGTAAATCGACCTTATTGCGTTGCATTAATTTTCTCGAGCGTGCCGAGCAAGGGATCATCGAAATCGGGGAGCAACGCGTTGATAGCGGCAATATGGCCACCCGTAAGCAGGATATTCTGGCGTTGCGGCGTCAAACTGGCTTTGTTTTCCAAAATTATGCGTTATTTGCTAACCTCAATGCTCGTGACAACATTGCCGAGGGGCTGCGCACCGTTAAGGGATGGGCGAAAGACAAAGCCCGTGAGCGTGCCCAGCAAATTCTCGATGATATTGGGCTTGGCGATAAAGGGGATCATTACCCGGCCTCTTTATCGGGTGGACAACAGCAACGGGTTGGCATCGGCCGGGCGATGGCGCTGGAGGCTGAGCTGCTGCTGTTTGATGAGCCCACGTCAGCCCTCGATCCAGAGTGGGTTGGCGAAGTGTTGGCGTTGATGAAAAAGCTCGCCACTCGCCACCAAACCATGCTGGTGGTCACCCATGAAATGCAGTTCGCTCGCGATGTGGCGGATCGGGTGGTATTTATGAACGACGGCCATATTATTGCCCAAGGGACACCGAATTGGTTATTTAACCAATGCGACGATCCCCGTTTGCATAAGTTTTTGAATCAAGTCGGGATCGCTCCCTAGTCGACGATCGCTTGGGGATCGATCCTTGCGATCTGTGCCCAAGTGCTTATAATTCACCGCCCGGAGTGGCGTCGGTTAGTGATTGACTAATCGTTAGTCAATGGCTACAATCCGCCCTCTTTGTTGAGAGGCGTCGGAGTCAAGCCTAGTGCTACCCTCCCACGTCGGGTTAACAAACCTAACACTGATCAGTAATAAAGGTAGAAACCATGAAACGCACTTTTCAACCTTCAGTTCTAAAGCGTAAGCGCACTCACGGTTTCCGTGCGCGCATGGCGACTAAGAACGGCCGTAAGGTCATTGCCGCTCGCCGTGCGAAAGGCCGCAAGCAGCTTTCTAAATAATCCGCAGTGATTTGTGAATAAGCTCGCTTATCCTCGGGAGTTACGTCTGCTAACTCCCGAACATTTCAGTGCCGTCTTCCAGCAACCGCATCGCGCCGGTTCGCCGCACTTAACTATACTCGCCAGAAACAACCCACTCGGCCATCCACGTCTCGGTCAAGCTGTACCGAAAAAGCAAATCAAACTTGCTGTTGATCGCAACCGCTTTAAACGTGTGGTCCGCGAAAGCTTTCGTTTACGTCAACATCAACTGCCGGCGAAAGACTTTGTGGTGATCGCGAAAAAAAGTGCTAACAACCTAAGCAATCAAGCGCTGCGAGACGAATTGGACAAGTTATGGCAACGTTTGTCGCGACCGCCGCGCAAAAAGCGCTCATCGCGCTGATTCGGGGATACCAACTGGTTATAAGTCCACTTATTGGACCACGATGCCGGTTTACACCAACCTGCTCTCACTACGCCATCATGGCGATTCAATCCCATGGTGTGATAAAAGGGTGTTGGTTGGCAGGCAAACGTCTATTAAAATGCCACCCTTTGAATGATGGCGGTTACGATCCTGTGCCGCCTTGCGACCACCATAACAGAGACAATTAACAATGGATTCCCAACGCAATATCCTGTTGATTGCCCTATTGTTCGTTTCTTTCATGCTTTACATGGAATGGAACAAACCAGACTCCCCGCAACCGCAGGGACAGGGCGTTGAGCAGCAGCAAACCACTCACAGTGACGTGCCAAGCAGCAATGACGGTGATACCACGTCTCTTGATGCACAGCCTGTCTCTGACAAGCTTGTCACCATCAACACTGACGTTTTAACACTGAAAATTGATACGCAAGGCGGTGATGTTGTCCACGCCGAGCTCCCGCAATATGATGCGGAGCTGGATTCTGACAACGCCTTCACGCTGTTGCACAGCAAACCTGATCATACCTTTGTGGCACAAAGCGGCTTAATTGGTGCCAACGGCATCGATACGGCAGAGGGACGCGCACAATACCAGGTGACGCAAAACAACTTCTCGCTCTCGGACGATCAAGACACCCTACGGGTGCCAATGACGGTTGAGAAAGATGGCATTACCTACACCAAAACCTTCGTGTTTGAGCGTGGTAGCTATGCGGTGGATGTTGAACACACTATCAACAACCAAACCGATGCCAACGCCAGTGTCACTATGTACACCCAGCTTAAGCAAAACTTGCTGGACGATGGCGGCAGTTTGACCATGCCGACTTATCGCGGTGGCGCCTACTCCACCGACGACAAGCGTTACGAAAAGTACAGCTTTGATGATATGCAAAGCAAAAACCTGAACGTGACGTTTGACCAAGGTTGGGCCGCGATGATCCAGCACTACTTTGCTACCGCGTGGATCCCACGGGCGGACAATAATGTGCTGAGCACCCGTACCACGGCTCAATACGGTTATATCCAAACCAAGACCCGCGATACCATTGCCGCTGGCACCAGCAAGACGCTGACAGCAACCTTATGGGTCGGTCCGAAACTGCAAGAACAAATGGCCGCGGTGGCACCAAGCCTGGATTTGGTGGTCGACTACGGCTGGCTATGGTTTATCGCTAAACCGCTGCACTGGTTGCTCTCCACCATTCAAACCTTTGTGGGGAACTGGGGTCTGGCCATCATCATGCTAACCTTCATCGTGCGTGGCGCCATGTACCCGCTCACTAAAGCGCAGTACACCTCGATGGCGAAAATGCGCATGCTGCAGCCTAAACTGCAAGAAATGAAAGAGCGTATCGGTGACGATCGTCAACGCATGAGCCAAGAGATGATGGAGCTCTATAAGCGTGAGAAGGTCAATCCGCTTGGCGGCTGTCTGCCATTGGTTCTGCAAATGCCGATCTTTATTGCCTTGTACTGGGCACTGATGGAGTCGGTAGAATTGCGCCATGCGCCATTCTTTGGCTGGATTCAAGACTTGTCGGCACAAGACCCATACTATGTGCTGCCGCTGTTGATGGGTGCATCCATGTTCTTGATTCAGAAGATGAGCCCCACCACGGTCACCGATCCGATGCAGCAGAAGATCATGACCTTTATGCCTGTGGTCTTTACGTTCTTCTTCTTGTTCTTCCCATCCGGTCTGGTTCTATACTGGCTGGTATCGAACGTGGTCACGCTTATCCAACAGACACTGATTTACAAGTCGTTGGAGAAAAAAGGCCTGCATTCACGCTCGTAACTCAGGCCGCGTCACGTAATAATAAAAAGGCGACCCGGTGGTCGCCTTTTTTGTCGTTTATGGCCTAAAGGCCTGTAATTCAAATAAAGAGTGTGCACTATGGCTCAAACCGACACTATCGTGGCACAAGCCACTGCAACTGGCCGCGGCGGCGTAGGGATTGTCCGCGTGTCTGGCCCGCTCGCCCATGAGATTGGTACAAAAATGACGGGACGTGATCTGGCGCCTCGTCGTGCAGATTATTTGCCCTTTCTCGACCAAGAGGGTCAACCTATCGATCAGGGCATTGCTTTATTCTTTAAAGGCCCTCATTCGTTCACAGGCGAGGATGTGCTTGAACTGCAAGGCCATGGTGGCCCAGTGATCATGGACATGCTTATTCAGCGCATCAGTGCCTTTTCTGGGGTGCGTGCCGCACGACCCGGAGAGTTCTCCGAACGCGCGTTTTTAAACGACAAACTGGATTTAGCCCAAGCTGAAGCCATTGCCGACTTGATTGATGCCAGCTCCGAGCAGGCCGCCCGCTCGGCCTTGCAATCGCTGCAAGGGGCCTTCTCTAGTCAGGTGAATGCGCTGGTGGAAAAAGTGATTCACCTGCGTATTTACGTTGAAGCCGCAATTGACTTTCCCGATGAAGAAATCGACTTTCTCTCTGATGGCAAAGTCGCCAGCGATCTCACGCAGATTATCGAGCACCTCGCCACATTGCGCAAAGAAGCCAACCAAGGGGCGATTATGCGTGAGGGAATGAAAGTGGTGATCGCAGGCCGCCCCAACGCCGGAAAATCAAGCTTATTGAATGCCTTATCAGGGAAAGATAGCGCGATTGTCACGGATATCGCCGGTACGACTCGGGATGTCTTGCGTGAGCACATTCATATTGACGGTATGCCTTTGCACATTATTGATACGGCAGGGCTACGCGATACCGCTGATGAGGTCGAACGTATTGGTGTCGAGCGGGCATGGGATGAAATTGAGCAAGCCGATCGCGTCTTGTTTATGGTCGATGGCACCACTACCAACGCCACTCATCCTGCGGAAATTTGGCCAGACTTTGTTTCACGTTTACCTAAAGCGATGGGCATGACAGTGATCCGCAACAAAGTCGATATGACCGGCGAGCCAATGGGACACGATAGTAACCATGATCCCGCACTCATCCGCTTAAGTGCCAAAACGGGCGACGGCATGGACGCATTACGTCAGCACCTCAAAGCCTGTATGGGCTACGCCGGCGGCAGTGAAGGCGGATTTATGGCGCGTCGCCGTCACCTCGACGCGCTTGCTAATGCCGCACATCACTTGGACATCGGTCAGGCGCAGCTAGAAGGTTATATGGCCGGCGAGATTTTAGCAGAAGAATTACGCCTCACTCAGCAACACCTCAATACCATCACCGGTGAGTTCAGTGCCGATGATTTGCTGGGGAAAATTTTCTCTTCATTCTGCATCGGGAAGTAATTATCCCCAACCTGATCACGGGATCCTTCTACTAAGGATCCCTTGTAATACCTCGTCTGATCCCCTTTATCCTCATTATTCGATCGTAAGTTATCCACGTAGTTTTCACCATGATCAGCTACGCTTTAACGAGGTGTGGATGGAGGTACTATGCTGGCAAGTTTTAACCCGATCTTATCAATAGGCCTGAGTGAACATAATCAACTGATGCGGCATCAGATCCGCATGACCAATCTACTCACGGTGATCTGCGTGGTTGGCACGATCATTTTCTCCACCATGTACTGGCTTGCTTTCCAAACCCCGATCGCGGCTTGGCACAACGTCAGTTACGCCTTTTTGTACGCGGCAACCTGGCTGTTGATGTGGTCAGGACGCTGGTATATCGCTCGGTACTACCTTTTTTTCATGTTTTTTGCCCAGCAGTTCATCATGTCTTACTGGGTGTTTGCGGCACAAAGCCAGAACGAACTCTTGTTACTGGTCTCGCCCACTATCGTCTTATTGCTGTTTGACCCCAATGAGCGTCTGGCGCGTTACGGGCTATCACTGACAGCCATCGGCTTAATGTTTTCCATCCAGGTATTACCCACACCCGACCCCTTGGTGAACCTTTCCACCCTAAACAGCAAAACCATTTACCTTAGCGTTGTCCTGATATTTATTGCCTTATCAGTGATTTTAATGGACTTTTATCTCCATGATCTCTACACCCTCAACCGGCAGGCACGGCAGTACATTCAGCGCGAGCCCCTAGCGCAAACATGGAATGCAACCCAGTTTTATCGCCGACTGAGCACGGAGTGCCAATCATCGACCGACAAGCCGATCGCAATCCTTTGCATTAATATTGATCATTTTCAGCATTTTAATACGCAACATGGCCACTCTATTGGTGATCAAAGCTTACAGTTCCTGGCCGGCCTACTTCATCGTCATCTACCACGCGATGCCCTACTTAGCCGCACTCACGCCGATCAGTTTTTAGTCATGCTAAAAGAAAATGATTGCGCCGATGCCCCAAAATGGGCGGTTAAATGTTATCACGCCATCGCAGAGACCCCCTTTACCTTTCATGGCGGCGCCCATGCATTCACCGCCTCGATAGGCATCGTTCAGCACTTTTCCGGAAACGGTCAAGCGATCGAGTTAATTGACCAAGCCTGCCAAGCCATGACGGAGGCGAAACAAGCGGGCGGCAACCAATGTGTCTGTCAACTTAGCCAGATGACGGCTAGCCAAGCGGTTTAAGCGGAGATTGACTCCTTGAGGTAAGGTCGAAATACTAGGGATGAATACCTTAACGATGAGGAAAGCATGGCAACTATCACTATTATTACCGGCAGTACCCTAGGTGGCGCTGAGTATGTCGGCGATCATCTCGCAGATCTCTTGCAAGCAAAAGGCCATCACCCTCAAGTGGTCAACGAGGGGCTCATTGATGATGTGCTCGGTGCCTCTACCCTATTGATCGTCACGTCAACCCATGGCGCAGGGGACTTTCCAGACAGCATCGCTCCCTTAATGGAACAACTGATCACCGAGCGCCCGATGCTACGCGACGTTCACTATGGCGTGGTCGGGATTGGGGACTCGAGCTACGACACGTTTTGCGAAGCAGGCATGAAAGCAGACGCGTTATTACAAGACTTGGGCGCAATCAAAGTCGGTGAGCGCATTGATATCGATATTCAAGCGCATCCGGTCCCAGAAGATGAAGCCGAACGCTGGTTAACAGACTGGGAACCACAACTTCACGCGCTCAAGTGAACAAAAAACAACCAACCTAACTGTGGATAACTAAGGAATAACCCAGTGATCTTCCTTTAGTTATCCATTTAATACTTTTCAACCCCTGCCCCCTATGTGGATAAGTACCCATTTTGATCCCAGGTGATACAGGATCGGATCCAAGGCCACCCACAGAAAGTGATCGTTTCAAGATCCTTGATCTCTATGATCTTTTTTTAGTTATCCACTAAGATCCCTTTCCCTAATAGTAGATCTAACAAAGGATCTATATAAAGATCTTATATATATAAAGCCAATGCGCTCTAACGATCCGGATCAAGGTTTGGTTCCCTGTTGGCAGAAAAAGCGCTAGAATGTCGCCCCTTTTGCTTAGTTCATGCGCAAACACTTAACCAGGTTGAGGCTTTAATCATGTTTTACCAGGATCACTTTGACGTCATCGTTGTGGGTGGTGGCCATGCTGGTACCGAAGCGGCACTCGCTGCTGCCCGGATGAATCAAAGAACACTGTTGTTGACCCATAATATCGACACCTTGGGACAGATGTCGTGTAACCCCGCGATTGGTGGGATCGGGAAAGGACACCTGGTAAAAGAAATTGATGCCCTGGGTGGTGCCATGGCGCAAGCCACCGACAAAGGCGGGATCCAATTTAGAACGCTGAATGCATCTAAAGGACCGGCGGTACGCGCGACACGAGCTCAAGCTGATCGCGCACTTTACAAAGCGGCGATCCGTCATACCTTGGAGAACACGGCAAACCTTTCTTTGTTTCAACAAGCGGTGGTCGACCTGATCGTCGAGCAGGATCGTGTTACAGGCGTAGAAACAGAAATGGGGCTGAAGTTCAGCGCGACCACGGTTGTGCTAACGGTCGGAACCTTTTTGGGTGGGAAAATCCATATCGGTATGGATAATTACGCCGGTGGACGTGCCGGTGATCCGCCGTCAAACAAACTTGCGGATCGCTTACGTGCATTACCGTTTCGCGTTGATCGACTGAAAACCGGCACACCTCCGCGCATTGACGCACGCTCGGTCGATTTTTCAGTGATGCAAACCCAACATGGTGATACCCCTTGCCCGGTATTTTCATTCATGGGAAATGTCCAGCAGCATCCGCAACAAATCCCGTGCTATATCACCTACACCAATGAAAGAACGCACGACGTCATCCGCGAAAACCTTTCTCGTAGTCCGATGTATTCTGGCGTGATTGAAGGTATTGGGCCGCGTTATTGTCCGTCGATTGAAGACAAGGTGATGCGGTTTGCCGACAAAGACAAACATCAAATCTTTGTGGAACCAGAAGGATTGACCAGCAATGAGTTGTATCCGAATGGCATCTCCACCAGCTTGCCGTTTGATGTGCAAATGGGCATTATCCAGTCGATCAAAGGGTTTGAAAACGCCAAAGTGATCCGCCCTGGCTATGCGATCGAGTATGATTTCTTTGATCCTCGCGATCTCAAACAAACGCTAGAAACCAAATTTATCGACGGGTTATTTTTTGCGGGACAAATCAACGGCACCACCGGTTATGAAGAAGCCGGGGCGCAAGGTTTGCTCGCTGGGTGTAACGCGGCATTACAAGCTCAAGGCAAAGAAGGCTGGAGCCCACGTCGCGATCAAGCCTATATGGGCGTGTTGATCGACGATCTCTCCACCATGGGCACCCAAGAGCCTTACCGCATGTTTACCTCTCGTGCCGAGTATCGATTACTATTGCGCGAAGACAATGCTGATATGCGCTTAACCGAAAAAGGGCGCGAGCTTGGTTTGGTCGACGATGCTCGCTGGGCGCGTTTTAATCAGAAAATGGAAAACATGGAGCAAGAGCGTCAGCGCCTGCGTGGGACTTGGATCCATCCACATTCGGACGATGTTACTGCGCTTAACGCTATGCTGAAAACCTCCTTAGCACGTGAAGCCAATGGCGAAGATTTGCTGCGTCGTCCCGAGCTGCGTTATCAAGATATTGTGGCGTTACCGACCTTTGGGCCGGCCCATCAAGACACGCAAGCCAGTGAGCAAGTGGAGATCCAAGTGAAATATGCCGGTTACATCGACCGTCAGCAAGATGAAATCGCCAAGTCGCAGCGTCATGAACATACGACACTGCCAACAGACCTCGATTATGAGCAAATCAAAGGCTTGTCCAATGAGGTGAAAGGGAAGCTTGCCGATGCACGCCCGGAAACCGTGGGCAAAGCGTCTCGCATTTCTGGTGTGACACCCGCTGCCATCTCTATTTTGCTTGTGCACTTGAAAAAACAAGGCATGTTGAAGAAAGGGGCATAAATGGAATCACAACTACAACAAGGGCTTGCCAAAGCAGGCCTGGTTTTGTCTGCACAACAACAGGCTCAGCTCCTTGCCTATGTGCGCCTGTTGGATAAATGGAACAAGGCGTACAACCTGACATCTGTCCGTCGTCCCGAAGACATGGTGGTGAAACATATTCTTGATAGTTTGGTTGTTTCCCCCCATCTTGACGGCGATCATTTTATCGATGTGGGGACAGGTCCAGGATTACCAGGTATTCCTCTGGCTATTGCGAATCCGGATAAACACTTCACCTTACTAGACAGTTTAGGGAAACGGATCCGCTTCATTCGCCAAGTGTTGCACGAACTAGAAATAGACAATGTCACGCCGGTACAAAGCCGCGTCGAGGACTTTATCCCCGATAATGGCTTTGATGGCGTCTTGAGCCGGGCGTTTGCTTCCATGAACGACATGGTGAGCTGGTGCCAACATCTTCCTCATGCTGAGGGACAATTTTACGCGCTGAAAGGGCAAGTGGACCAGCAGGAGCTGGATGCCTTGCCTGCTGCTTGTTCTGTGACCGATATCAAAGCTTTGAAGGTACCGGGATTGGAAGGGGCGCGTCATCTAGTAATCTTGAGAGCAAAGAGTAACGAATAGAGGTCGAGAGCACGTGGGTAAAGTTATCGCGGTAGCAAACCAGAAAGGCGGCGTGGGGAAAACCACCACCAGTGTCAACCTTGCAGCGTCACTGGCTGCCACCAATCGCAAAGTGCTACTGATTGATTTAGACCCACAGGGCAACGCGACCATGGCCAGTGGGGTGGATAAATACGATGTGCATGCCACTGCCTACGACCTCTTAATTGAAGACACACCGTTTGAGCAAGTCGTGGTGGAAGACACGGCAGGCAGCTATCACCTGATTGCCGCCAATGGCGACGTGACCGCCGCTGAAATTAAGCTGATGGAAGTATTCGCTCGCGAAGTTCGCCTGCGCACCATGCTTGAGCCGGTGGTGGATCGCTATGATTATATTTTTATTGATTGCCCACCTTCGCTCAACTTGCTGACTATTAACGCAATGACCGCTGCCAACTCTGTGTTGGTTCCCATGCAGTGTGAGTACTTTGCCCTGGAGGGATTAACGGCATTGATGGATACCATCAGCAAGCTTGCCAGTGTGGTCAATGCTGAGCTTCACGTGGAAGGGGTGTTGCGCACCATGTACGACCCGCGTAACCGATTAGCGACCGAAGTATCGGATCAGATCAAAAAACACTTCGGTGATAAGGTGTATCGTACCGTGATTCCTCGCAACGTGCGGCTTGCGGAAGCGCCAAGTCATGGCCGACCCGCCATGTACTACGACAAATTATCGAGCGGTGCCAAAGCCTACCTCGCCCTTGCGGGTGAAATCCTGCGTCGCGAAGAGCAAGCACGCTCCTCGCCAGACGCTGTCAATGCCTGAGGAAAACAATGAATTCAGCGAAACGCGGTCTTGGAAAGGGCCTGGATGCCTTGTTGGCGACCAGTGCACATGCACAGTCATCCACCCAAGCTTCCCCTGAGTCCACCAATACGAGTAACAGCGAATTACAGCAGTTGCCCGTTACTGCGTTGGAGCCAGGTCAGTATCAGCCACGTCAAGATATGGCTGAGGAGGCACTGGAAGAGTTAACCGAGTCCATCCGCGCGCAAGGTATTATTCAGCCTTTGGTTGTCCGTCAAGTGGCAGCCGGGCGCTATGAAATCATTGCCGGTGAGCGTCGCTGGCGTGCCGCTAAGCAAGCAGGGCTTAACAATGTCCCCTGCTTGGTGCGCGAGATGAGCGATAAGGTCGCCAGTGCGGTCGCCTTGATTGAGAATATCCAGCGCGAGAACCTGAATGCGATGGAAGAAGCTCAGGCACTCGCGCGCTTAGTTGACGAATTTGAACTGACTCACCAACAGTTGGCGGAGTCACTCGGTAAATCTCGGGCCACCATTAGTAATCTACTTAGGTTAAATGGATTGGAGTCCGGTGTGCGGCAATTGCTGCTTAACAAACAACTCGAGATGGGTCACGCACGTGCCCTGCTGGCGCTCGAAGGCGACGCACAAATCGATGCGGCGCTGACCGCCGTCAATAAAAAGATGACGGTTCGCCAGATAGAAAAACTAGTAAAAAAGATGCTTTCGCCTCCTGTTGAAACGGAAAAGCCTAAATTATCACCTGAAGTCGAAGCGCTCCAGCAACGACTTGGCGATAAGCTAGGAGCCAGTGTCGCGTTAACACAACAGAAAAACGGTAGTGGGAAATTGGTGATTAATTTTGAAGAATCTGAAAAATTAGCGCAAATTCTTGCAATTTTCGACGAAGAAATGTGACCTATGCCATTCGCTTTTTGTTACATAAAAGCGCTTACTGTGATCAGGTTACTCTGTTGTAAAATTTTCCCCGCTTTTTTACATCGATGCGATTGCATTAGTTGGGGCGAAACGTATAATTTTTGCTGTTTTCCCAGCACGGCAACAGTGCTAAGTGGAACGGAATCGAGGAACAAATACATGGTATCGACGCTCGCGCGGCCGGGTCGTGAAATCGCGACAAAATTGGTGCTTTTGCAAGCTGGCGTCGTATTAGCAACGGCAATCGTGATGGCGCTTGCTATCAGTGTCGACTGGGGAAAATCCGCGCTAATCGGTGGAGGCATCTTTGTGGTTGCCAATGCTGCCTTTGCGGCGTGTGCTTTCCTTTTTAGTGGGGCAAGAGCTGCGAAATTCGTAGTCGCGTCCTTCTTTAGCGGTGAAGTGTTGAAAATTTCACTGACTGTCGTCTTGTTTGTCCTTGCTTACCTGTATGTCGAGGTGGAATTGCTTCCCCTCAAACTGGCCTATTTGCTGGCATTAGGGGTTAATATCCTCGCGCCAGTTTTATTCATTAACAACAACAAATAGGATGAGTTATGGCTGCGTCAGGTGATGCGCTTACACCGTCTGGCTATATCACTCACCACCTGACACACTTGTCAAGCGGTGAGGGGTTTTGGGCGGTTCACATTGATAGCCTGTTTTTCTCTGTCCTCATCGGTATTGTCTTCCTAGGCCTTTTCCGATCGGTGGCAAAGAAAGCATCGACAGGTGTCCCGGGTAAGTTTCAGTGCTTCGTTGAGATCTTGGTTGAGTTCGTTGATGACAACGTCCGCGAAACCTTCCATGGACGAAATCCACTGATCGCACCTTTGGCCCTGACTATCTTCGTCTGGATATTCTTGATGAATACGATGGACTTAATCCCTATCGATTTTCTACCGTATCCGGCGGAACACTGGTTAGGCATTCCTTACTTGAAAGTGGTGCCAACTGCAGACGTAAATATCACCCTTGCGATGGCGCTGGGCGTGTTCTTCTTGATGATTTTCTACAGCATCAAGATTAAAGGTGTGGGTGGCTTTGCCAAAGAGCTGGCGCTACACCCGTTCAATCACCCTATCATGATTCCGTTCAACCTCCTGTTGGAGATAGTTTCGCTACTGGCGAAGCCTATTTCACTCGGGATGCGTCTGTTCGGTAACATGTTTGCCGGTGAGGTGGTATTTATTCTTATCGCGGCGTTGTTGCCGTGGTGGGCGCAATGGCTGGGCTCTGTGCCGTGGGCAATATTCCACATTCTAGTCATTACGATTCAAGCCTTTGTCTTTATGATGTTGACCATCGTGTATCTCTCGCAGGCACACGAAGACTCAGATCATTGATGACATTTTTTAGAAAGCAATTTGTTAGTCATTATTGGCTCAAAGCCGACAACGAAAACTGGAGATAGTGATGGAAACTTTATTGAGCTTTTCTGCAATTGCCGTGGGCATCATTGTAGGTCTTGCTTCCCTTGGTACTGCGATTGGTTTCGCCCTGCTGGGTGGTAAATTCCTTGAAGGTGCAGCACGTCAACCTGAGATGGCTCCTATGCTGCAAGTTAAGATGTTCATCATCGCGGGTCTTCTTGATGCGGTTCCAATGATCGGTATCGTAATCGCACTGCTGTTCACGTTCGCGAACCCATTCGTAGGTCAACTGTAAACTGGCTAATAGCTGAACAGACCCTTTAGCTTATGATTAAGGAGGCGCCGTTGTGAATATCAACGCAACTCTGCTAGGCCAGGCAATCGCGTTCACTATCTTTGTGTGGTTCTGCATGAAATATGTATGGCCACCATTGATGCAAGCGATTGAAGAACGTCAGAAAAAAATCGCTGACGGTCTCGCGGCGGCTGATCGCGCCGCCAAAGACCTGGATTTGGCCCAGGCGAATGCTTCTGATCAATTGAAAGAAGCGAAGCGCAACGCAACTGACATTATCGAGCAGGCCAATAAGCGCAAAGCACAAATCCTCGATGAGGCACGTGCAGAAGCGGCTGCTGAGCGCGACAATATCCTCAATCAGGGTAAAGCCGAGCTAGAAGCCGAGCGTAACCGTGCTCGCGATGAGCTGCGTAAGCAAGTTGCATCGCTCGCTGTTATTGGTGCCGAGAAAATTATTGAGCGCTCTATTGACGAGAATGCTCATAAAGATCTTCTCGATAAAATCACTGCAGAACTGTAACAAGGAGGGGCAGCAATGTCTGAACTGACAACACTCGCTCGCCCCTACGCGAAAGCAGCCTTTGATTTTGCGGTAGAAAAAGGCGAGTTAGCTCAATGGGCTGAAATGCTCGCCTTTACTGCTGAGATTGCCCGTGATGAACGTGTTCAACATATGTTGGATGCCTCTTTCTCTGCTGACACATTGGCAGAGATGTTCATCACAGTTGGCGGTGATCAGCTCAATGATTTTGGTCAAAACCTGATTAAGGTGATGGCTGAAAACAAGCGCTTAAAAGCTCTTCCTGAGGTTTGTGAGCAGTTCCTCGCGATGCGTCTGGAACTGGAAAAAGAAGTTGAAGTTCAAGTGATTTCAGCGACGGCTCTTTCCGAAGAGCAACAACAAGCCATCAGTGACAAGCTCGCCGCGCGTCTTGAGCGCAAAGTAAAGCTGAACTGTAGTGTAGACGAAACCCTGGTTGCCGGGGTTATTATTCGAGCTGGAGACTTGGTCATCGATAACTCAGTAAGTGGCCGTATGCGCCGCCTGAGCGATGCATTGCAGTCTTGATTTGGGGAATTGGAGCATGCAACTTAATTCCACGGAAATTAGCGATTTGATCAAACAACGCATCGAGAAATTCGACGTTGTGAGTGAAGCGCGCAACGAAGGTACCATCGTGTCAGTCAGCGACGGTATCATTCGCATTCACGGCCTTGCTGATGCGATGCAAGGTGAAATGATTGAACTGCCTGGCAACCGCTATGCACTTGCATTGAACCTTGAGCGTGACTCAGTGGGTGCGGTTGTGATGGGTCCTTACTCGGACCTGCAAGAAGGCATGAAGGTGACCGGCACAGGCCGTATCCTTGAAGTACCAACAGGTCCTGAACTATTGGGCCGCGTGGTAAACACCCTGGGTGAGCCGATTGATGGTAAAGGCCCTATTGAGGCAAAAACCACGTCGCCAGTCGAAGTGATCGCCCCAGGTGTTATCGCACGTCAATCCGTTGATCAGCCAGTGCAAACCGGCTACAAAGCGGTTGACTCGATGATCCCTATCGGCCGAGGCCAGCGTGAGCTGATCATCGGTGACCGCCAAACCGGTAAAACGGCGTTGGCGATCGATGCGATCATTAACCAGAAAAACTCGGGTATCTACTCCATCTATGTGGCGATTGGTCAGAAAGCCTCGACCATTGCTAACGTGGTGCGCAAGCTGGAAGAACATGATGCACTGAAAAACACCATTGTGGTGGTGGCATCAGCGTCTGAAGCCGCAGCATTGCAGTACCTCGCGCCTTACGCGGGTTGTGCAATGGGTGAGTACTTCCGTGACCGCGGTGAAGATGCGCTGATTGTCTACGATGACCTGTCTAAACAGGCTGTTGCATATCGTCAGATCTCACTATTGCTACGTCGTCCACCGGGTCGTGAAGCTTTCCCGGGTGATGTTTTCTACTTGCACTCACGTCTTCTTGAGCGTGCGGCACGTGTTAACGCCCACTATGTGGAAGAGTTCACTAAAGGTGAAGTGAAAGGCAAAACCGGTTCATTGACGGCGCTGCCTATCATTGAAACCCAAGCCGGTGACGTATCGGCGTTCGTACCGACTAACGTTATCTCGATCACCGACGGTCAGATCTTCCTACAAACCGAGCTGTTTAACGCGGGTATTCGCCCAGCGGTTGACCCAGGCATTTCGGTGTCGCGTGTGGGTGGTTCTGCACAAACCAAGATCATGAAGAAATTGTCAGGCGGTATTCGTACAGCCCTTGCACAATATCGTGAATTGGCGGCCTTTGCGCAATTCTCTTCTGATCTGGATGACGCGACCAAGAAGCAATTGGATCACGGTCAGAAAGTGACCGAGCTGATGAAGCAGATGCAATATGCTCCTATGTCTGTGTTTGAGCAGGCGTTGGTGATCTTTGCGGCTGAGAAAGGCTACTTGGAAGATGTTGAGCTGAACAAGATCGGTGACTTTGAACGTTCCCTGCTGGCCTTTGCGAAGAGCCAGTACGCTGACCTGGCTGCTCAAATTGAAGAGTCTGGTGCTTACAACGATGACGTTGAAGCACAGCTGAAAAAGCTGTTGGATGACTTCAAAGCGACCCAGACTTGGTAACACGTAGGTGACCACTTCGGTGGTCGCCCACTAATGGAGAGTAACTATGGCCGGCGCAAAAGAGATTCGTAATAAGATCGGAAGTGTGAAAAACACACAGAAGATCACTAAAGCGATGGAAATGGTGGCAGCCTCCAAAATGCGTAAAACGCAAGAAGCCATGGAGTCGTCACGTCCATACGCTGTCACTATGCGCAAAGTGATCGGTCATCTTGCACTGGGTAACTTGGAGTACCGCCATCCGTATTTGGAAGAGCGGGAAGCCAAGCGCGTTGGTTACATCATCATTTCTACTGACCGCGGACTGTGTGGTGGCCTGAACATTAACTTGTTCAAAAGTGTCATCAACGATATGGAAAGCTGGAGCCAAAAAGGTGCCGAAATCGACATGGCACTGGTTGGGGCGAAAGCCACCGCTTTCTTTAACAGCTACGGCGGCAATGTAGTGGCACAAACTTCTGGCCTGGGTGACACCCCAGTACTGGAAGACCTCATCGGTACTGTTGGGGTGATGCTGAAAAAATATGATGAAGGTGAGCTGGACCGCTTGTACCTGGTTTTCAATAAGTTTGAAAACACCATGGTGCAGACCCCAGTGATCGATCAATTGCTGCCTTTGCCAAAGTCAGACGACGAGGAGATGCAGCGCAGCCACGCTTGGGATTATATCTATGAACCTGAGCCGAAGCCGTTGCTCGATACCTTGTTGGTTCGCTATGCCGAATCGCAAGTGTATCAAGGTGTGGTAGAGAACCTCGCCAGTGAGCAAGCGGCACGTATGGTGGCAATGAAAGCTGCGACCGATAATGCGGGGAATCTGATTGATGATCTGCAGTTGGTCTACAACAAAGCCCGTCAGGCTGCGATCACCCAGGAGCTGTCAGAAATTGTTTCTGGCGCGAGTGCGGTGTAAAGGCAAGGGTTAACGAACTAGTTTAGAGGAATAACGATGGCTACAGGTAAGATCGTTCAGATCATCGGTGCGGTAGTCGACGTAGAGTTTCCACAAGACGCAGTACCTAAGGTATACGATGCGTTGAATGTGAAACGTGAAGGCGAGCGTCTGGTGCTGGAAGTTCAGCAGCAGCTTGGTGGTGGCGTCATCCGTGCCATCGCAATGGGCTCATCTGATGGTCTGCGTCGTGGAATCGAAGTAGAAAATACAGGTAAAGCAATCGAAGTCCCTGTGGGTGAAGCCACACTGGGGCGTATCGTCAACGTTTTGGGTGACGCGATTGATGAGCGTGGCGATCTGGGTGAGAAAGAGCGTTACTCTATCCACCGTGAAGCGCCAAGCTATGAAGAGCAGTCAAGTGCAACCGAACTTTTGGAAACCGGTGTGAAGGTTATCGACCTGATTTGCCCGTTTGCGAAAGGGGGTAAAATCGGTCTGTTCGGTGGTGCGGGTGTTGGTAAGACCGTTAACATGATGGAGCTTATCAACAACATCGCATTGCAACACTCAGGTCTGTCTGTTTTCGCAGGTGTCGGTGAGCGTACTCGTGAGGGTAATGACTTCTACTACGAAATGCAGGAAGCCGGTGTTGTAAACATCGAGAACCCAGAAGAATCGAAAGTGGCCATGGTCTATGGTCAGATGAACGAGCCACCAGGTAACCGTCTGCGTGTTGCACTGACCGGCCTGACCATGGCGGAAAAATTCCGTGATGATGGCCGTGATGTACTGCTGTTCATCGATAACATCTATCGTTACACCCTTGCGGGTACCGAAGTATCCGCCCTGTTGGGTCGTATGCCATCAGCGGTAGGCTATCAGCCAACGTTGGCGGAAGAGATGGGTGTACTGCAAGAGCGTATTACCTCAACCCGTACTGGATCTATCACCTCGGTACAGGCGGTTTACGTGCCTGCGGATGACTTGACTGACCCGTCACCCGCGACCACCTTTGCCCACTTGGATGCAACGGTTGTACTGTCACGTAACATCGCGTCGATGGGTATGTACCCAGCGATCGACCCATTGGACTCTACATCACGTATGTTGGATCCTCTGGTTGTTGGTCAAGACCACTATGATGTGGCGCGTGGCGTACAGTCTGTCCTTCAGCGTTATAAAGAGCTGAAAGACATCATTGCTATCCTGGGTATGGATGAGCTGTCTGAAGAAGATAAAATGACGGTTGCACGTGCACGTAAGATTGAGCGTTTCTTAACGCAGCCTTACCACGTCGCCGAAGTCTTCACCGGCCAGCCAGGTGTTTATGTTTCGCTGAAAGATACCATTGCAAGCTTCAAAGGCCTGCTAAGTGGTGAGTACGATGATATCCCAGAGCAGGCATTCCTGTACTGCGGTAGCATTGAAGAAGTGCTCGAAAAAGCGAAAAACCTGTAAGGCTTGAGTAGGAGGCGATATGGCAGCGATAACCTTCCATCTGGATGTGGTCAGTGCAGAGCGACAATTGTTCTCTGGTCGTGCTGAGCATATTCAGGTGACCGGTAGCGAAGGTGAACTGGGTATTCACGCAGGACACACACCGCTGCTGACCGCTATCACGCCTGGCATGGTTCGCATCGTCAAACAAGGCGGTAGCGAAGAGATTATTTATCTTTCTGGTGGCACGCTTGAAGTGCAGCCTGGCACAGTCACTGTGCTGGCTGACACCGCAATTCGTGGTGAAGAACTGGACCAAGCTAAGGCGGAAGAAGCGAAGCGCCGCGCTGAGGATAAAATCCACAATCAGCATAAAGACGTCGACTTTGCTCAAGCGGCCAGTGACCTGGCTAAGGCGATTGCGAAGCTTCGAGTGATCGAGCTGACCAAGCACAAGCGTTAATCAGGCACTTACGGTGAGAATAAAAGCGACGCTTCGGCGTCGCTTTTTTATTGCCTGCAAAGGCCACCTTGCAGGCTGTGATTCGCGTGAAAGCTAAAACGCGTTACACTAAGGGCAACTTAATAGACAAGCCTCTTTTATCACGGAAAGACTATGCAATACAGTGCAGTTATTCTCGCGGCCGGTAAGGGCACGCGTATGTATTCACAAACCCCTAAGGTGCTTCATACCCTGGCGGGTAAGCCTATGGTTGAGCACGTTATCGATACCTGTCACGGCCTTGGCGCCTCGCAAATCCATTTGGTTTATGGCCATGGTGGCGACACTATGCAGCGCGTTTTAGCTCACACACCGGTGAACTGGTGCTTGCAAGCGGATCAATTGGGCACCGGCCATGCCGTGCAACAAGCCGCGCCGCATTTTGCTGACGATGAGCAAGTGTTGGTGCTGTATGGCGATGTGCCCTTGATTTCAGAGCAAACCTTAACGCGTTTGCTTGAAGGGCAGCCTGAAGGTGGGATTGGTTTATTAACTGTGCATCAGGACGATCCGACTGGTTACGGCCGTATTGTGCGTGAAAACGGGGAAGTGGTGGCGATTGTTGAGCAAAAAGATGCCACTGACAGCCAGCTTGCCATCACTGAAATTAATACCGGTGTGCTGGTGGCCACTGGGCGTGACTTGCGCCATTGGTTATCGCAACTTGATAACAACAACGCGCAAGGCGAGTTTTATCTCACCGATGTGATCGCGCTGGCACATCAACAAGGCCGCTCGATTCAAGCCGTCCATCCTGTAAGTGCGGTGGAAGTGGAAGGGGTGAATAATCGCCTTCAGCTTTCGCGCCTTGAGCGAGAATACCAAAAAATGCAGGCTGAACAGTTGTTGCTCAGTGGTGTGATGCTCAAAGATCCCACCCGTTTTGACTTGCGTGGTCAGCTGCAATGTGGGCAGGATGTCACCATCGACGCTAACGTGATCATCGAAGGCAATGTCACCTTAGGGGATAACGTGACCATCGGGGCCGGGAGCGTACTGATTGATTGTGAGGTTGATGATAATACATTGGTACGTCCGTATAGCGTTATAGAAGGGGCTAGCGTCGGTGAGGATTGTACCGTTGGTCCGTTCACACGGCTGCGTCCGGGCGCCGAGATGGCGCGCGATACCCAAGTGGGCAACTTTGTCGAGATGAAAAAGTCTCGCTTAGGCGAAGGCTCGAAAGCCAATCATCTGACTTACTTGGGTGATACCGACGTTGGCCGCGGCGTGAACATTGGTGCCGGCGTGATCACCTGTAATTACGATGGTGCCAATAAACATAAAACCGTGATTAAAGATAACGCCTTTATTGGCTCGGACTCTCAGCTGGTGGCACCTGTGGTGATCGGCGAAGGGGTGACCGTTGGGGCTGGCAGCACCATCAGCAAAGATGTCGCCGATGGTCAACTTATCATCACTCGTGCTAAACCAAGGACAATTGAGGCTTGGCAACGGCCGAAAAAAAAGTAGAATACTGATGGTTGAGCGCGCACAGGCGGCTTTTTAGCTTGAAAGGCGAAAAGTTGTGCGGTTGGTAAAATCAGGTATTGACTCCCGATAAAAACCAGCCTATTATGCGCGCCTCAGTTGGGGTATCGCCAAGCGGTAAGGCAACGGGTTTTGATCTCGTCATTCCCAGGTTCGAATCCTGGTACCCCAGCCAACGCGTCCGTAGCTCAGCTGGATAGAGTACCTGGCTACGAACCAGGCGGTCGGAGGTTCGAATCCTCCCGGACGCGCCATCTTTCTTCAGCTACCATGAAGTCAGATGAACAACTTGGAATGCGGAAGTGGCGGAATTGGTAGACGCACCAGATTTAGGTTCTGGCGCCGCAAGGTGTGAGAGTTCAAGTCTCTCCTTCCGCACCATTATTTAAACATGTGGCATTTAGCGGCATGAAAATTGGGGTATCGCCAAGCGGTAAGGCAACGGGTTTTGATCTCGTCATTCCCAGGTTCGAATCCTGGTACCCCAGCCACTTTAGGTTGGCTACGTAGCTCAGTTGGTTAGAGCACATCACTCATAATGATGGGGTCACAGGTTCGAATCCCGTCGTAGCCACCATTATTCCGATTTGTTGCTAACGCAGTAAATCGCACCGATTTGCGGCGGTGGCGGAATTGGTAGACGCGCTAGCTTCAGGTGCTAGTGTCCGAAAGGACGTGAGGGTTCAAGTCCCTCCCCCCGCACCAAGACAATTGATACTCGGCCCGCCCGCCGATCTATCATACAAATTTGCGGAAGTGGCGGAATTGGTAGACGCACCAGATTTAGGTTCTGGCGCCGCAAGGTGTGAGAGTTCAAGTCTCTCCTTCCGCACCATATCAAGCCCATCAGCATTTGCTGGTGGGCTTTTTTCGTTATTGCCCTACGCTGAATACTCCTCTTCTTTGTTTTGCCACACTTTTAGCCGCGTTATCTTGATCTTTGTTTTGTTTGCTCTACCATAAGTTTCGAATCGAAACTTTGGTTGTTATATGTCGAAACGAAATACCCAACAACGTCGCCATACCATCGTCAGTTTATTGACCGAGCAAGGCCAAGTGAGTGTTGATGCGCTCTCGCAACGCTTTGAAACCTCAGAAGTGACGATCCGTAAAGACTTGGCGGAGCTTGAGAAGAATGGCTTGTTACTGCGCCGTTATGGCGGTGCAGTCCCCGTGCCACAAGAAATGGTGTCGGAGCAGGCGGTCAAGGTATCGAAACAAAAGCAAAGTATTGCCGATGCGGCCGCTGCGCGCATTCGTGACCATAACCGGATTGTGGTCGACAGTGGTACCACCACGGCCGCTTTGATCCCTTTACTGAATAAGAAGCATGGTCTTGTGGTAATGACCAACTCGCTACAGGTCGCCAACGCGATACGTGAACTGGAACATGAGCCAACGCTATTGATGACTGGGGGCACCTGGGACACCCATTCTGAATCGTTTCAAGGCCAAGTGGCCGAACAAACCTTGCGCGCGTACGACTTTGATCAGCTTTTTGTCGGTGCCGATGGCATTGATGTGGCACGGGGTACCACGACCTTTAATGAAATGACCGGTCTCACACGCGTGATGGCGGAGGTCGCACGAGAAGTGGTGGTGATGATTGAGTCGGAAAAAATTGGCCGTCGGATCCCCAATCTAGAGCTTGCGTGGTCAAGCATCGATACCCTGATCACCGACAGTTCGCTTGACGATGATCTTAAACACGCCATAGAACAAACCGGCACAGATGTGATCTGTGCTGACCAGTAATAAGACCAGTAAGGAAAGACTATGTGTGGAATTGTAGGGGCGGTCGCGCAGCGTTATGTCGCCGAGATTTTAGTAGAGGGGCTGCGTCGCCTTGAGTATCGCGGTTATGACTCGGCCGGGGTCGCGATCACTGATTCGGCAACCGGGCAGCTCACACGTGTGCGTCGTCTTGGTAAAGTGGCCGCGTTGTCAGATGCGGTGACCGAGACAAATCCTACCGGTGGTACCGGTATCGCACACACACGTTGGGCCACCCATGGCGAGCCCAGTGAAGTGAATGCCCACCCACATATGTCTGGCGAGACGATTGCAGTGGTACACAATGGCATTATTGAAAACCACCAAATGCTGCGTGAACAGCTGCAAGCGCGAGGCTATCAATTCCATTCACAAACCGATACTGAAGTGATTGCGCATTTGGTTGATTGGGAGCTTAAGCAAACCTCTGATTTGCTTGAAGCATTCCAACGTACAGTCACCCAGCTCGAGGGCGCTTACGGTACTGTGGTGATGGATAAAACTCAGCCTGAGCGCTTGATTGCTGCGCGTTCGGGCAGCCCACTAGTGATTGGTTTGGGGATTGGCGAAAACTTTCTCGCCTCTGATCAGTTGGCGCTGCTCAATGTCACGCGTCGTTTCATCTACCTCGAAGAAGGCGATGTGGCCGATATCTCTCGCCGCGAAGTGACCATTTATAATCAAGAAGGCACACCGGTGGAACGTGAGGTGCATGAAGCCAGTGCTCAATACGATGCGGCGGATAAAGGCCAATATCGCCACTATATGCAAAAAGAGATTTATGAGCAGCCAACGGCACTCACCAATACCATGGAAGGCCGCTTGGGCAGCGATCATGTGATTGTCGAGGCAATTGGCAATGGGGCCAGTGATATCCTCGCCAAAGCGCAGCACATTCAAATTATCGCTTGTGGCACCTCGTATAATGCGGGCATGGTGGCGCGTTATTGGTTTGAGTCGCTGGCAGGGGTCAGTTGTGATGTGGAGATTGCCTCGGAGTTTCGCTATCGCCAGTTCGTCACTCGCCCAAATAGCGTGCTGATCACCTTGTCACAGTCTGGCGAAACGGCCGATACGCTGGCGGCGCTGCGCTTAGCCAAGGAGCGTGGTTATATGGCGACTATGGCGATTTGTAACGTTGCGGGCTCCTCATTGGTACGAGAGTCGGATCTCGCCTTTATGACCCGAGCAGGGACAGAAATAGGCGTGGCATCGACCAAGGCCTTTACCACCCAGCTGTCTGCGCTGCTGATGCTGGTCACCGCGCTGGGCAAAATGCAAGGGTCGATTCATCGTGATAAAGAACGTGAGATTGTTGATGCCTTACACCATCTGCCTTCTAGCATTGAGCAAGCCCTGACGTTTGATAAAGCAATCGAACAGCTTGCTCAGGATTTCGCGGACAAACATCATGCGCTATTTTTGGGACGTGGTGAATATTACCCGATTGCCGTTGAAGCCGCGCTCAAGCTAAAAGAGATCTCGTACATTCATGCGGAAGCCTATGCGGCGGGTGAGCTTAAACATGGTCCATTGGCGCTGATTGATGCGGATATGCCAGTGATTGTGATTGCCCCCAATAACGAGCTGCTGGAAAAGCTGAAATCAAACATTGAAGAAGTGCGTGCCCGCGGTGGCCAATTGTATGTGTTTGCCGATCAAGACGCCGGCTTTGCTCCTGAGGAGGGGATGAATATTATCGCCATGCCACATGCCGATGAGATTATCGCTCCCGTGTTCTACACCATCCCGATGCAGCAGTTGTCTTATCACGTCGCCTTAATCAAAGGCACAGACGTTGACCAGCCTCGTAACCTCGCCAAAGCGGTGACGGTTGAGTAATCCTGCCCAATAATCACCACGCTCTGACCAGGAGCGTGGTTGATCTTTTATCAATTACTGTCCTCTTTCTACAAAAATGCGATCTGCATAGGTTTTGTTGCAAAATGCAAATCATTTTGCATTTAATCTCAGGCATGGCGTCTGGAAAATTAAACAGAACGTCATTCTGTGTTTTAAATGATTGATATTTTTGATCTTTATAAGTGCCTAATAACTTGGCCTACATTGTGCATACTCAGGGTATAACGACTAACATCGACCAGTTATAGAGAGGAAGCAATGATTGACTCTAAAACCCAAGTAGCAAAACGCATCAAAGAAGCGCGTGAGTGGAAAGGCATCACCCAAGTTAAAATGGCTAAGTTGCTTAATGTGGCCCGCCAAACCTACTTGGATATCGAAAATGGCAAGACAGAGCCGCGTGTTCGTATGTTGTCCAACATTGCTGAGCTGACTGAGCGCCCATTGGTATGGTTTGTCTACGGTGACGAAGATGTCGAAATGCACGATGTTCAGTATAAGCAAGACGTGAATCGCCTGCTTGAGCATTTCTCTCGCTTACCGCACGAAGCCCGTACTGCGATCTTAAACCAAAGCGTGAACATGGCTTCGTTCTTGGTGAACTATTCTAAAGCGGCCCAGCGCGCATAAAAGTACTGCCTGCTCGACTAGATATGCGGGTAAGTGCTTGCTTACTGAGGTAGGCATCAAAAGCGTAGTGTCACACTATCGGTGTGCGCCACCATGATACGCCTGCCGAGCCATGCATAATGCAGGGTTGGTGTTGTGACGGGCTGTGTTTAATACAGCTCGGGTAGCAGAAATGAGGCATGAACCATGGTGATTTCGACCGCGCGCATGGCGCAACGGATCCGTGAAGCACGGGAATTTAGTAAAATAACCCAAGTAGACATGGCGAAGCGTTTGAATGTCGCGCGCCAGACCTATTTGGATATGGAGTCGGGGAAGACGGATCCGAAAATCCTCGCGCTGGTCATGATTGCCGATATTACCGGCCGTCCCTTTAATTGGTTCGTGCATGGCGAAACGGACGAGCGAGACATTGCGTTCTCTCACCGTGATGATTTAGCCGCATTGACGAGCTTGCTGAGTCAGCTCCCGCAAATGGCACGACAGACGGTGATGGATAACGCCCTATCGATCGCCGAATATGTGGTCACATTGGCCCCAGAGCCGCCAGACGAATAAACCAAGCCCGACATTAATGTCGGGCTTTTTGTTATGGGTTAATCGGTGGTTTTTGACAGGAAAAAACGGTAAGCCGGGTTCGATGTCTCATCTTTCCAGCCATACCCGAGCTCACGCAAATGGGCAGTAAAGGCGAGCAAGTCTTTGTCGCCAATTTCAAAGCCGCACAGTACGCGACCGTAGTCAGACCCATGGTTACGATAATTGAACAGGCTAATGTTCCAATGGGTGCCCAAGGTTTGTAAAAAGTGCAGCAATGCTCCCGGGTATTCAGGAAACTCAAAACTGTAAAGCCGTTCACTGAGGTTGGCCAATGGTCGACCACCAATCATATAGCGCACATGCACCTTAGCCATTTCATCATCGGACAAATCTTCGACCGGATAGCCGGCTTGGCGCAAATCGCGCAAGATATTGTCCAACTCTTCTTGCCCGCCAAGTAACCTGACACCGACGAAGATATTGGCGAGATGATCATCGCCATACCGATAATTGAATTCGGTGACGGCGCGATCGCCCAATATCTGACAAAAATTGAAAAAGGCGCCGGTTTGCTCTGGGATGGTGACAGCCAGTAAGCCTTCACGTTTCTCACCCAGTTCCGCGCGCTCAGAGACGTAGCGCAGCGAATGGAAATTGGTATTGGCACCAGACAACACGGTCGCAAGCTGTTTATCTTTGAGTTGGTGTTTTTCCACGTATTGCTTCAGGCCGGCTAATGCCAAGGCGCCGGAGGGCTCGGAGATAGCCCGCGTGTCCTCAAAGATGTCTTGCACCGCGGCACAGATAGCATCACTCGATACGGTGATGCTGTCATCTAAGTACTGCTGACAAAGCCGGAAAGACTCATCGCCGATACGTTTCACTGCTACACCGTCGGCAAAGGTGCCTACGCGATCAAGGGTCACGGGGAAGCCAGCATCTAACGCCGCACGCAAACAGGCGGAGTCCTCCGCTTCTACCCCGATAACTTTAATGTTGGGCATCAGTTGTTTGATAAGGACGGCCACACCCGCAGCGATGCCCCCGCCTCCAACGGGCAGAAAAATATAATCGAGGTGACCATTTTGTTGCACAAGCTCCAAGCCAATAGTGCCTTGTCCGGCAATCACTTGGGGATGATCAAAAGGTGGCACAAAGGTGTAGCCATGTTCGTCGGCGAGCCTTTGTGCCATGCCTTTGGCCTCATCGAAATTATTGCCGTGCAGTACCACATGGCCGCCAAAGCCGCGTACCGCGTCGACCTTGATGGCTGGCGTTGTACGGGGCATGACGATGGTCGCCTTCACCCCAAGACGGCTACCTGATAAGGCAACGCCTTGTGCATGGTTACCCGCCGATGCCGCAATCACACCGGCTTTTTTTTGCGCCTCGGTGAGCTGTGCCATCATGTTATGCGCGCCGCGTAATTTAAACGAGTGGACGGGTTGGCGATCTTCACGCTTGAGCTGTACCTGATTATTGAAGCGCTCAGATAAGCGCTTCATGGTTTGAAGAGGCGAGGTAATCGCCACTTCATAAACAGGCGCGCGCAAGATATCCCTAAGGTAATCAGCACCGTCCATCGGTTGTGCAGTTGAGGGTTGCGCCTGTTGCATGCTTATTCCTCCAATTTACTGCGATCGCGCACCGCACCTTTATCGGCGCTGGTGGCGAGGCTGGCATAGGCTTTTAACGCGTAAGACACCTGACGTTGACGGTCTTTGGGTTTCCAACCGCGAGCGTTCACTTCTGCGCGGCGGGTGGCCAGTGTCGCTTCGTCCACCAGCAGACTGATTTCGCGGGTGGGGATATCAATACGAATACGATCACCGTTTTCCACTAACGCGATGGTGCCGCCGTTCGCTGCCTCGGGAGACACATGACCAATGGATAGCCCAGAGGTACCGCCAGAAAAGCGCCCATCGGTGAGCAGCGCGCAGGATTTGCCCAATCCCATCGATTTTAAGTAGGTGGTGGGATAGAGCATTTCTTGCATGCCTGGTCCCCCTTTCGGCCCTTCGTAACGGATCACCACCACATCACCGGCTTTGACTTCACCACCGAGGATGGCTTCCACCGCGTGGTCTTGACTTTCAAACACCACAGCTGGCCCCTCGAAGGTCAGAATACTTTCATCGACCCCAGCGGTTTTGACGATACAGCCATTGAGCGCGATGTTGCCTTGTAGCACGGCTAAGCCACCATCTTGGCTAAAGGCATGTTCATGGGCGCGGATACAGCCTGATTGGCGATCATCATCCAGGGTGTCCCAGCGACAGTTTTGCGAGAAGGCTTGGGTGGTACGAATGCCCGCTGGCCCGGCGCGATAGAAGGCTTTAATCGCTTCATCATCGGTTTGTACAATGTCATATTGCGCCAGTTGCTCTTTGAGGCTCATGCCCAGTACGGTTTGTTGCTCGACGTTGAGCAGGTTAGCGCGCTGAAGCTCACCGAGGATCCCCATCACCCCGCCAGCACGGTGCACATCTTCCATGTGATATTGCTGCGTCGATGGCGCCACTTTGCAAAGGTGAGGCACTTGGCGTGACATCCGATCAATATCATCCATATCGAAATGGACGTCGCCTTCTTGCGCAGCCGCCAGTAGGTGCAAGACTGTATTGGTAGAACCACCCATGGCAATATCCAGCGCCATCGCGTTTTCAAACGAGGCGCGGTTGGCGATATTACGCGGCAGGATGCTGTCATCGTCTTGCTCATAATAGCGCTTGGTCAGCCCGACAATCCGTTTGCCGGCGTTGATGAATAGCTGCTCACGGTCAGCATGGGTGGCGAGCATCGACCCATTACCTGGCTGACTCAGCCCCAGCGCTTCGGTGAGACAGTTCATCGAGTTGGCGGTAAACATGCCAGAGCACGAACCACAAGTGGGACACGCGGAGCGCTCAATTTGCTCGCTTTGTTCATCGGACACAGCTGGGTTGGCACCTTGCATCATGGCATCGACCAGATCGAGTTTTAGGATCTGATCGGACAGCTTGGTTTTGCCGGCCTCCATTGGGCCACCGGAGACAAAAATCACCGGGACATTGAGGCGCATCGAGGCCATCAACATGCCCGGGGTGATTTTGTCACAGTTAGAAATACAGACCATGGCATCGGCACAATGGGCATTGACCATATACTCGACCGAGTCTGCGATAATCTCACGGGAAGGCAGTGAGTACAGCATGCCGCCATGACCCATGGCGATACCATCATCGACAGCGATGGTATTGAACTCTTTGGCGATGCCGCCTGCTTTTTCGATTTCCTTGGCGACCAGCTGACCCATGTCTTTGAGATGGACATGGCCTGGCACAAACTGGGTAAATGAGTTGACGACGGCGATAATCGGTTTGCCGAAATCATCATCTTTTACGCCGGTAGCGCGCCACAATGCACGCGCGCCAGCCATGTTGCGACCGTGGGTAGTAGTTTTGGAACGATAGGTTGGCATATTACGACTCCTTTGCCTTATGCGCTCTGGTCTGGGTAAACCGGGTCAAGCCAGCCCCATTTGTCTTCGGTGGTACCATCAAACAAGCCAAAGAAGGCTTGCTGTAGTGAGGCGGTGATCGGGCCACGTTGACCTTCACCGACGGTGATCTGATCGACGCTACGCACAGGCACAATTTCTGCCGCGGTACCGGTCATAAAGACTTCATCGGCCAGGTACAGTGCTTCACGCGCAATCGGCTCTTCGCAAATGGTGAGTCCTTTCTCTTTCGCCAGCGTGATGATGGCGTCACGCGTGAGCCCCGGTAAAATGGCGCTGGTAGCCGGGGGGGTGCTAATCACGCCGTTTTTAATAATAAAGAGGTTTTCACCGGCCCCTTCGGACAGGTAGCCGCGGACATCCAAGGCAATGCCTTCGGCATAGCCATGACGACGGGCTTCACCACCTACCAACAGAGAAGATAAGTAGTTCCCGCCGGCTTTGGCCGCAGTCGGAATGGTATTGGGTGCCGCTCGGTTCCAGCTCGACACCATGGCATCCACCCCTTGGGCGAGCGCTTCTTCCCCTAAGTAGCTCCCCCAGCTAAAGGCGGCGATGATGATATCCATTTGTGTATCAGGTGGCGGGCAGACCCCTAAGCCTACATTGCCCACAAAGCCAAGCGGGCGAATGTAGGCAGAGCGTAGCTGATTGACGCGCAAAGTTTCACGGCACGCTTGCATGAGTGCATCGACGCTGTAGGGGATCGGAAAACGGTAAATTTTGGCAGAATCTTTTAAGCGCTGCATGTGCTCGCGATGGCGAAACACCACTGGGCCGTTCGGTGTGTCATAGCAGCGGATCCCTTCAAACACTGAGGTGCCGTAGTGCATGGCGTGCGTGAGTACGTGCACGGTGGCATCCTGCCAAGCGATCATTTCACCGTTAGACCAAATGTAATCAGCGGTATTTGTCGACATTCTTTTCTTCCTTTTTGGTTATGCGCGTAGGGATTGTTGCTGGGATGAGGACATCATGACCTCAGCCACATCCCATAGCTTAGTCAGTTGTGGTCGCAAGGTCTCGATCGCTCTTTGGCTTTCGACGGTGACATCAAAAATGACGTGGCCGTTGTCCGCGGGCAAAGACATGTTGAACTGGCAAACCGTAAAACCGCGATGACGGATCACACGCAAAACACGCTCGAGCAGTTCAGGGCTGTGGGTCGCATGAATAGAAAACTGGTGTTGCATCATAAGTCTTGCTCCATCATTTGTTGGTTTGCCGCGCCGGGTGGTACCAGCGGCCATACATTTTCCATTTCATCAATGGCAACATGCAGCAAATAAGGACCTTGATGTGTCATCAAGGTGTTGAGCGCGTCCTCGACCTCATCTTTACGCTGGATACTGTGTCCAGGAATATCAAAGGCGCGCGCCAGGGTGAGAAAATCCGGGTTATCAGACAGGTCGGTTTCACTATAGCGTTGCTCGAAAAACAATTGTTGCCATTGACGCACCATGCCCAAACGCTGGTTATCCAGCAGGATGATTTTTACCCCGATGCCGCGACGCTTGAGCGTACCGAGCTCTTGGACGTTCATCATGAATGAGCCATCTCCGGACACGAGTACCACTTCATCCTCGGGGCGAGCTACTTTGGCGCCCATTGCGGCAGGCAAGCCAAACCCCATGGTGCCCAGTCCTGCGGAGGTCAGCAGATTCTCGGGTTGAGAGGGACGAACATGTTGCGCGACCCACATTTGATGTTGGCCCACATCGGTGGCAACGACTGTGCTTGCCGGCATGCTATCGGACAAGCTTTTGAGCAATGCGGGTGCATAGATGGCCTCGCCAGGGTGGTCGTAGCGCCACGCGTGCGAGGTCTGCCATTCGGTAATTTGTTCCCGCCATGCCGGTGACGTGTCAGGGCATGCGAGTGCAGGGAGTACTTGATTGAGTGGGGCGCAAACCGGTGCTTGCGCGCGGCGCAGTTTGTTGATTTCGGCCGCATCAATATCAAGGTGCACCACGTCGGCATGAGGGGCGAAGGTATCGAGCTTGCCGGTCACCCGGTCATCGAAACGTGCGCCAACCACAATCAGTAAGTCGGACGCCTGCACCGCGAGGTTCGCCGCTTTGGTGCCATGCATACCGAGCATCCCAAGGTAATGCGGATAGTTTGATTCAACCGTGCCCAAGCCTTTTAGTGTGCTGACCACTGGGAGCTGACTGCGTGCCAAGTAATCGCGTAACGCCTCGGTGGCTTTACCTAATACCACACCGCCACCGAGGTAAACCATAGGGCGCTCACTGGTACGAATAAGCGCATTGGCCTTTTCGAGTGCTTGGCTATCGACAGGGGCAGTATGTGAAACATGAACCTTAGCCTCAGTGTTTGGGATCAGTGCTTGTTGCACATCTTTAGCGATATCCACCAATACCGGGCCAGGACGGCCTGATTGTGCTATTTCGAATGCCTGCGCTAAAGTCGTCGTAAGCTCGGCCGGATCGGTGACCAGAAAACTGTGTTTGGTGCAGGCGAGAGATAAGCCGAGGACATCAATCTCTTGGAACGCATCCGTCCCTATTAGTGGGCTGGCGACCTGGCCGGTGATCGCGACTACGGGCACCGAGTCCATCATCGCATCGGCAAGCCCGGTGACTAAGTTAGTGGCGCCCGGTCCCGATGTCGCCAGGCAGACGCCAGGACGGCCACTGGCGCGGGCATACCCGATGGCGGCCATCGCTGCCCCTTGTTCGTGGCGACATAAAATATGTTCAACCCCACCATCATAGAGGGCATCATACACAGGCATGATGGCGCCGCCTGGATACCCAAATACGGTTTCAACGCCTTGCTTACGTAAGGCTTCCACAACCCATTGTGCACCTGTCATCCTTGTCCCTCCCCGTATGAACGGGGAGGGCAGGCGGGCGAATGATCTGTCTCTGCGCTCTCCATCATTGTTGCTTCCGTTGTCGCGTGGCGTCGCCACATGAATGAAAAAAGCCCCCGAACCTGTTGGTTGCGGGGGCTTGGTTGCGATGTTGCTGCTGTATTTCGCGTACCTAAACCCCTCGCGGAATAATGACCACGATGAGGCGAATAATTAGGACGATAGCGAAGTTAAGCATTTGTCTGTCTTTTCTTGTCGTTAGCCCATTTTATGGGCTTTTTGTTAATTGTGTTTTTGTTTACGCCTGCTTGTTACAGGTCAGTCACGAACCCGATCTGTCGCCGAGTCTCGTGTTTAATTGTTGTGCATTTGTAGTGGTATCACAGACCTCACTCGCATGACAAGAAAAAAATACTCTTAATCATAAATTGGCTCGGCACTATAAGAGTCGGGTTTCATAGTGGTTAACAAGGGTAACGCGGAGAGAAAATGGCATTAGCGATAGTGCACAGTCGAGCCTGTGTGGGCGTGCAAGCACCGAATGTGACTGTAGAAGTACACATATCTAACGGTTTACCTGGGTTTGCGCTGGTGGGGCTGCCTGAAACCACGGTGAAAGAAGCGCGGGACAGGGTGAGAAGTGCAATTGTGACGTCGAACTTTGAGTTCCCATCACGCCGGATCACCGTTAACCTTGCACCGGCTGACTTACCCAAAGAAGGTGGACGGTTTGATTTGCCGATAGCGCTCGGGATCTTGGTTGCATCTGGGCAGCTGCCGGAAAAGCGGCTCAACGAATTCGAGTTTTTGGGGGAGTTGGCTTTGTCCGGACAGCTACGGCCGGTTAAAGGGGCCTTGCCCGCCGCGCTTGCCTGTCAAAAAGCGCAGCGCGCACTGGTGGTGCCAGATGATAACGCCAGCCAGGTGGCATTGGTGGATAATGAGCGCCATGTGTCAGCGCCTGATCTGATTGCGGTGGCGCAGCACCTCATTGGTCAACAAAATCTCGGTTTGAATGCGACACAGGTAGAAGCCCCCGAACCTCCCTCAACACGGTGTTTGCGTGACATTATTGGCCAACAACAAGGAAAACGCGCGCTAGAGATCGCCGCTAGTGGTTCACATAATCTGCTTTTTGTTGGCCCGCCCGGAACCGGAAAAACCATGCTAGCCTCGCGGTTGTGTGATTTGCTCCCGCCTATGAATGATGAAGAGGCATTAGCGTCAGCCGCGGTCACGTCGTTGACTCAGCAACCTTTGCATGAAGGAAACTGGCGTCGGCGCCCGTTTCGTAGTCCACACCACTCAAGCTCGATGGCGGCATTGGTTGGGGGTGGCACCGTTCCGCGCCCGGGAGAGATCTCTTTGTCTCACCATGGGGTGCTGTTTCTCGATGAGATGCCAGAGTTCGAGCGCCGGGTGCTTGATGCCCTGCGTGAGCCGCTAGAGTCGGGGGAGATTATTATCTCCCGCGCCAATGGCAAAACCCGCTTTCCCGCACGCTTTCAGCTGATAGGTGCATTAAACCCCAGCCCCACAGGCCATCATGAAGGAGAGCTCGCGCGCTCAAACCCACAGCAAATCTTGCGCTATCTAGCCCGTTTGTCTGGGCCATTATTGGACAGGTTTGATATGTCGATTGATATTCCGGCACTGCCAAGAGGGAGCCTCTCCAGTGGTGGTGAGCGCGGTGAGTCAACGGTCGTGGTAAAAGCCCGAGTTGAAGCGGCGCGAGCCAGGATGTTGGCGCGTCAAGGTAAGGTTAATGCGTTGCTGAGCAATCGAGAAATGGAACAACATTGCCAACTGGCTCAAACCGATGCCGCTTTTTTAGAACAAGCCCTGCATCGTTTGGGACTGTCTGTACGGGCATACCATAGGATCATTAAAGTGGCGAGAACCATTGCCGATTTGGCCGATGTTGATACCATCCAGCGCCCTCACCTTGCTGAGGCGCTGGGGTATCGGGCGATGGATGGCTTATTACGCCACCTCAACGCCCAAGTCAGCTAATTACTTTTGGGTAAGCAAAAAGTTGATCAACTGAAAATATTCTTCGGGGGTTTCCACGGTTTTCGGTGTGACATGATACTTGCCGTTCACGACCACGGCAGGTACGCCGCGCAGGCCCGCTTTTTCGAACGATTGGTCAAAGCGCTTCGCCATTGAGTTGGCCGCAAAGCTGTTGTAAGCACCATCAAACTCTTGGCCATCAATGCCGTTATCAACGAACAGTTGGCGCACCTCGGCCAATGATTTGGGTGGGTTTTGCGCCACGTGAATGCGATCGAACATCACTGGAATAATGGTGTCTTGTGCATTCAGTACCACGGCGGTTGCGTATGCACGGGTTAGGACACTGCCCATATCCCCGCCCATAAAGGAGACGTGATTTTTCACCACTTTGGCGTTGTCAGGCACCTGCTGTTTGAGCTGTTGAACCAGTGGCTCAAATTGATAGCAGTGAGGACAGTAGAAGGAGAAAAACTCAGTGACTGTGGGCGTATCCGTCGCTGGCGTGTCCAGCACTTGGTAGTCTTCCCCCGCCTTAAAGCGTCCCGGCTTAGCGTCAGCCACTTCCATAGGCGCGGTGGATTCAGACTGCGTTTGTGTGGACTCTGCCGTTTGCGTGGTTTGTGATGACGTTTGTGTCACGCTTTCAGGCTCAGAGCAGGCGGTTAAGCCGAGGATGAGTAGCACAGGAAACAGTTTCTTTAACATGATTGAATGACTCTCCGTTATCGATTGAGCGCTTACGGGTACAGCGTAAGCGGTGGCGCTTCTAAGGTGGCAAGTTGTTCTTTAAATGCAAGCACCTGACCTTCCCAGTATTTTGCATCAGCAAACCAAGGGAATGCACGTGGAAATGCCGGGTCTTGCCAGCGTTTTGCTAGCCAAGCCATATAGTGCACCATTCTCAGACCACGCAACGGCTCGATCAGTTGCAATTGATCGGCGGGAAATTCACGAAACTCGCGATAACCTTCTGCCAAGGTATCGAGTTGGGCGAGCTGATCGGCACGACTGCCGTTTAAAAACAGCCACAAGTCTTGAATCGCAGGGCCGTTACGCGTGTCGTCAAAATCCACAAACAGCGGACCGTCGCGCCACAGAATGTTGCTGGGGTGGCAGTCGCCGTGCAAGCGGATCGCCGGCCAATTTGTATGCCAGCGTGCGGCAATGGCGTCAATTAAGCGGTCAAGATCAGAGAAAAAGGTTGCCTGAATGCCTTCTGGGATCAGATTTGCCTCATTTAACACCTGACGAGGTTGATAAAGATGACTGTCGAGATCAAACTTTGCCCGTTGTTGGAAGGGGGTCGCCGCGCCCACTTGGTGTAGGCGGCCGAGGTAACGGCCGACCGCCTCAAGTTGATCCCAATTATCCACTTCAAAACCCCGGCCGCCGACACTGGGAAATAACGCAAAGCGAAACCCCTCGGCGGTAAAAAGGCTTGTACCGTCGCGGTAGATTGGGGCTACCACGGGAATATCGGCCTGGGCGAGCTCATGACAGAATGCGTGCTCTTCGAGAATTTGCGCGTTAGACCATCGCCCGGGACGGTAAAACTTCACCACATAGCGCTGGCCATCATCAGCGACAAATTGGGCAACACGGTTTTCATAGCTGTTCAGCGCAAGCAAGCCTGATTGAGGGTAGATCCCCACCGACTCAATCGCATTTAACTGAACATCTGGCGTTAGTGTATGAAAGTCAAAGCCATGGTCAGTCATGAGCATTCCGTTTGTGTGGCAAAACGCCATGGTAACAAATAAAAAGGGCGCTGCCTGCGCCCTTTCATTGAGGATTAAAATGACGATTAGAGGTCCGTGATAAACCGACTCTCTGCCGTGACCACTTTTTGCTCCTCACCCGACTCACGTTCCATCACAAAAGTGATGTCGGCAATACGCTGTTCCATCTCATAGGTATCAACGGCGAGGCTGATGGGTAATGAGAACACTTCCCCTGCTTGGACATTGACCGTTTGCGGGCCATGCCATTCCACATCGTTCAGCCCATTCACCGACAGTTGGTACGTCTCATCCGATTGGGTTTTATTGAGGATTTTTAAGGTATAAGTGTTTTCCACCAACCCTTGGTTATTGATGCGATAAAGCTGGTTTCGGTCTCGAATCACATCCAGCTCCATGGGCATCACGGACATCGCTAAGTAGATAAACATAGCCGTGACAATGGTCATAACGACGCCATAACCGACCAGTTTGGGTCGCATAACTGCCGTCTTCTTCCCTTCAAGCTTATGCTCGGTGGTGTAGCTAATCAGTCCACGCTCATAGCCCATCCTATCCATGGTTTCATCGCAAGCATCGATACAGGCACCACAGTTGATACATTCGTATTGCAAGCCGTCACGAATATCGATGCCTGTTGGGCAGACCTGCACACACAAATTACAGTCAATGCAGTCACCGAGCCCCAACTCTTTCGGATCTTTTTTGCGAGGACGAGGGCCGCGTTTTTCGCCGCGCTTAGCATCATACCCGACAATGAAGGTGTCTTTGTCGAACATCGCCGACTGGAAGCGTGCGTAAGGGCACATATGAATACACATAATCGAGCGCATCCAGCCTGCATTGCCATAAGTACAAGCGGCAAAGAAGATCACCCAAAAACCGACCCAGAAGCTGGTATCAAAGGTGACTAAATCGATAGCTAACTCGCGCATTGGCACAAAGTAGCCAACGAAGGTCATCCCGGTAATCAAGGAGATCGCCCACCATGCCGCGTGTTTAGCGGTTTTGCGCGCGGCTAGCTCAGGCGTCAGTTTTAACGAGTCTTGCTTACGACGTTTATTGGCCGCGCCTTCGAGTTTTTCCTCAAACCAAATGAACAAAAAGGTCCACACGGTTTGCGGGCATAAATACCCACACCACACGCGGCCAAGAAAGGTGGTGATAAAGAAAAGGCCAAATGCCGCGAGCATCAATAGTGCAGCCAGCAAGGTAAGGTCTTGTGGCCAGAGTGTGGTGCCAAAAAAGGTAAATTTCTGATTACCGATGTCGAGTAAGATGGCTTGGCGTCCTTGGTATGGGAGCCATGGAATGGCGAGGAACACCAGCATGAAAAACCAGCCCATATAGCGTCGCATACGCTGGTAATAGCCTTTTACCGCACGCACATAAATACGATTGCTTGGGTTGAAACGGTCGTCAGCCCCTTTGTGAGTTTTGGGGTTGTACTCTTTTGCAGTCACGTCTTTGACGTTGATTTTTTTATCGCTCATGACATTGGCTTTCCTTGGGGTACGGGTCCATGGTGCGTTGCCAGGCCCTGATTATCATTGTTGCCTGTGATTGTAGCGCAGCGAACTCCTTGAATACGCTACCAGAGTCATAGTTTGCAACATAGCCACAAACTCAATGAAATCTAGCTATAACAGACGATTAGCCAGACTGCTTTCACGACGATTGCTGAGGCGGGATCCCGCGTGCGCGCAAAATCGCGGCTTTAAAATCGTCTTCACAATCTTTGGCTAGCCCAGGAATGGGGGCATCAGTATCTTCTAGTCGCATCTTAAGCTGATAGATCAAGGTATCGTCTGACAGTGTGGTGATATCCTGACCATGACCGGCTTCATCAGCGATCTGGATGAGCATTTGCATCAGAGAACAGTCAGGGGTTTTTTGCCAAGATTGATTGAGTAGGTCGAGCAGCTCATTGATACGGTGGCATTGCATATGGGCGTCCTCAGTGTGGCACGTAAAAAATGCCATTGTGCCCGACCACACTGAGGTGAAACTTAGCCAGGATCAATTTCCGCTCAGGTGGTGATTAATTAATCGGCATCACGCGATTACGGCCTAGGTTTTTAGCTTGATACAGGTGCTGATCGGCACGGTAAATCAGATCTGCGCCGCTCTCACCTTTATATTCGTCATACTCGGCGACGCCTATCGATACGGTAATGCTGTCTAGAGTGCGGCCACGACGCCGGTCTTTGATCACCATGCGGTCAATCGCCGCCCGCAATGTTTCAGCGGTGCGCTTGGCCGTGCTGAGGCGTTTTTGCGGCACCAGCAAGGCAAATTCTTCGCCCCCGTAGCGAAAGGCTTGTACGCCATCGCGACAGTAGTCGAGGATCCGTTTAGAAACTTGCTTTAAGGCAATGTCACCGAGCACATGGCCGTAGGTATCATTGAGGTGCTTGAAGTGGTCGAGATCGATCAGTACCAAGCAGAACGGCCAGGTTTGTGGGCTATCAATGTAGGCGGCGAGTTCGCGCTCGAAGGCGGCCCGGTTAAGCAAACCGGTTAGGCCATCATGAGTGGCTTGTTCGGTCATCTCAGCCAAATTTTGCTTTAATTGCGCAATCTCTTGCTGCGCGTCATTAAGCTGGTGTTTAAAGTAGCGGGTCGACTGGGTAAGCGCTTGCGAATCTTTGACCACGTTGCGAACCACGGCAATGGTCTCATCAATGGATAACCCTTCATTTTCGACCCGTGACAGCTGTTCAAAGGTGTTATCGAGAACCGAATGGAAAGCGTCAGTATCTTGAATAGTATCTGACATTGAGTGGCTCATCTCGGTCATCATCGATTCTAAGCTTTGCTTTAACGCATTGATGTCTCGGCTATGCTTATCGGCCATGTGTTTTTGGTAAAGCATGTCGCTTTGCAGCGGACTACAGGTACCGTGCTCATCGACGGTGGCATCGACATCCGCATTAAGTTTGGCGTCGGTATTGGCGACATAGGTGTACCACAGGGCATAGTTGGTGGGCGTGGTGGGCACCTTGTATTTCATCATCAAAGGCACAGCTTTTTTGAGGAAGCTGGTAGATTGCTGAAACTTATCGTCCGACATGGCGTTCCTTTGTGTGTCATCGATACCGAGAGAACTTTTATTAGTGTATACCCAAAGTGATTGGAACGGCAGTAGACAGCGAAAAAGCGTGAGCCTGCAGGCAACAACGCCTGCAGGCGAGGATCATAGGAAGAAGGGACTGGGCTGGAACAGGCGTTCAACGTCAGGAATATATTTTTTGTTCACCAAGAACAAGACCACATGGTCATCTTGCTGGATCACGGTTTTATCGTGCGCAATTAACACTTCGTCACCGCGCACCACAGCACCGATGGTGGTACCGGGGGGCAGTTTTATCTCGCCGATGGCGCGCCCGACCACTTTGGATGTCGACGCATCCCCATGGGCGATGGCTTCAATCGCCTCAGCGGCGCCGCGTCGTAGTGACGAGACATTAACAATGTCTGCGCGGCGCACATGGGTGAGTAGCGCAGATATCGTCGCCTGTTGAGGGGAGATGGCAATATCAATCACCCCGCCTTGCACCAAGTCCACATAAGCGCCGCGCTGGATAAGCACCATGACTTTTTTCGCGCCAAGGCGTTTCGCCAACATAGCCGACATAATATTGGCTTCATCTTCGTTGGTGACCGCGATAAACACATCAATCTGATCAATGTGCTCTTCACTGAGCAGTTCTTGATCAGAGGCATCGCCACAAAACACCGTGGTTTCTTCAAGTAACTCAGAAAGGTGCTCCGCACGGGAGGGGTTACGCTCAATCAACTTCACGCTGTATTGACGCTCCAACGCCATCGCGAGGCCGGCACCAATGTTGCCACCACCAACAATCATGATGCGTTTGTAGGGTTTTTCAAGGCGCTGTAATTCACTCATCACCGAGCGAATATGGTTACTCGCGGCGACGAAAAAGACTTCATCATCGGCTTCGATGATGGTGGTGCCTTGTGGACGAATGGGCCGGTCACGACGGAAAATAGCGGCGACACGGGTATCGACATGCGGCATATGCTCACGCAAGGCGGACAAGGCTTTACCGACCAAAGGTCCGCCGTAATACGCCTTAACCGCAACCAGACCGACCTTTTTGTCGGCAAAGCTGACTACCTGTAAGGCGCCTGGGTATTCAATTAGACGACGAATATAACGAGTGACCAGCTCTTCAGGGGCGATAAGATGGTCAACCGGACAGGCGTCGCTGTTAAACAGTTGCTCTTTCACCGCCAAGTATTCAGGGCTGCGGATCCGAGCGACGCGGTTTGGTGTATTAAAACGTGTATACGCGACCTGACAGGCGATCATATTGGTTTCGTCTGAGTTGGTCACCGCGACCAGCATATCTGCATCTTGAGCGCCGGCTTCTTGCAGCGTGGTTGGGTGACTGGCAAACCCCTGTACCACGCGTAAGTCATACTTATCTTGTAGCTCACGCAGTCGTTCGGGGGCGCGGTCAACAATGGTGATATCATTGTTTTCCCCTACCAGGTTTTCTGCTAGGGTGCCGCCGACTTGTCCTGCACCCAAGATGATGATTTTCATGCTACTGTCACTCCCTGCCTAGTCGCACAAAGGCTTCTCTAGGCATGCATAATAGAAACCGTCCATGTCGTCTTCGCCTGGCAAAATCTGGCGACCAGGCTGCGCTTGCGAGCCGGTGCGCAGTATCGCGGAAGGTTCACGGGCTAAAAAGGCACGGATTTGCTCGCGGTTCTCATCCGGTAACACTGAGCAGGTGGCGTAAACCAGCGTACCGCCTGGCGCCAATTGCTGCCACATTGTGTCTAAAATCTCTGCCTGTAACGTGACCAGAGCGTGAATGTCACTATCACGGCGTAGCCACTTAATGTCGGGATGACGCCGGATCACGCCTGTGGCTGAACAAGGGGCATCCAGTAATATACGATCAAACGCAGGCCCTTGATGCCAAGCGCTCGGCTCACGGGCATCCGCGTGTTTCACATCAGCATTCAGCCCTAACCGTGACAGGTTCTCTTTGATCCGGGATAAGCGGTTTTCATCGGCATCAATGGCCGTCACGATGGCACCAGGCTGGTGCTCAAGGATATGACACGTTTTCCCTCCTGGCGCGGCACAGCAGTCGAGAATATGTTCTGCAGACGCGGGTTGGAGGTAATCGACAGCCAGCTGCGCGGCGGCATCTTGTACCGACACCCAGCCCTGGTCAAAGCTGGGGAGGCGAGACACATCACACGGCGCGTCGAGTTTCAGAGCGTCCATGGCATCTGGATGGGCACTGGCACCAATACCGGCCTGTTGCAGCTGCGCTTGATAACTGTCTCGAGAATGGTGCTGGCGGTTGACGCGCAGCCACATCGGCGCTTTTTGATGATTTGCCGCCACAATGTCTTGCCAATTGGATGGATAGGCGGTCTGAAGGCGTTTGAGCAACCAGCCGGGATGGCAGTAATGACCAGCATCATGCGCTTGGCTGGCTTGGTCTAGCGCATCTTGATCGCGTTGATAATTGCGCAAAATGGCGTTAATCAATCCACGTAATTGTGGGCGCTTCAATGGCTTGGTGGCATTCACGGTTTCAGCCACGGCGGCATGGGCCGGGATGCGCATATAGCCTAATTGATACAACCCGACCAGAATGAGGTGATGAAAGACTCGTTGTTTGCCTTTCAGTGGCTTATCCATCAGGGCTTGCACGATATGCTCTAATCGCGGTAACCAGCGCAAGGTGCCATAGCAAATCTCTTGCAACAAAGCAGCATCACGCGGGGCGACCTTCTGTTGAGCGAGGGGGAGCTGCTGGGACAATGACTGGCCCTGATCAACCACTTGATACAGAACGCGGGCGGCCGCGGCTCTTACATTCATATGTTTACCTATTCAAAGGCCAAATTGGCATCAGACGATAGTGTGGGTCAGATTAAAAAAGGCCAGCGTACTGGCCTTCTTCTCACGTATCGGTGGCACGCTATAGTTGGGTGCCTGTTTCAAACCATTCACGACGTGCATTCAGTAGTTCATGCGCTTGCATGGCTTTTTTGCCCGGGGGTTGTAGTTGGGTCAGCTGGATCACGCCTTTTCCGGTCGCGACCTGAATGCCATGTTTGTCAGTGTTGACCACTGTGCCTGGCGCCGCGTCCACGTCGATATCTAGTGCGTTAGCGCCCCACACCTTGATGTTTTGCTCACCTAAGGTGAAGTAGCTGACCGGGCGCGGGTTAAATGCCCGTACACAACGTTCGATAAACGCGGCGTTTTGATGCCAATCGATCTGCGCTTCTTGCTTACTGAGCTTTTCGGCATAGTTGGCTTTGGCATCGTTTTGTGGCTCAGCAAGAATAATGCCGTTAGCCATGTCATTAAGACAATCAATCAATGCCTGCGGACCCAGCTCCGCAAGACGCAAATATAGGCTACCACTGGTTTCTTTCTCATCAATGGGCAGGGTCGCAATTTTAAGCATATCGCCCGTGTCGAGCCCTTCATCCATCTGCATGATGGTGACCCCCGTCTCATTGTCACCAGCCCATACTGCTCGTTCGATAGGAGCGGCGCCACGCCAACGTGGCAGAATGGAGCCATGCACATTAATACACCCTAACTTTGGGGTGTCCAATACGGGCTTGGGCAGAATCAGCCCGTAAGCGACCACGACCATCACGTCGGCGTTCAAGGCAGCCAGCTCCGCTTGTGCTTGTTCATCACGCAACGTGCGAGGCTGATACACGGGTAAGTCATGCTCAAGCGCAAGCTGTTTAACGGGGCTTGCCGTGAGCTTCTTGCCTCGGCCAGCGGGTTTATCTTCACGGCTATAAACCGCAATCACCTCATGCTCACTATCGAGCAGGGCTTGTAAATGGCGCGCGGCAAAATCCGGCGTGCCCGCAAATACTATACGCAGCGGTGTGCTCAAAGTGACCTCAGCTTGCTTTTTGGTTAGCGCGTTTGATTTTTTCCATCTTTTGCTTGATGCGCTGACGTTTCAGCGGCGATAGGTAGTCCACAAACAGCTTACCTTCTAAATGGTCAAGCTCATGCTGAATACAAATCGCTAGCAGGTCGTCGGCATCAAACTGGATAGCGTTGCCGTCGCGATCCAGCGCTTTTACGGTCACTTCTGCCGCACGCGGAACCAATGCGCGTGCACTGGGCACAGATAAGCATCCTTCTTCAATGCCATCTTCACCGCGCTTTTCGATGATTTCTGGATTTATAAGCACCATGGGCTGATCGCGGGTTTCGGAGACATCAATCACCACCATGCGTTGGTGAAAATCAACCTGAGTGGCCGCGAGACCAATACCATCTTGGGCGTACATGGTTTCAATCATGTCATCAGCCATTTTCTGGATCTCAGGTGTGACAGCGTCCACCGGCTTGGCCACGGTGCGAAGGCGCTCATCTGGGAATGTTAATACGTTCAGTAAAGCCATAACGTCTCATAAAAATTGAACTGTGCCGAAAGCGGCACGGGGTAATTGGGTTAATTCTAGACATTTTGCCAGCCAATTGACAGCATCAGCATCATTCGTCGGGTGAGGAAGACATTGATGACAAGAAAGCTATTCAATCTCGCCGCCGCTGGGCTATTGGCTATCGCGCTACCAGTGCTGGCAGCCGGCCCTGCCGAGAGTCAGCGATACGTGGTTGAGCGGGGGGATGCCCTGTGGGATATCGCCGCCACCTTTTTCGATAATCCTTGGCAATGGCGTGACGTATGGTACGCAAATCCGGCTATAAAGGATCCCAATCTTATTTATCCTGGCGATGTGCTCACCCTCACATGGCAAGCGGGGAAACCGGCCGTCAGCTACAAGCCTAGGCGCGCGATTGCAGCAAAGGGAGATGCACCCAAGACGTCAGCGCTGAGCAGTGTCGATCCTATGCTGCTGCCCTATTTACAACAGGATATGCTGGTCGAAAAGGCGCGTTTGGTGGCGCTGCCTCGTGTTCTTGGCTCTACAGATGGGCGTCAATATCTGTCAGTGCACGATACCCTGTATGTGGATGCGTCGCTGGGTGCCAAAAATTGGCAGGTTTTTCGGGTTGAGAAAACCTTTTTACGCCCTGCGACGTCAGAGGCTAGCGCCGAACCGATCGCTATGGTGAGCTTAAAACATGTGGCTGACGGACGTATCCGTGCGCGAAGTGAAGGGCGCAGTGTGATGACACTGACACGCGTGGTGCAGGAAGTACGGCCCAATGATGTCTTGTTACCTTTGCCCGAGAACACGCATGCGCGCTTTTGGCCCCAAGCGGCTCAAACCGACGCGAGGTTATTAGGGCATCTTTATGGCAGTGAGTATGTCGCGAATGGTCAGCTGGTGGTGCTCGATAAAGGTGCCAATGATGGCGTGACGACCGGACAAATGTTTACTGTCACCAAAGGGGGGGCCAAGGTGTTAAATGACCCCGGTGAGTATCGCTATCAAAACGCGAACGAAAGTACGACACAATCCATCACACCCATGCCTGATGTGACGGTGGGACAAACCATGGTCGTTCGGGCTTACCCTTGGGTTAGCTTGGCGGTGATCACCCAAGCGCGTCAGCCGATCAAAGCCGGCATGCATGCGGTACCGCCATCCTCTCAACCGGCCTATGCACGATAAATCGCTGCGAGGATGGTTGACGCTGACTCAAGTGCCGCGGTTGCGCGTCCCGCAGCGGCGCGCGCTGTTAGCTAAAATGCCCATCGACGCATTGTGTGACCAAACCCATCATGAGCTTGCCGCGGTTGGCTTAAACGCTGAGCAATGTCAGGCCATTATGCACCCCAATCATGCCATGATTGAGCGTAGCCTTGAGTGGGCGAGGCAAGAGAATTGCCACCTGATTGGCTTTGACCATCCAGCTTATCCTGCACTACTCCGAGAAATCGCACGGCCGCCTTTGGTCTTGTATGTGCAAGGCGATCTGACTTGCTTGGCGATGCCTCAATTGGCGATGGTGGGCAGCCGTCACGCGACCCCACAAGGTTTAGAGACAGCGTATCAATTTGCTAAACAACTGGTTGAGCATGGTGTTGCGATCACCAGTGGGCTTGCGCTCGGCATTGATGGCCGAGCACACAAAGGCGCACTCGAGGGCGGCGGAAAAACCTTGGCGGTGCTGGGAAGCGGACTGGCCAATGTGTATCCCGCCCGGCATCGCGCATTGGCCAAGCGGATTGAAGCGCAGGGGGCGCTTGTTTCAGAGTTTTGGCCGGACGCCCCGCCAAGAGCCGAACACTTTCCGCGCCGCAACCGGTTGATCAGTGGGTTGTCGGCAGGCGTATTAGTGGTAGAGGCCGCACCGCAAAGTGGGTCACTGATCACGGCACGTTATGCGCTAGAGCAAAACCGGAGTGTGTTTGCGATTCCCGGTCCCATAGACCAAGTCCAATCGCGAGGTTGCCACCAATTGATAAAACAAGGCGCCGTGTTAGTCGATTGTGTTGATGATATTATAAGTGATGTGGATAGCTTGGTTCAGTTTGCTGTGAGTCAGCAAAACAAATTATTTAGTGATGCACCCAAGTTAGATACTCACGAAGGATTGCCATTTTCTGCGCTGTTGGCTAACGTAGGGACTAACGCGACGTGTGTCGACGTACTGGCTGAGCGCTGCAACCAACCGGTTCACGAAATCATGATGCAGTTGTTAGACTTAGAACTCCAGGGGCTTGTAGCAGCAGTACCCGGTGGCTATGTCAGAACGAGGAGGGGCTAGCCATGATGGACATTCTTATGTACCTGTTCGAAACCTACATCCACAGCGATGTGGAAGTGATGATCGATCAGGACGAGTTAGCAGATGAATTGTCCCGCGCGGGTTTTCATCAAGACGATATATATAAAGCCCTGAACTGGCTTGAAAAGCTGGCACAGTTGCAAAATGCGGATAAACAGCCTTATCTATCAGGCAGTGCCCAAAGCTCGATTCGAATCTATACCGAGCAAGAAACACGCTTTATCGACCAAGAAAGCCGAGGCTTTCTCTTATTCTTAGAGCAAGCCGGGGTGCTTTCACCGGAAACGCGTGAAATGGTCATCGATCGGGTGATGGAACTTGAGACCCAAGAATTTGGTCTTGATGATCTAAAATGGGTCATTTTGATGGTGCTGTTTAATGTGCCCGGTAACGAGCGTGCGTATACACAGATGGAAGAAATGCTGTACGACGCACAAGAGGGATACGTGCACTAACGCTTATCAATGACAGTAAAAGGTGTGAATGAGTAAAGATAACACCCCGAACACCCACGAGCGCTGCCCTGAATGTGGCAGCGCTCTTGCGTTTAAATCGGGCAAACGAGGCCCGTTTCTGGCCTGTACGGCCTACCCAGACTGCCACTATACCAAAGCGTTACATCATGGTGATGGCCACATAGTAAAAGCGCTTGGCGTGGCTTGTCCGGCGTGTCATCAGGGAGAATTGGTGTTACGCCAAGGTCGATTCGGTATGTTTATTGGCTGCGATCAGTTCCCGCAATGTACGCATATCGAAAAACCGGATGAACCCGATCATACTACCCTCACCTGTCCATCCTGCCACAAGGGTGAGCTGGTGGAGCGCACCTCGCGTTACGGCAAGCGCTTTTTTGCCTGTGACCAATACCCTAAGTGTCATTTTGCGGTAAATGCACAACCGATAGCCGGCACCTGCGAGCAATGTGGCTTTGCGCTGCTGGTGGAGCGTAAGAAAGGTGGCAAGACAGTACACCAATGTGCCGATAAGTCCTGCAGCGCGATTCAAGGTGAATCGGCTGCAGAATCGGAGAGCGAAGGCTAATCGGTTTGCGCGGCGAGAGCCAATGCAGCCGATTTCAAACCGTGAAAAGCATCGTCGGGGAGATAGCTGGCGAGACTGGCTAACTTGGTGGCAAGCGCCGCGTTCGATGTGGCCGTGACATTAATATGGCCCACTTTGCGCCCCGGACGAGGCGTTTTGTTGTACCAATGTACATGGGCATCACGATAGGTCGCAAGCGGGACACTGCCTTGGCCTAAGATATTGATCATCGCCGTCGGCTGGATTAACTCGGTCGGGCCGAGGGGTAAGCCGCTGACGGCGCGCAGGTGGTTTTCAAATTGGCAACACGCGCTACCTTGCTGTGTCCAGTGACCGGAGTTGTGCACCCGAGGTGCTATCTCGTTCACCAGCAAGCTGCCGTCTACATCAAAGAATTCCACCGCGAGCACCCCCACATAGTTCAGCGCGCTGGCAATCTTTTCTAACATGTCCGCGGCTTGTGTTTGCAAAGCATGCTCATCTGGGCGCACCACAGACAAGGTGAGTATCCCATCATGATGGTGGTTTTGGGTCAGGCTATAGCTGGCAAATTCACCATTCGCGCCACGCACACCAATTAGTGACACTTCTCTGTCAAAAGGGATCATGGCTTCGGCAATGATGGCTTGGCCATCGCGCTGTTCGGGCGCGGTGAGAAAGGCGTCGAGCTCTGCCCACAATGCGTGAAGATCATCGCCGTCACGATAGCGCCACTGTCCTTTGCCGTCATAACCATCCAAGGTACTTTTGAGGACCAAGGGCGCGCCCAGTGCGTCGACTGCCTTTTCTAAATCCGCCTGTGTATACACCACACGGTACGGTGCATTGGCGACACCTGCTTGCATCAGCAGCGCTTTCTCAATTTGGCGGTCACCACCGGTTAGAATCGCTTGGGCATTGGGGCGTAACTTCCCGCTTTGCTCGCAGTGATGCAAGATATCAGCGGGGATATGCTCAAATTCCGCGGTGATAATATCCGCGCCGGCGATGGCCGTATTGAGACCGTGCCCTAGTGGTTGCAGCGTCAGTGGGTGAACAATGTCGCCACTACGCACATCATAGGCGCTGACGATAAGGTTGAGCGGCGCACCGGCCAAGGCCATCATCCGAGCCAGTTGTCCCGCGCCTAACACCAGAATATTCATGGCCTTACCCTTGTGGGTTGGGTTGAGCGAGAACGGCTTCAGTTTGCGCTTGGCGAAACGCATCCACTTTTGCCATCAAATCAGGGTCGGCCGTTGCGAGAATTTGTGCCGCAAGGAGGCCTGCATTCGCGGCGCCTGCGTCACCAATGGCGAGCGTGCCCACTGCCACGCCCTTGGGCATTTGAGCAATAGAAAGCAATGAGTCCATACCCTTTAACGCTTTTGACTGGACCGGCACGCCGAGCACCGGCAGGCTGGTGTGTGCGGCGGTCATCCCAGGCAAATGGGCGGCCCCCCCGGCGCCGGCAATAATCACTTTAATCCCGCGCTCGGCCGCTTGTTGGGCGTAGTCGGCAAGTAACTGTGGTGTGCGATGGGCGGAGACAATACGGGTTTCGTAAGGGATGGCAAAATGATCCAACATAGCCGCTGCATGTGTCATGGTAGGCCAATCGGATTGCGAGCCCATGATGATACCGACAGTCATAATACGTCCTTCTTGATGACAAGCGTGAATAAGATAAGCTGAGCGTGGCGCGAATTATACCCAGATTTCACCGCAAGGAAAACGTTTGCGTCGGCGATGGGGGATGAAATTCCGTCAAGATCCCACTGCGTGGATCAGGTAAAGTACGCATATAGTCTCAGTAACAAAGGATGTGAGCGTGGCACACGGTCAGTCGACAATTGATAAGCAAGCCGTGAAGGCTTTTTTCCTCCAGCTTCAAGATGATATTTGCCAACAGCTTGCGCAAGAAGATGGTCAAGCGCATTTTATTGAAGATGCGTGGGAGCGTGAGAAAGGGGGCGGTGGTCGCAGTCGCGTCCTGCGTCAGGGCCAAGTATTTGAGCAAGCGGGAGTGAACTTCTCGCACGTATTTGGCGATCAAATGCCTGCCTCGGCGACCGCGCATCGCCCAGAGCTCGCCGGGCGCTGTTTTGAGGCCATGGGGGTGTCGTTAGTGATCCATCCTCACAACCCGTACGTGCCGACCTCGCACGCAAACGTACGGTTTTTCATTGCTGAAAAGGAAGGCGCCGACCCTGTGTGGTGGTTTGGCGGCGGCTTTGACCTTACGCCTTTCTATCCGTTCGAGGAAGACTGCCAGCACTGGCATGAGACCGCCAAAGCCTTGTGCGCGCCCTTCGGTGATAGCGTGTACGCTGATCACAAGGCGTGGTGCGATCGCTATTTTTATCTGCCCCATCGCGGTGAAACCCGTGGCGTCGGCGGGCTTTTCTTTGATGATTTGAACCAGTGGCCATTCGAGCAGTGCTTTGCCTACACCCAAGCGGTTGGAAAAGGTTTTATCGATGCTTACCTGCCGATTGTACAGCGCCGCAAAGCCACACCCTATGGTGAGCGTGAGCGAGATTTCCAGCTTTACCGCCGCGGACGCTATGTCGAATTTAACTTGGTGTATGACAGAGGTACGCTATTTGGCTTACAAAGTGGTGGGCGTACCGAATCTATCCTGATGTCGATGCCGCCGATGGCACGTTGGGAATATAATTGGTCACCCGATGAAGACGCGCCGGAAGCGAGACTCTATCGCGACTACCTTAAACCGAGGGAGTGGTAACAGATGACCGATCGTTATTGTGTGGTCGGCCACCCGATTGGCCACAGTAAGTCGCCGCAGATCCACGCCGCATTTGCGACGCAAACCCAACAAGACATCGACTATCAAGCCATTGAAGCGCCGCTCGAAGGCTTTGTGACCAGTATGCAGGCGTTTTTTGCGCAAGGAGGGCGCGGCGCCAATGTGACCGTGCCTTTTAAACAGCAAGCGTATGATTGGGCTGATACACTGACAGAGCGTGCCCGCCGCGCCGGTGCCGTGAATACGCTGGTTAAGCAAAGCGATGGTTCCCTACTGGGTGATAATACGGATGGGGCAGGTTTGGTGACTGACTTACACTACCATCATGTGGCACTGCGCGATAAGCGCATTATGGTTGTGGGAGCAGGCGGTGCAGCACGGGGTGTGTTGCTTCCTTTACTGGAGCAAGAGCCAGCATCGCTGATGATTGTGAATCGCACCGAGCAAAAAGCCCAGCAACTAGCCGCTACATTTGGTGAGGCCGGACCGATCACCAGCCATGCCGTGGATAAACCCATGGCGGCGCCGGTCGATGTGATCATTAACGCGACCTCGGCGAGTTTACATCAAAGCTATCCTCCTCTCCCTCATGGCGCGATTGGTCCAGCGACCACTGTCTATGACATGGTGTATCAAGCTGGCTGCACAACCAGCAACCAGTGGGCGCAACGCCAAGGAGCAGGGCGGTGTTTAGACGGCTTGGGCATGCTGGTGGAACAAGCGGCGGAAAGCTTTGCTATATGGCGCGGCTGTCGGCCACAAACCGAATGTGTGCGTGAGCAGTTAAGAGAGGCACTCAATCAATGAATCAATCCCTTATTCTGGCTGCGGACCAAGCGCAGGTCGACACGGCAAAGGCCCGTGTTTGTTTTTACGGCCAACTTAATGGTGCATTGTTACCATGCGCTGTCCGATTTACCACCTTATCCGCGCTCGCCGGCTGTGCGGTGGACACGGATAATGCGCAGGCGATTGTCGAACAGGTTTGGTTTGATATTGAAGAGCACATGGAAGCGGCCATCGAATCAGAAGCGTTTGAAGCCGATGGCAGCTTGCTGATCTAGCACTCGCAGCGGTAGATGTCTTTGGTGTCGACATAGTTTTGCGCTGAGCGTGCAAAATAAGCACGCTCTTTGTCGGTAAGGGGGCGAACTTGTTTGACCGGTGAGCCGACATACAGATAGCCACTCTCTAAGCGTTTTCCGGGCGGGACTAAACTGCCAGCGCCAATCAGCACTTCATCTTCTATCACAGCGTCATCGAGAATAATCGTCCCCATTCCCACTAGGACTCGGTTGCCAATCCGACAGCCGTGTAACATGACTTTGTGGCCGATTGTCACTTCTTCGCCAATGATCAGCGGGTAACCTTGTGGGTTTTCGGCATTTTTGTGAGTAACATGAAGGACTGAGCCATCTTGTACATTGGTCCGTGCGCCAATCTGGATATGGTTCACGTCACCACGTGCCGCAACCAACGGCCAAATACTCACATCATCGCCTAGCGTAATATCGCCAGCCAATACACTGAATTCATCAATATAGACGCGCTCGCCAAGCTGAGGCGTCATGCCTTTATAGGCGCGCAGCTGTTTTACCATCACAGATCCCTCTTTTCTCTCTTAACAGTGCTAAATAGCGGCGAGTTTGATACCAGTTTTACACCCTAGCGAGCAAAAAAACAGCGAGTGACAGTTTTTTTCTAAAAAACACCTAAAAAGGACTTGCCAACCTGATCAGCTTCTCTATAATGCGCCTCCATCGACACGGCACGCAGGGCAAGCGCTCAGCGAGCATGTCGAAGTAAAAAATCGAATAAAAATAAACGCTTGACGTGAGTTTTTAAAAGATTAAGATAGCCGTCCACTTAACGCTAGGCGTTAGGGAAGTCAAAAAGAGGTTTTGTTTCACCCGGCTGGGTTGAAAATAAAAGATAAAATTTCTTCTTGACTTTAACGGCAAGGCGCGTAAGATACGCAGCCCTGACCAAGCGAAGCGCAGCTTCGCATCGTCAACGCTCTTTAACAATTTGACCTATGCAATC
>NZ_RSAM01000015.1:0-90755 GCF_009377945.1 Salinivibrio sp. VYel1 | reverse complement strand
ATTTTGCTTGGCGACCATAGCGCTTTGGACCCACCTGACTCCATGCCGAACTCAGTAGTGAAACGAAGCAGCGCCGATGGTAGTGTGGGGTCTCCCCATGTGAGAGTAGGACATCGCCAGGCTTTGATTACAATTGATTAAAGCCAAGAGATATAAGTCTTTAGTCATACAGCATTGGTGCGGAGTGGTAGTTCAGTTGGTTAGAATACCGGCCTGTCACGCCGGGGGTCGCGGGTTCGAGTCCCGTCCACTCCGCCACTACTTAGAAACCCTAGCTGAGAAGCTGGGGTTTTTTTGTTATTGGCCAGGTTCGCCCTGCGGGCGAATGAGTCCCGCAGGATGGCCTGCCCGTTGTCCGCAACCCCGGCCCTCCGCCACTATTTAGAAACCCTAGCTGAAAAGCTGGGGTTTTTTGCGTTTAAGCCCCAGCATCATTGTGTTAGGGCTTTTTGTGTTTATCGCATGACATCGAGTAGGGCGTTGAGTAAAGGCTCTTTTGCGCGGGAAGCTTTACAACAAAGGCCCAGTTCGAGAGGTTGTACAATTTCTTGGCGTAATCGCTCAACCTTGTCTTTTACTGGGCTGTTATCAATCACTACATCGGGCGCGACACCAATACCACAGCCCAATGCCACCATACTGACAATCGCCTCATGGCCTGCTATTTGTGCGTAGACGTTTGGCTCGATACCTTTACTGGTCAACCATTGATCAGCGAGTTCGCGCGCTGTCCCTGCTTCGGGCAAGATTAATGGTGTGTGCTGCCAGTCAATGGCTTGTAGGTCAATGCCACTGCTGGCCATTGCCGGTGCGATAACCGACAAACTGACTGTATCAATCGGTTGAAACACCAAGCTGGATGACAAGCGTTTGGGTTTAGCAGCAATGGCAATGTCGGCGCTATTGTCTTGCACCTTCTCTTCTGCTTGGGCGGGATCGCCAGTCAGAAGCTGTAGCTCGATATTTGGGTATTGTTGACGAAACCGCGCGAGGAGCTCAGGTAAATGGCTATAGCTTGCAGTGACCGAACAAAAGAGCGTGAGCTTACCGCCGAGCAAAGAGGCATGTTCATTGATACTGGCTTTAGTCGTGTGCCAAAGCTGAAGAATATCGCGTGCGACGGGAAGCAGCGTTTTACCTGCTGGGGTGAGATCGACCGCTTTATTGGTGCGAATAAACAGCGGCTGACCTATATCTTCTTCAAGACGTTGGATGATTCGGCTCAAGGCTGAGGGGCTGACGTGCATCGCTTGTGCGGCCCGGGTGTAGCTTTTGGTGTCACAGAGATGGAGGAAGCCCGTGAGTTGCTTTGCATTCATGATTTTATTGTTGCTTTAATTGCAATGTTATATTGTGAATATATCACTTTAGGCAATATAGTGGTTAGGGTAGTATCAAAAAAACGCGGTGAAAACACACCCAATCACGGATTTGAATCAATGGAGCACCCCATGGCGAACTACTTTAATACCCTGAATTTGCGTCAACAATTGGAACAATTAGGCGTATGCCGGTTTATGGATCGTGACGAATTTGCCACCGAGGCCGAATTTCTCAAAGGTAAAAAAGTGGTGATTGTCGGCTGTGGTGCGCAAGGGCTCAACCAAGGCTTAAACATGCGCGACTCGGGTCTTGATGTGGCTTATGCACTGCGACAGGCTGCCATTGATGAAAAGCGCCCTTCTTATCAGAATGCGGCTGAGAATGGATTTGAAGTGGGTAGCTACCAAGATTTGATTCCACAGGCAGACTTGGTGATCAACCTTACACCAGATAAACAGCACTCCAACGTCGTCGAAACCGTGATGCCACTGATGAAAGAGGGCGCCGCGCTCGGTTACTCACATGGTTTTAATATTGTCGAAGTCGGTCAGCGTATCCGTGAAGACATTACTGTGGTTATGGTGGCGCCTAAGTGTCCGGGTACCGAGGTGCGTGAAGAATATAAACGCGGCTTTGGTGTGCCGACGCTGATCGCTGTCCATCCAGAAAATGATCCTAAAGGTGAAGGCTTTGAGATTGCGAAAGCGTGGGCAGCTGCAACCGGTGGCCACCGTGCTGGCGTACTTGCCTCTTCATTCGTGGCAGAAGTGAAATCCGATCTGATGGGAGAGCAAACTATCCTGTGTGGCATGCTGCAGGCAGGCTCGGTCGTTTGCTATGAGAAAATGATCGCAGAGGGCGTTGAGCCAGGTTATGCGGGTAAGCTTATTCAGTACGGCTGGGAAACCATTACGGAAGCGCTGAAGTTCGGGGGCATCACCCACATGATGGATCGCTTGTCCAACCCAGCGAAAATCAAAGCCTTTGAACTGTCGGAGTCGCTTAAAGAACTGATGCGTCCTCTATATAACAAACATATGGATGACATCATTTCTGGCCATTTCTCCGCGACCATGATGGCCGATTGGGAAAACGGCGATAAAGACTTGTTCACATGGCGTGAAGAAACGGCACAGACCGCGTTTGAAAACTATCCCGAGTCGGATGTAAGCATCAGTGAGCAAGAGTTCTTTGATAACGGTATTTTGATGGTTGCTATGGTGCGTGCAGGGGTCGAGCTTGCTTTTGAAGTTATGGTGTCATCCGGCATTATCGAAGAGTCAGCGTATTACGAGTCATTGCATGAATTGCCTTTGATTGCCAACACCATCGCGCGTAAGCGTCTTTATGAAATGAACGTGGTCATTTCCGATACGGCTGAGTACGGCAACTACTTATTTGCAAACGTCGCGACACCGCTGCTGCGCGAACACTTTATGCCAACAGTGGGGGCTGATGTGATTGGTAAAGGACTCGGAGAAGCCTCTAATCAGGTCGACAACGCCACCTTAATCGAGGTCAATGATCGTATCCGTAATCACCCGATTGAGTTTATCGGCGAGGAATTGCGCGGCTATATGACTGATATGAAACAAATTGCGCTCGACAAATAAAAACGCGGATCGTTTGAGATAACGCGGAAGAGAAGCCTGGCCTGAGGGTCAGGCTTTTTTATATCTGCGTGGGTTATTCTTGGTTATCTGTCGATTGACCCACTTTTGTTTCCATGGCATCCAGCTTGGCTTCGAGTTCGGTGAGCTTTTGACGGGTGCGCAGTAACACCTGGGTTTGTACATCAAACTCCTCACGGCTTACTACATCCAGCTTAGTCAGTTGGCCTTGGATGGCTTGGCGCACACGGCTTTCCATATCCGTGCCTAACTCTTTAACAGGCTGAGGCATGGCGTCGTGAATTTGCTTGGCCATTTGCTCAAGTTTTTTGGGGTCAAACATGGAATACTCCTTTATTAACTGTCTTTATTCTATGTAAATACGCACAGCTTGTCGAAAGGATGATAAAAGAAAAGGGCCCGAAGGCCCTTTGGGTTAGTGTGATGCGCGATAGTCTTCATCGAGCTTATCAAGTTCATCGTCTTCGACAAACACAGGCAGTGGTTTGTGCTTGCTGGCCAGGTAGGTGTAAATCACTGGCAGAACGAATAGCGTGAATAACGTACCGATAGCGAGACCCGCTACGATCACAATCCCGATGCTAAAGCGTTGCTCGGCGCCTGCGCCGGTGGCGAACATTAGTGGGATGAGGCCTGCAATCATCGCGGCAGTGGTCATTAAGATCGGACGCAGACGAATTTTGGCCGCTTCTTTTACCGCGTCCATTCGGCTGGCTTGATGATGCAGTTGCTGCTCTTTAGCCACCTCACAGATCAGAATACCGTGTTTGGTAATCAGACCTATCAAGGTTATCAACCCGACTTGTGAGTAGATGTTCATTGATGACAGCCCCCACGCGAGTGCAATTAAGGCACCACAAATCGCAAGTGGCACAGAGACCAAGATCACCAGTGGGTCGAGCAAGGATTCAAACTGAATCGCCAGTACCAGATAAATGATCGCTAAGGCAAACAAGAAGGTGGCATACAGCGCGCTGCCTTCTGTCACGTATTGGCGAGACTCACCGAGGTAATCGTGCTGATAGCCTTTAGGCAATTCTGCTGCCTTGCTTTCGAACCAATCCACCGCGGTACCCATGGTGACACCGGGCGCAGATACCGCACTGATGGTCGCAGCGTTTAGCTGATTAAAGTGCGGGAGTGAGCGAGGCTCCGCGGTGACTTCAATGTCAATCAGCGAGCCCAGCGGAATGGAATCGCCGTTGGCCGCACGAACATAGTAGCTCTCAATGGACTCAGGGTTGAGGCGATATTTACGCTCCACTTGCGGGATCACCTCATATGAGCGGCCATCAAAGTCGATACGGTTGACGTAGCCATCCGCCATCATGGTGCCAATGGTGGCGCCAATATCACGCATCGTCACGCCATATGAGCCAGCTTTGTCTTTATCAATGCTGATATTCATGGTGGCCGAATCAAAGTTAAGGTTCAGCTCCGAATAGACGAAGTTCGGACTAGATTGTACCTCGGACATAATTTCGGCGGTCACTTGATAGAGACTTTCGAAATTATTCGGGGTCGTCACCACAAATTGGATCGGCAAGCCGGAGGAGGCACCGGGCAGTTCTGGCATTTCAAAGGTGGTGACCTTCATACCCGGAATGTCTTTCACTTCGTCAGCCATGCGTTTTACCACTTCGGACTGACTGGCTTCCCGCTCACTCCAAGGCACCAGTGAGGCGATACCAAACGCTTGATTCGACTTCGGCACCCCAGAAAAGACCTGAGAAAAGGCCACTTCTGGTTGCTCGTCGAGCTTTTGGTTCACTTCCGCCATGCTGTTTTGGATGTAATCCAGGTTAGCCGTCGAGGGCGCCGTCCCCATCATGACTACCACGCCTTTATCTTCCGATGGTGCGAGTTCACTGGGGATAAAATTAAATAGCACGGGTAAAGAGGCAAAGACGATGACCGCAAAAGATACCACCACAGGACGGCGTTGCATCACCTTACTAAGAAGATGAGCATACTTGTCGGTCATTCCATCCAAGAAGCGATGAACGGCAAGCTCAAAGCGACTTGGCTTGGCGTTGGCTTTCAGCATGGTCGAACACATTACCGGTGAGAGTGTTAATGCGACAATCCCGGAGACAAACACAGCCCCAGCAAGCGTTAACGCAAACTCTTTAAACAGCGAGCCGGTGATCCCGCCCATCATGGCGATGGGGGCATACACCGCCGCCAATGTCAGTGTCATGGAGATAACCGGCACGGCAATTTCCCGTGTACCAATAATGGCCGCGCGGAAAGGGGACTCTCCCAGCTTGATATGGCGGTCGATGTTTTCCAATACCACGATCGCATCGTCGACCACCAAGCCGATAGCCAGCACCATCGCCAGCAGGGTCATCAAGTTCAGTGAGAAGCCAATCATTTCCATCACCAGCGCCACACCAATCAGGGATAGCGGAATGGTGATAATAGGGATAATTACCGCTCGGAATGAGCCCAAGAACAGGGTGATCACCACCAACACGATCAGTGCCGCTTCAATGATGGTTTTGATCACCTCATTGATGGACTCATTGATTGCATTAGATGAGTCATACAGCACATTCATCTCGATATTGCTTGGCATGTTGCGCTCAACTTCCGGCAACATATCCATGACGTCAGCGGCAATATTTATGGGGTTAGCCGACGGGGTGGCATTGATCGCGGCGACAACCGCCTCAGAGCCATTGGCCAGTGCACGTACCCGATCATGGCTTTTCTCGAGTGAGACCTTAGCGATGTCTCCGAGGCGTACGACACGACCATCTTGGGTATCCACCACCAAGTTACTCAGCTCTTCAGGGGTGGAGACCTGGGTATCGGCACTGCCGTTATAGATCATAAAGGTACCAATCGCCTGACCGGTGGCCGACTGGTAGTTGTTGGCATCAAGCACGGACATCACGTCGGTGGCCGCCAGCTTAAATGCCGCCATTTTCTCCGGATCGAGCCACACGCGAAGGCCATACTTCACCCCGCCGTAAAGGTCGATTTTGGAAACGCCATCCACGGTAAACAGCTGAGGTTTGACCACGCGTTCGAGGTAGTCGGTGATCTGACTGGAGTCGAGCTCGGGTGAGGTAAAACCAACATACATCACCGCGGTGGTCGAACCGGTCGACATCGATACTGACGGATCTTCGGCTTCAGCGGGGAGCTGAGCACGCACCGAGTTTACCTTGGCGAGAATATCGGCCAAGGCGGCATTAGGGTCGGTATTAAGCTTCATATTGACCGTAATGGTCGAAGAACCAAGCACCGACTCTGAGGTCATAAAGTCAATATTATCAGCTTGGGCCACGGCTTGTTCGAGTGGCGTCGTAATGAAGCCCTGAATCAAGTCGGCGCTGGCGCCATAATAGCTGGTTGTGATGGTGACCACGGTATTGGTCATCTCCGGGTATTCCCTGACTTGCATCTTAAATAAAGATTGCAGGCCGAGCAGCGCAATCAGAATACTGATTGACGCGGCTAGCACGGGGCGCCGGATAAAAATATCAGTAAAGCGCATCACATCCTCGTCTTACAATTGAGGTAATTGTTCTGGTGGTGTGAGAGCGTCGTTTTCGACGATTTTCACTTTGGAGCCATTGCTTAATCGCACTTGGCCGGAGGTGACGACCTGATCGCCAGGTTGCAGACCTTCGATAATGCGTGCTTGATGGCCACGACGTTCACCGACTTTGAGCACTTGTTGGAACGCGCGTTTTTCCCCTTCTTCTTCGCGGATCACGTACACACTTTCCCCGTACAAGGTGAAATTAATCGCGGTTTGATCAATCACGATTTGCTCTTCAATGGTAGGTAGAACGATATCGGCACGGGCAAACATCCCTGAGCGCAACTGACCATCGTTATTCGGGATGTTCGCTTCCACCTTGATAAGACCACTCTGGCTGTTGACCGCAGGCTCAATGGCACTGATAGAGCCGATGAATTCCTTTTCAGGATACGCATCGACAGTAATGCGCAACGGCTGGCTCAGACGGATTTTAGAAATATCTGTTTGTGGCACGGTAAAGCGCAGCTTCATCACCGAGGTATCCTCGAGGCGAGCAATATCCGTACCTGGCTGCAAGTATTCACCTAAGAAAACATCACGCAGGCCAATCACACCATCGAAGGGTGCTTGGATATTACGACGGGCAATGGTGGCTTTCAGTGCGTTAATGTCAGCTTGTAGCGAACGATAATTGGCCTCGGCTTCATCCAGCGCTTCTTTAGAAATAGAGCCTTTAGCAAACAGTCCTTGGTAGCGTTTAAACTTGGCTTCCGCCGCCGGTAGGCGAGCTTGGGTGCTGGCTAAATTGGCTTTTTCAACGCTCGAGTCGAGCTCGACCAGGTTTTGCCCACGCTCAACGGTTTGGCCAGACTCAAAATTAATCACATCGACGACACCGGCAATTTGGGTGGTTAAGGTGATCCCTTGGTTAGGCTCAACAAAACCAATGGCGTCAAGCGTTGGTGTCCAAGGCTCAGCCTCAACCGTCACCGCGGTGACTGGGTGGGTGGGCTCTGGCATGTTTGCCATATACTCTGCAATCTTTTGCTGCTTGAACAGGTTAAAGCCAATCACACTGCCAAACAGCAGCAGTGCGAGGATAACCATAAAGAAAAACCATTTTTTCATCGAAGTAAGCTCCGAACGTCGTTAGTGAAGAGAAATTGCATCCCAGCAAGCGTGGATCGCATCTGCGATAGCATGACTGTCCAGGGTTATAACACCCCGAACCTGTTTGCGAGCTAAACAAAAAGCGGGTTCGAGTCCCAAGGTGATTAACACCTCATCATCAAGGGGCTTGAGCACGCCTTGTTGCTTACCTTCTTGAAAGACTTGATAAAGGTCGGAGAAGGCATCTCGCTCCCGCTGAGCGTGTAACTGGTCGTCCCGTGGCAGCGCATCAAACTGGTCTCGAGACAATAGCAGATGATCGCGTTGTAGCATCATAGTCCAAGTATTGCGCCATAAGCGTTCAAACTGACGTTTGAGTGTTGGTTCATCCTTGACCCCTTGCTGGATATTGGTCGCACACTGCATCATCAGGTGTGAAGACAGTTGGCGAAGCAAATCATCCTTGTCTTTGAAATAGCGATAAATGGTCCCTGCAGCGACGTGTGCTTGTGTCGCCACTTGTTGCATTGAGACTTTATCGAGCCCGACCGTCGCGATTAATTGCTCGGTCGCGGCAAAGATTTGCGTACGTTTGTCCATAGATAATGCACCAAGCAATGAATGAACGTTCATTCATTTTAGAGCGTTTTTCGCGCAGATGACAAGCATAAAGTGTAGCAAGCAAAATGCACTCTGCTGCGGTGAGATAGACATCAGTTGGATTCGCTCTACAATGCTCATTCAGCCACTGATGAGGTGTTGTCACCATGAAACTTAACCCCGCGCAATCCGATGCCGTACGACATATCTCTGGACCTTGCTTGGTCTTGGCAGGGGCCGGCTCGGGAAAAACACGTGTCATTACCCATAAAATTGCCTATTTGGTTCAGCAATGTGGCTATAAAGCGCGCCATATCGCTGCGGTAACCTTTACCAACAAAGCGGCACGCGAGATGAAAGAGCGGGTAGCACAAAGTTTAGGAAAGCAAGAGTCGCGTGGTTTGATGGTGTCGACCTTTCATACCTTGGGCCTCAATATCATTCGGCGAGAATATAAAACCTTGGGGCTCAAGGCAGGCTTTTCGCTGTTTGATGATCAAGACCAATTAGCTTTGTTAAAAGCCCTGACCGAACAAGAGTTGGATAACGATAAAGATTTGCTCCGTCAGTTAGTGCATACCATTTCCAACTGGAAAAATGCCATGTTGGGGCCGGATGAAGCACTGGCTCAGGCGCAAGGCGAGCGTGATCAACTGTTTGCCGCCTGTTACGCGCGCTACCAAAAACAAATGCGTGCGTATAACGCGCTGGATTTTGATGATCTCATTTTGATGCCGGTCGCGCTACTTAGCCAAAACCAAGCCGTACGCGAGCGGTGGCAAGCGCGCATTCGTTATTTATTGGTCGATGAGTATCAAGATACCAACACCAGCCAATATCAGTTAGTGAAGCTGCTAGTGGGTGAGCGTGCACGTTTCACGGTGGTCGGGGATGACGATCAGTCAATTTACTCGTGGCGAGGGGCTCAGCCGAAAAATCTGGTGTATCTTCAGCAAGACTTTCCGCGTTTGCACGTGGTGAAGTTGGAGCAAAATTACCGCTCAACCAGTCGCATCCTCCGCGCGGCCAACATCTTGATTGCCAATAATCCCCATGTATTCGAAAAGACCTTATTTTCTGCTTTACCTGATGGCGACATGCTCAAAGTATTGACGGCCAATAATGAAGAACATGAGGCGGAGCGCGTGGTCGGCGAGCTGATAGGCCATCGTTTTCTCGGACGTACCCAATACAAAGATTACGCCATCCTTTATCGCGGAAACCACCAATCGCGTTTAATCGAAAAAGCGCTGATGCAAAACCGCATTCCTTACAAGATCTCGGGTGGGACGTCGTTTTTCTCACGTGCAGAAATCAAAGATATCATGGCCTATCTGCGCCTGCTCACGAACCCCGATGATGACAACGCGTTCTTGCGAGTCGTTAACACGCCACGACGTGAGATTGGCCCTGTGACGTTAGAGAAACTCGGCAGTTATGCCAACCAACGCGGAAAGAGCTTGTTTGCGGCAAGCTTCGAGCTCGGGCTAAGTCAACATTTATCGGGACGTGGTTTGGCGTCGCTACAAGCGTTTACCCGCTGGGTGGTAGAATTATCCGATCAAGCCGAGCGAGGCGATACCGTGGCGGCGGTGAGGGCGCTTTTGCGTGACATTCACTACGAAGAGTGGCTGTACGAAACGTCTTCAAGCCCTAAAGTGGCTGAAATGCGGATGAAAAACGTCTCACAGCTTTATAGTTGGATTGTCGCCGACTTAGAAGGTGATAACCCCGATCAGGTCGAACGCAGCTTAAGAGAGGTGGTTCAGCGCCTTACACTACGTGACATGATGGAGCGGGGGGAAGACGATGATGACGCAGACCAAGTCCAGTTGATGACCTTGCATGCCTCCAAAGGGCTCGAATTTCCTTATGTCTACCTGATTGGCATGGAAGAAGGTTTATTGCCGCATCAGTCGAGCATTGATGAAGACAATATCGATGAAGAGCGGCGTTTGGCTTATGTCGGACTGACTCGTGCGCAAAAGGCGCTGACCTTTGTAGTGTGTCGAGAACGGCGTCAATTTGGTGAAGTGATTAAACCTCAGCAAAGCCGCTTCCTGGAAGAGCTTCCTTTTGACGATGTGGAGTGGGAGTCGCAAAGAAAGCCTGTTTCACAAGAAGAGCGGATGGAGAAAGGGCAAGCCGCGATCGCCAACCTAAAAGCCATGCTGGATAAAAACAAATAACGCCGCAAGGGCGGCGTTATTGTCACACTGGCTGCGCGGCGGTATTAAAGTGCGTCGAGCATGTGCTCGATGGCCGCCACAATTTCATCATCCGAGCAATCCATACACGTCCCTTTGGCAGGCATCGCATTAAAGCCGTTGATAGCGTGCGTGGTCAGCGTTTCCATGCCTTTATCGACACGTGGCCCCCAAGCGGCGGCATCGCCTGTTTTGGGCGCGCCGGCTGCGCCTGTGCCGTGACACGCGGTGCAGTAGGTGTTGTAGACCTGCTCGCCGCTGCGTGGGCCACTCGGCTCTGCGGCGGCGGTTTGCGTTGGCGCTTCGCCGTCAATATACACATCACCAACCGGGGCAATGCGTTCAGCAATAGCGGCTTTTTCTTGCTCAGACACTTCTAGCGCTTGCGCAGCAGAAGCAAATAACAGGGCCGCCACGGTGGCAACCATAATTTGACCTAGACTTTTTCCCTTTGCGCTCACAATGACACTCCCACATTACTGGTGGCTTAACGCCTTTTTTATCTTATTTGCCGCCAACCTAAGGGGGTGAATCAATCAAGGGTGATTCGGTTGCGGCCTGTCAGTCTCGTCTTAACGGATTTGCCAACGTTGCTGGGTTAACTCCGTGTAAAGATTAGGTGATTATAGCGCTTTAGATTGTTACGTTAAACCGTTATAGTAGAGACCTTACTGACGATTTCTACGCAATTTGTTGAAAAAGAGACCAGTCAGTAAAAAAATTAAAAAAAGTGCTAGACGGCTGGTGGTGATATCCGTAATATTCGTCACCGCCAACGGGGCAAGCGCCCGTAGCTCAGTTGGATAGAGTGTTGGCCTCCGAAGCCAAAGGTCACAGGTTCAAATCCTGTCGGGCGCGCCATTCCGGGGATAAAGGAAATTGGCAAAAAATCAGTGGTGGCTGTAGCTCAGTTGGTAGAGCCCTGGATTGTGATTCCAGTTGTCGCGGGTTCAAGTCCCGTCAGCCACCCCATTATTTTCGCTAACAGCGAATATGTCGGTGAATAGCGCAGTTTGGTAGCGCATCTGGTTTGGGACCAGAGGGTCGGGGGTTCGAATCCCTCTTCACCGACCACTATTACAAACCCTAGCCTAACGGCTGGGGTTTTTTTTGTTTATGCCTGTTCGTTGGAGATCGAGGGTCGGGGGCCGGAAGCCGCCCCATCGAATCCCTCTTCACCGACCACTATTACAAACCCTAGCCTAATGGCTGGTTTTTTTCGTTTGGCCCCTATGAACATGTCTTCCCCCCTTCAAGCTTCCCTGTTATGGGACTGCTTTATATCGATTTGCGAGTACGTGTTGGTGATTCTTTTCTCTACGTGGCGACGTTGAGAGAGGATAAAATGCAGAAATTAGAACTCTATCAAGATTCTGATAGATAAAAAGTCACCAATCAGCAATAAAAACCACACCTTTTGATGTGACTGCTATACCTATCATTGTGTGGTTCAAAAAACTGCCTTTCATTTATTAAGTAATCAATTAACTCGACAAATGCGTTTTTTTTGGTGCTTATCGCTGTCATTGTTTACACGCTGTTAAATAACTTTGCTTTATTCTATGCGCGATTTGCTTTAAAACAGGGGAAAGCGTAATACCTTATATCTTTATGATATGAAGTGTATTTTTTGTTTGACGCTTGGGTACACAATCGTAGCCAAGTGAATGAATATTCGAGCCGACTGTGTCATTATGGCATTTTCTGCTGTGATGTTGATTTTTTGTGAAATGTTTGCCAGATTAAATCCGCATCTCTCCGAGGCAAGATCATATCACCTTGTTTTGGTAAGGAAGTCGATCGTCACCTAAGACGATATCAAGGATGAAAAATGTCACTGCTAGAAGTAAATAATCTACGAATAGAGTACCCGTCTCGCCATGGCGTTCACGCCGCCGTGACGTCATTGTCATTAACGATTGAGCGCGGTGAGATTGTTGGCGTGGTGGGTGAGTCTGGGGCGGGCAAGTCAACGGTGGGTAATGCCGTGATTGATTTGCTCAGTCCGCCGGGTCGCATTGCCAGTGGCGATGTGTATCTGGACGGTAAAAAAATCTCCGGGCTAACCCCCAACGAAATGCGCAAAGTGCGCGGTGATAAAATTGGGTTTATCTTTCAAGACCCGATGACCTCCCTGAATCCGCTGTTTACGGTCGAGCAGCAGCTTACCGAAACCATTTTGACCAACTTGAATGTGACGCAGCAACAGGCCTATCAGCGCGCGCTTAATTTAATGGAGCAGGTGGGGATCCCTGAGCCAGAGCTGCGCATCAAACAATACCCCCATCAGTTTTCCGGCGGGATGCGTCAGCGCGTGGTGATTGCGGTTGCGCTGGCCGGGGAGCCGGATCTCATCATTGCCGATGAGCCGACCACGGCGTTGGATGTGTCCATCCAAGATCAAATCCTTAACCTCATCCGCGACTTATGCCAAAAGAAAAATGTTGGCTGTATGCTGGTCACCCATGATATGGGCGTGGTCGCCAATGTGACCGACCGTGTCGCGGTGATGTATCGTGGTGATTTGGTGGAGCTGGGCACCACCCAGCAAGTGTTAGGTGAGCCTCAGCATCCTTACACGCAAAGTCTCATTTCAGCGGTGCCACGCTCTGATATCAAGCTGGACCGCTTTCCGCTGGTCAATTATATCGAGGAAGCCGGTGAGACCCTTGAGCTTGATGTCAAGAATCACTGGCTGGGGCAAAGCCAAGATCAGCGCGCTTATAGCGGTCCGCTACTGCAGGTGAAAGATGTGTCCTTGCGCTTTATTACTAAGGATTCTCTCTTTGCGAGCCGCCGCGAATACGTCCAAGCCTCTGATCATGTCAGCTTTGACGTGGTTGAGGGGGAAACCTTTGGTCTTGTCGGTGAGTCGGGCTCAGGAAAGTCGACCATTGCGCGCGCGATCACCGGGCTTTATCCGCCCAACACGGGGCAAATCATTTTTGAAGATATCGATCTGACCGCGATTAAAAACGAACGCGCCCGACGTCCTATCCGTCGCCAAATGCAAATGGTGTTTCAAAACCCGTATTCATCCATGAACCCACGGATGAAGATTTACGACATTATCGCTGAGCCCATTCGTTTTCACCGTTTGGCCGAAAGCGAGTCTCAAATCCGCCAAATCGTCGGCGACTTGCTTGATCACGTTGGCCTGGGTCGCGGCGCAGGGATTAAATATCCGCACGAGTTCTCTGGGGGGCAACGCCAGCGTATTTCGATTGCTCGCGCATTGGCGACGCGTCCGCGTTTACTGATTTGCGATGAGCCGACATCCGCGTTGGATGTGTCAGTACAGGCGCAAATTTTGAACCTGCTCAAAGATCTGCAGGACGAGCTCAATCTCACCATGTTGTTTATCAGTCACGATTTGCCGGTGATTCGCCAAATGTGTGACCGCATTGGTGTGATGCGCAAAGGCCAGCTGTTAGAAGTGGCACCGACAGAGCAACTGTTTACTAACCCACAACACGAATATAGCCGTCAGCTTATCTCATTGATGCCAGAGTTTAAGGGAATGAGCACGGAAGGTTTGCAACCGGCATAGCACGCTATGTCGACGCGGCATTGCGCCGCACCTCATCCATGATGCAAACACAGCAGGGGGCAACCCCTACGCATAAAGGAGCTATGCAATGAAAACAATGAAGAGCAAGATTGCCGTGGCGCTTATGGCCGCCGGCCTGAGCGTTAGTGCCGCGGCTGCAGATATCACCGTCGCGTATGATGCGGATCCGGTTTCTCTGGACCCTCATGAGCAGCTTTCCGGTGGTACGCTACAGCTATCACACATGGTCTTCGACCCCTTGGTCCGCTTTACCCAAGAGATGGACTTTGAGCCTCGCCTCGCCACGTCTTGGGAGCGTATCGATAATGAAACCGTGCGTTTCAATCTTCGCGAAGGCGTGACGTTCCATTCCGGAAACGCGTTTACTGCCGACGATGTGGTGTGGACCTTTGATCGTTTGAAATCATCCCCCGACTTTAAAGGGATTTTCACCCCAATCGTTGATATCAAAAAAGTCGACGAGCACACGGTGGATGTGGTGACGGACGGTACCTACCCGCTGGTAGAAAACGTCATGACCTACGTGTTCCCGATGGACAGCAAGTTCTACAGTGGTGAGACAGAAGACGGCCGTGATAAATCTGAGCTGAAGAAAAATGGCTCAACCTATGCGTCGACACACCTGTCAGGCACCGGGCCGTATGTGGTTGACGAACGTGAACAAGGCGTGGTTGTCGAGTTTGACCGTAATGAGAATTACTGGGACAAAGACAGCGAAGGCAATGTGGATAACATCACGCTGCGTCCGATCAAAGAAGATGCCACCCGCGTCGCGGCGCTGCTGTCTGGTGATGTCGACATGATTGCGCCTGTTTCTCCTAACGACTATCGCCGTATCGAACGTGCCGACGAGCTGCAATTGGTGACCATGCCAGGGACGCGGGTCATCACCTTCCAAATGAACCAGAGTGTGGTGGATGAGTTTAAAGATCCACGTGTTCGCCAAGCGGTGGCTTATGCGGTCAACAACGAAGGTATCGCGCAGAAGATCATGAAAGGGGCGGCCACGCCCGCGAGCCAGCAAAGCCCAGTCGGGTATGCAGGCTATAATCCTGATCTCGAGCCACGTTATGACCTGGCGAAAGCGAAAAAACTGATGGAAGAGGCCGGTTACCCAGATGGTTTCTCAATCACCATGATTGCCCCTAACAACCGTTACGTGAACGATGAAAAAATCGCTCAAGCGGTGGCGGCAATGATGGCGAAAATTGGTATCAAGGTTGACTTGCAAACCATGCCAAAAGCGCAGTACTGGCCTGAGTTTGATAAGTGCGAAGCGGGCATGCAGATGATCGGTTGGCACCCAGATACAGAAGATTCTGCCAACTTCACCGAGTTCCTCACCATGACACGTGATGCGGACACCGGTAAGGGTCAGTATAACTGTGGCCACTACTCGAACAGCGAAGTGGATAAGCTGGTGATGGAAGCCAACTCAGAAACGGATCTGGAAAAGCGTAGTGCGATGCTGCAAAAGGTCGAGAAGATCCTGTATGACGAAGCGGCCTTCTTACCTCTGCACTGGCAAGATCCATCATGGGCAGCCAAAAATAACGTTAACATCGAGCCGATCGTTAACGGTATGAACTTCCCTTACTTCGGCGATCTAGTGGTCGAGTAATGGACTAAAACAGGGCCCCAACCGCTGGGGCCCTGATTATCCAATCGCTTAGAGGCACACATGGTAACGTTTTTAGTCAAACGTCTGGTACAGGCACTGATTGTGATGTTTGTCATCAGTCTGGTGGCGTTTGCTATCCAAGACAACCTCGGCGACCCCTTGCGGGAGCTGGTGGGGCAATCAGTATCAGAAGCGGAGCGTGATGCGCTGCGTGATGAAATGGGGCTTAACGATCCCTTCTTAACCAAATATACCCGCTTTGTAGGCAAGGCCCTACAAGGGGATTTAGGCAATTCTTATTTCTTTAAGCGTCCAGTCGTGGACGTCATTTTAGATAAATTGGTGGCAACGCTAGAACTCGTGGCGGGGGCGGCACTGATCATTGTCGTGGTGTCGATACCACTCGGGGTGTACTCGGCGATTCACCCCAATAGCATGCTCACCAAGATAATCATGGGCTTTAGTATCGTGGGTATCTCGATACCTGTCTTCTTGACCGCGATTATGCTCATGTATGTCTTCTCGATTGAGTTGGGCTGGCTGCCTTCTTATGGGCGTGGAGAAACGGCCAATTGGCTTGGCTGGGAGTCCGGCTTTTTCACCCTGGATGGCTTAGCGCATTTGGTGCTGCCCTCCGTGTCGCTGGCATCCATCATGCTACCTTTGTTCATTCGCTTGGTGCGCTCTGAAATGCTGGAAGCCTTGGGAACCGAGTATGTGAAATTTGCACGTGCTAAAGGGTTGCCCGAAAACAAGGTTTATTATCAGCATGCGCTGAAGAACACCATGCTGCCGGTGGTAACGGTTGGTGGTGTGCAAATCGGTACCATGATTGCGTATACCATTTTGACCGAGACCGTCTTTCAGTGGCCGGGGACGGGCTTTTTGTTCCTTGAAGCGATTAACCGTGTAGATACACCGTTGATTACCGCTTACGTGATTTTCGTCGGGCTGATTTTTGTGGTGACCAACACCATTGTCGATCTGCTGTATGGCTTGATTAACCCAACGGTTAACTTAACCGGCAAGGAGGCGTAAGCGATGACACAAGCGAATACAACACCAAGTCGTTGGCAGCGCTTCTTGGACTCTGACTTCTTCTACCACTTTAAGCGTGACAAGGTGGCGATCGCTAGCTTCACCATTTTCATGGTGTTCTTATTGCTCGCGATCTTTGCGCCCTTAGTGTCCCCAACCAATCCCTATGATTTAATGGCGATTGATATTATGGACTCTGAGCTCCCCCCTGTCTGGATGGAGTGGAGCGATCCGCGCTTTTTGCTCGGCACGGATAACCAAGGGCGAGATATTTTGTCGACCATTATTTATGGTTTACGGATCTCTTTGACCATAGGTTTGTGTGCCGTCGGCCTGCAGTTGATTCTGGGGACGGTGATTGGTCTGAGTGCCGGCTATTTTGGTGGCCGCATTGATAGCTTTTTTATGCGTATCGCCGATATCCAGCTGTCTTTCTCGACCATGATGGTCGCTATTATTGTCTCAGCGATTTTTAAAGCCAGCTTTGGCAGTGAGTTTTATAGCCAATACGCGATTTTAATGCTGGTGGTGATTATCGGGATTGCCGAGTGGCCACAGTATGCGCGGACCATTCGTGCCTCTGTCCTGGCAGAAAAGAAAAAAGAATATGTGGAAGCAGCGCGAGTGATGGGTTTCCGCTCGCCACGGATCATGTTCCGTCATATTCTTCCCAACTGCTTGTCGCCCATCTTGGTGATTTCAACCGTGCAGGTTGCCAATGCGATTATGTCTGAGGCGGCACTGTCTTTCTTGGGGCTGGGGATGCCTGTCGATCAGCCATCACTGGGCTCATTGATCAGTATCGGTTTTAATTATATTTTCTCCGGCGCGTGGTGGATAACCGCCTTCCCAGGTATTGTGCTGGTCTTACTGGTGCTAGTGATCAATTTGCTCGGCGATTGGCTACGAGATGTTTTCAATCCCAAAATCTACAAAGGGTAAGGAAAATGGCTGCGTTCGCAGCCATTTTTTTTGATGGCTGTCTGACAGCTTGGTGATCCCTTGCTTGAGTCAATGTGTGACTTTGCTTAAGCTGAGCAGATTAGGTTATCAAGGGAGCGACTCATGGGGCGGTGGCGAGGTTTGGCTGTCAGTGTGGTAGCAGTGTGGGCAATTAGTGCGCCAGTGCGCGCAGAACAGAACCCTTGCGCCATTATCGACCGCCAACAAGGCTGGCCAATCATTGGCGAGACATGTGATATCGGACAAGGGTTGTGGGGCAATCAATCTCCGGATCCGCAGAGCACGGCGTTTTGGGTGCAATGCGGCGCCACGCAAGGCGTGCCATCACGCCAATTCTATCAGTCTCTGCGTCAAGGCTTACCGGACTTGCCGTTTCAAGTGCAGGTGCGTGAGGGGCGAGGACGTTGCTTGATTGGTCCGTATCCTAACCTAGACGTGGCTCAGTTGGTGCTAAAGCGGGTTCGTCAATTTGGACCAACCAAGCAGGCGGTGTTAAGACAAACCCGTCAGCCATTGTCGCAACCGGCCGTGATCCGCTTACCACCGCTGTCTCAAACCCAATCGACCTCGGGAGCTGAAAAGTCGGCGCCGATGGAAACGGCGATTACCTTGAGCCATTTTGGCTTACCAGAGCCAGAAGCTGGCGATAAGCAATACACCGAAAAATCCATGAGTTGGTTGCGTGTCCCTTATGCGCAGGCGGCACCTCGCTGTCAACGTGAAGGGATGGTGTTGGCCTCCCAGCAGGAATTGGTGCAAGTGGCGCAGGCGACAGATCAGCTCCCCATGCGCTTACCGTACTGGGTACAAGGCGCCAAGGGCGTAGATGCTCGAAGTGGCAAAGTGGTGACACGTAACGCCGATGCGGCGCTCAATGTCCTGTGTAAAAAGCGGTAGTCGCTATCCACAATAATAAGACGCCCCGCAGTGCGGGGCGTTTTTTCTCATTCGAAGGTAATTGACTGACTGCCTTTTCGGCTGGCGGAAATACTATGCCGCGGGAGGTTGTTCAGGCAGTGCTAACTTTAACGCTGTACGTGAGACATCACTCGCGGCTTTTCCCTGATCAAGCTTATCCAACACATCAGCCAAATACGCATAGTCGGTGACGTCGGCACGATACTCCAGGGCTTTCTCAAAGTGGCTGCGCGCATCTTGCCATTTTCCCGACTGCATAAGCAGTTGCCCAAGGGCGCTGTGAAGTACAGGGTTGCGGCTATCTTGCGTGAGCAACTCTTCCAGCATCACCACCGCGGGGTAGTTATCTGGCAAGTTTAGCGTCGGGATCAGGGCAATCAAGCGATCATCGGTGCGCTTTTTCAAGGCCTCGCGTAGCAGAATGTAGGCTTCTGAGTCGGCATTGCGCGCCGCCAGATGTTTGACTAACCCCGCTAAGAGTGAAGGCTGGTTGCGTTTGGCTTTAGGGAGTTGGTTCCAATGCGCCAGCAGTCCCTCGGTGCCTTGTTGACTGGCGACATGGGCCATTACACCTAGCTCAGCTCGCTCGTGTAGGGCATCAAATTGCTCATGATCAAGCAGTTGAGCCTTTTTCAAGGTGGGCAGAAGGTTAAGAAGCGCTGACCAATCTTCTAGATGAATATAGGTGTCTTTTAGCAGCGCCAGCATCACCGGGTTGCGAGGATGCTGACGTTTAATCGCACGCAACGAGGCCAAGGCTTCTTCGTGCTGACCACTTTGGCTATGGAGCTGCGCACGAGTCAGGGCGAGAGCCAAGCTATTGGCGTTAAGATCAGCGGCTTGCTGCAGGTATTGGTCACGCGCCTGCAGGTTTTGTCGCTGTTGTGCCGCCTCCGCGGCAGCCAATAAGTTATGCATAGGCGCATCGCTGTGAGGCCGAGCTTTGGCGAGGAGTTTTTCGGCTTTTTTCCACTCCCCTTCGCGTAACTTAATTAAGCCAGTTTGGGTTTGCTGGCGCGCTTTACGTTGCTTACGGCCGGATAACCAGCCTGTTGCGGTGCTGCTGATGGATAAAAGCTTTCTCAGTAGCCACTCCAGTGCCCATAATACCGCGATTAACATGCCAATCAGTACCAACAAGGTGGTAACACTCATTTCCAGTGTTTGTTCTGCCGCGGAGATCAAAACATAACCTTGCTGTCCGGCTAATTGAGGGCCAACCACCAGCCCTGCCGCCAGCACAAGGACGAGCAAAAGCAATCTAATCATGATTGGTCTCCTGTCAGCGGTGCAATGTCTCGACGCAGTCGGGTATTGATTTCATCACTGACTAGCGACTGGCTTTTCAGTTTTTGCGGCAGGTCGACGCCAATGGTTTGTTGGTTCAGCTCGTCAAGCTGCTCGACAAAGCGGCGAGTGGCATTGGCGTCTTGATTATAAAAGCGCAGTGTCCAGTCTTTTCCCATCTCTAGCGCTTCGTGATACAGGGTATCATTGCCTTCATACACGGCGCGCATCGCTTGATCGAGTTTGTTTTTTAAATTTTCTTGCAGGTAGTAACTTTGGGTGGGTGATAACAAGGGCACCACGTTGCCGTCACGTTTGCGGTAGGTGACAAAGTTATCGACAAAGTCTTTGACTGAAGTGGTGAGATTACTTTTCCAGTCATTCACTGACTCAGAGACAATAGGCGTGTCCACCGCCTCGGCGTCGGGAATGACCGCGCTGGCAAGCGGAAGATTTTCGACCCGCTGTTGCATGCTGGTCAAGCGCAGTACAATCCCATCTCTATCAACCCGTTTCACCGCCTTTAACGCGGTGATATCGTCAGCCATCGCCTGGCGAATCGGCATCAAGGACGGGTCGTTGAGCTGAGCAATGCGGTGATCGGCCGCTTCCATCAGGGCAGTGGCGCTTTGTGCATCTTGTTCTAGCCAAATTTTACGCCCAGCCATTCGGATCAGATAGTCGGCTTCTGCCAGTAACCAGTCATTGGGACGTCGGCCTTTCACTTCAGCGACGGCTTTTTGCAAGCTAGATAAACTGCTGTCCTGCTGGTTCAAACGTGTTTGAGTGGTGGCTTTCAGTTGCTCTCGCGCTTGTTCTGCCGCTTGCTTTTGTTGGTTAAGATCTTGTTCAAGGCGAGAGATATGAGATTGTTGCGCGGATACGGTGTTTTGCAACACGGTGGCTTGCTGGTGGCCATGATAAAATACCCAGCCACTGGAGCCGAGGGCTAATGCGATGGCGATAGCGCCGAGTAATATGCCGCCACGTCCCCCCGATGAGGTTTGGCTGGCTTTTTCAGGCGCCGGCGCATCTGTCGCGTGGGTCTTGGGTGAAGATGGCGTGGTGGCCTTGCTTTGTTTGGTGTCGGTATTTTTGTTGTCAGTCATCCGAAAGTCCCGTTTTACTTAACCTGAGCAGCGTGTTAACCAGTGCATCATTGGCCACGCTGTCAACGGTCGTAATCGTGTCAAAACCAAGCGCAGTGGCTTGATCTTGAATCCTTTTACTGGGCACCAGTATACGGCATTGGCGCAGCCAGTGCTGTCCGCTCAGTGTGATAAGTTGATCAAAGTAGGCTAATTGTTGGCCACTGGTGATAACGACTGTGTCGATAGCGTCATGCGGCCAGCTTACTACTTGCGATACTAAAGGCTCAATCGCCCATTGTCGCCGATAGGTCTCGCAATAGTGAACTTGTGCGCCTTGTGCTTGTAACGTTTGCCCCATCATATCGCGTCCACTCTCCCCGCGCAGAATCACCACTTGCGTCCCTGTCACGGCACTAAAAGGAGCAAGTGTAAGCATGCCTTCGCTGTCTTCACGGGTGGGGGTCAAGATAGGCTGCCCTGAGACGGCCTGCCACTCGTTGGCAGTGCGTTGCCCAACCGCGACGTAGTGACAGTCAACAGGCCATCCCCCGTTTTGGTGTTGCAAGGCTTGATGAGCAAATGCCACGGCGCGCGGGCTCACTGCGACCAAGATGCTACCGGAAGGCAGTGAGACGAGCAGACTGGCCAGAGACGGTAAGCCTCGCCCCGGCGTAAAACTGACCAATGGACAGGGGATCGCCGCTAGCCCTTGCTGGGCGAGTAGGGCGACTAACTGACTGCAGTCTGGCTCGGGGCGAACAACAACCGTGGTCATGCGTCGTCTTGATAAAGCTTATCCAAGATTTGACGCGCGCCTTGAGCGAGAAGCTGCTCTGCTAAATCGGTGCCGAGCTGTTCGCCTTTTTCAAGCGGGCCCGTGACTTCGCCACGTAAAATGGTGGAGCCGTCAGGTTCGCCGACCAACGCACGTAGCCAGATTTTATCGCCTTGAATGTCTGAATAGCTACCAATCGGAACCTGGCAGCCGCCCTCTAGGCGGTTGTTCATTGCGCGCTCACATAAGACGCGCTGCGTGGTGCTGGCATCAGACAAGGGCGCGAGCAAGGTGCGAATGCGTTCATCATCAAGGCGGCACTCAATCCCTACGGCGCCTTGGCCGACGGCGGGTAGAATGACTTCTGGTGGGATTTCGCTGCGAATGCGTTCATTCAAACCTAATCGTTTTAAGCCAGCGGCAGCGAGGACAATCGCATCGTACTGGCCGTCATCGAGTTTACCGAGGCGTGTCCCCACGTTGCCCCGTAATGTGTTAATGACCAGATCAGGACGACGCTCGCGCAATTGACATTCGCGGCGCAGGCTAGAGGTACCTACCACCGCGCCTTCAGGTAAGTCGTCAATGCTGTCGTAGTGATTGGAGACAAACGCATCACGTGGGTCGCCGCGTTCACAAATCGTGACCAGCCCTAATCCTTCAGGGAATTCAACCGGGACATCTTTCATTGAGTGCACCGCAATGTCTGCGCGGCCGTCGAGCATGGCTTGTTCAAGCTCTTTAATAAACAAGCCTTTACCACCGATTTTCGCCAAAGGCGTGTCCAGAATCACGTCACCTTTCGTGACCATCGGCACCAGTTCAACCGTTAGCCCCGGGTGAGAGCGCTCTAATGCGTCTTTAACAAATTCAGCTTGCCAGAGAGCCAAAGGGCTTTTGCGCGTGGCAATGCGTACAGGCGTTGAGTACATGGTTTGTTTTCCTTCTTGGTTCATAACACCCATCGTAACATTGGCGCTGGACGACTCGTAATCTCTGCCATGCGGTTTGGCGATTTATGACGGCGTTATGGTCATATAGGTGAAAAAATGTGATCGGTAGCGTATTATTTGCGCAAATAATGAGATCTGAAGGCGGCAATATGGCTGACTTACGACTAAGGTAGTAGAGCAAAAAAGTTGATATTGGTCTCAAAAAGCACCTATAGTGCGATGTTGATACCACCACACAGGCATCGGGGTTATTGGCTTTACCCGAGTTGTCGAGAGTGTTACATTGATCACGTTTTGTTATCTGCAATTGGGCGGATACGGTGAAGACAGTAACGTCGACCTGTTGACCGGGATGTCAACGAATCTGGATGATTGCCTTGCAAACATACGTAGAACAGCAAACTGAGCGCATAGAAGCGTTTAACCGCGTGAGAATGGATCGCGCGCGGTCCGCGATGAGCCGTCAGGCGCAAGCTATCTTTGATGTGCTGCCAGTGCTTTTACATCTAAATCACCCCGCATTACCCGGGTTTTGTGGCGACAGCGTGCCTTTCGGTATTGCTGATTACGCGCTCGATGAGACACAACGAGAGTTTGTCTCTGATTGCCTGATCCACTCAAACACCCGCTTCTCTTCTTTAACCGCCTGCGTGGAAGGCCGTGAGCGCCATCCGATCAAAGGGATGTATACCATGGGCAGTACCGGCTCGATGGGGCAAAGCCTCACCAGTGATCTCGATATTTGGGTGTGTATCGATGCCTCTGTAACGGCCGCTCAGCGCGATAAGCTTGATGCCAAATGCATGGCGATCTCGGAATGGGCGTTAAGCCAAGGGATAGAAGCCAATTTTTTTGTGGTTTGTGAGGGGCGCTTTCGTCATCATCTCTCCCAAGCGATGACCAGCGATAACTGTGGCACCAGCCAGCATTTCCTTTTGCTGGACGAGTTTTATCGCTCCTCTATGCGACTCGCCGGGCAAAAGCTGTTGTGGTACATGGTACCACCAGAGATGGAAGGCTGTTATGAAGAGTACGTCGACACACTGGTAGCTGAACATGGCCTTGACCGTCGTGATTGGGTCGATTTTGGCGGCCTGCCGACCATCCCGGCCGAAGAATATTTTGGCTCGAGTTTGTGGCAGCTGTATAAAAGCATTGATTCGCCGTATAAGTCGGTGCTCAAAGCGATTTTGCTCGAGGCGTACTCGTGGCAGTATCCCGGCACCCAGCTTTTGAGTGTGGATGGCAAACGCCGCTTCTATGCAGGCTGGGTCGATGTGTATCAATCTGATGCTTATTATCTGATGCTGGAAAAAGTCACCCGTTACTTGGAGTCGATTGGTGACACGCGCCGTTTAGATTTGGTTCGTCGTTGTTTTTACCTTAAAACCCATGAGAAATTGACCCAGTCCCCAGCGACTGGTTCGGTCGCTTGGCGCCGCGAAGTGCTGCGCTTATTGGCGCGTGAGTGGGGCTGGGATGAACAGGCATTGGCGTATCTCGATAATCGTCGCCATTGGAAAGTCGAGGAAGTACAGCACGCCCACAATGAATTGCTTGATGCTTTGATGCAAAGTTATCGGAACCTGATCCGCTTTGCGCGCCGTAACGACATTACATCCGCGATTAGCCCGCAAGATATCAGCATTCTCGCCCGCAAGCTCTACGCGGCATTTGAAGAGTTGCCGGGTAAAGTCACCTTGCTCAACCCGCAAATTTCGCCAGACTTACACGAACCGGATCTCACCTTTATTCAAGTACCGGAGGGGCGGACTAATGCGCCGGGATGGTATTTGTATAAGCACTCGCTTGATCCGGTCGATATCATCGGTCGCGCCCCACTTGAGCACAACAGCTACCTCTCCAAGCTGGTCGCTTGGGCATTTTTCAATGGGCTGCTAACAGAGTCTACACGCCTGGATACCGTGGTACGCGACGCCGATGTTGATATTGATACCTTGTATCAGCTGGTCAGTGATATTCGTAATACCTTCTCGCTCAACCCTCCACGTCCGACGCTGGATGCGTTGTCGAGCCCATGCGAAATCCGTCAGCTCGCCTTGTTTGTCAACCTGGAGCATGATCCGACATCAGCCTACAAAAAGCCGTCGATGCGCTTTGATTTTAAAAATAGCGATATTTTTAGCTATGGCCCTGAACAAACCTGCTTGGTGGGGAGTGTTGACCTCGTTTACCGCAACTCATGGAACGAAGTGCGCACGCTCAATTACCGTGGCGACGATGCCATTTTGGAAGCGCTAAAAACCATGTTGGGTAAAATGCACCAGGATGCGGTGCCGCCTGAGTCAGTCGATGTGTTCTGTTATTCGAGCAAAATGCGCGGTTTAATCCGAAACTTGGTTTACCAACTGGTGGCTGAGTGCATTGAATTACGTTTAAAGCCGGTTGAAAAAGAGAAGCGTCGTCGTTTTAAAGCCTTACGCATCGGCAAGCAAACTCATGGTTTGTTCTTTGAGCGTCGTGGTGTGTCAGTCCAGCGGTTGGAAAACTCGGTCGACTTTTATCGCTGTATTTCCACCAACAAGGTAAACGGCACGCCAGTGATGGTGGTGGATAATCCGCAGGATGTGCATCCGCCGGAAGTCGTGGATGCGTATGCCAGCGAGGGCTTAGTACAGTTTTTCTTTGAAGATTGTACCAATGGTTACAACCTCTATATTCTCGACGAGAACAATCGGGTGGAAGTGTATCGCCAGTGCAGCGGGGATAAAACCGAAATGGTACAGGGCGTAAACCGTTTTTATACCTCGTCCCACGACCGTTACAGCTACAGCGCGAATTTCATTAACTTTAATTTGCCGCAGTTTTATCAGATTGTCACCGATGACGGGGGCGACACCCAAGCCTTGCCCTTTAAATGTGATGGTCAGTGGCAGCCACCACGTCCGCCTTCTCAAGGCGGGTTTACCGGGCAAGTCGCATCATTTAAGTGAGCATAAGCGCCCGAGCCGCGGGCGCTTATGCGTGACCATGTATCACCAAGAAATAGGTTCGCCAGCGTGCTTACTGCACTCTTGCTGAACTAAATCCATCAGGATCAAGCCGGTTTTGCTGCAGGTCCACTCGCCGTCTTTGAGGGCGAAGTGGAACCCACCACTTTTTGACGCCACCCAAATTTCTTGCATGGGCTCTTGGCGATTAATGATGATCTGGCTGCCATCATCGAACTCCAGCGTCATCACGTTGCCAACGCTCTCATAATCGATGTCGGCGCCTGAGTCATCGATACCTTCTTCAATGGCCTGCATTTGTAAATCGACCAACTGATGATATTCCGTTGTGTTCATCCCGTTACATCCTATTGCTTTTCATGGTTGTGATGCGATTATAGAGGGCATTGACTCGATAATCACTGGCATTCACTATGCGAAAACTCGTCATTTTACTGATGTTCACTGGCATCATGACACTGACCGGCTGTGGCCAACAAGGGCCCCTGTATTATCCGGACCAACAACCGACGCAAAATCAATAACCAACGACGACAGGGAAGAGCACCTTGGACTATTTCAATTATCAGGACGACGGCCAGCTGTGGGCTGAATCACTGCCCTTGACCCAACTGGCCCACGACCACGGCACGCCCTTGTACGTATACTCGCGTGCCACCTTTGAGCGCCATTGGCACGCGTTTGACCGCGCCGTGGACGACCACCCGCATTTGGTGTGTTATGCCGTTAAAGCGAACGCCAATACTGGCGTATTAAATGTGCTGGCACGCTTGGGCTCAGGGTTTGATATTGTCTCTCAAGGTGAGCTTGAGCGCGTGCTCGTCGCCGGTGGTGATCCCGCGAAAGTGGTGTTTTCTGGCGTGGGCAAAACGGCCGCAGAGATGCGTCGTGCGCTGGAAGTAGGCATCAAGTGCTTCAACGTGGAATCACACTCTGAACTCGATCGCTTAAACCAAGTGGCGGGCGAGTTGGGTGTGCAAGCGCCGATATCGCTGCGTATTAACCCCGATGTGGATGCCAATACTCACCCTTATATTTCTACCGGGTTGAAAGACAATAAGTTTGGCATTGCCTTTGATCAAGCGCTGACGAGCTTCCGTTATGCGGCCAGCTTGCCACACCTTAAGGTCGAAGGTATTGATTGCCATATCGGCTCGCAGTTAACCGAGCTAGCGCCTTTTATTGAATCCACTGACCGTTTGCTGGCGCTGATTGATACCTTGGGCGATGAAGGCATTTCTATTCGCCATCTCGATGTGGGTGGCGGCTTAGGCGTGACCTACAGCGACGAGAAACCGCCGCAGCCATCGGAATATGCCAAAGCGCTGTTGGCGCGTTTGGACAATCATCGTCATCTTGAGCTGATTTTTGAGCCGGGCCGTGCGATTGCTGCCAATGCAGGGGTGTTGCTGACCAAGGTCGAATTCCTCAAGCACAGTGAGCACAAAAACTTTGCCATTATCGATGCGGGGATGAACGACTTAATTCGTCCGTCCCTGTATCAAGCCTATCAAGAGATCATCCCTGTGGTGCCGCGCGACGGTGAACCGCAAACCTATGATTTGGTTGGCCCGGTGTGTGAAACGGGTGACTACTTAGGTAAAAATCGCTCGCTGGTGTTAGAAGCAGGCGATTTGCTGGCGGTGCGCTCAGCCGGCGCGTATGGCTTTGTGATGGCGTCAAACTATAACTCACGCTGCCGTCCTGCCGAAGTGATGGTCGATGGCGACCAGGCACACCTTGTGCGCGAGCGCGAGAACTTGGCGTCGTTATGGCAGCTTGAACAGCGCCTACCAGAATAAGGATTGGCATGCAGGTACAGTTTGCAAAAATGCACGGACTGGGCAACGACTTCATGGTGGTTGACTGTGTCACGCAAAACGCGTTCTTTTCGCCGGATCTGATTCGGCGTCTGGCCGATCGTCATCGTGGGGTGGGATTTGATCAGCTTTTAGTGGTTGAGCCGCCCTACGATCCCGAAACAGACTTCCACTACCGCATTTTTAACCCTGACGCATCGGAAGTCTCGCAATGTGGCAATGGTGCGCGCTGCTTTGCGCGTTTCGTGCGAATGAAAGGCCTGACCAATAAGCATCAGATCAGCGTGAGCACCCAAGCCGGTAAAATGCTGCTGCACATTGAAAACGACAATCAGGTGCGTGTGAACATGGGCGAGCCGGAATTCACGCCGGGGAAAATTCCGTTTCGTGCCAACTCACAAGAAAAAACCTACTTGATGCGGGTGGCGGAACAGACCTTGTTTGTCGGCGCCGTGAGCATGGGCAACCCGCATGTGGTGACCGTGGTTGAGGATGTCGACCACGCCGACGTGGACACCTTGGGACCGCTACTTGAAAGTCACGAACGCTTCCCTGAGCGGGTCAATGCCGGCTTTATGCAGATCCTTTCCCGCAATGCGATTAAGCTTAGAGTGTACGAACGCGGTGCCGGCGAAACCCAAGCCTGTGGCAGTGGCGCGTGTGCCGCGGTTGCGGTCGGGATTATACAAGGCGTGCTTGATGAGCAAGTAACGGTGAGTTTACCCGGTGGAGATCTACGCATTCGCTGGCGCGGGCCGGGCCATCCCTTATCAATGACAGGCCCAGCGACACATGTATTTGATGGACAATTGCAATTATGAATGATGGGGTAGAAGCCTCGACACTGGAAACCATGCCGCTGAGCGACGAGGCGGTGGCGGCGTATTTAAAAGACAATCCAGATTTTTTTATTCGCCATCGCGATTTGCTGACGCAGCTGACCGTGCCACACGGTGAGCAAGGCGCGGTATCGCTGGTGGAAATTCAACTTAAGCGCCTGCGTGAGCGGGTGGCGGAGTTGGAAGAAGACATTACCCAACTGATGAGCCTAGGGGCGAAAAACGACGCGCTGTTTCGTGCTTTTGCTGAAGCGCATCAGGCACTGTTGCGTGCCAACACGCCACAGGCGGTGCAAGCGGCGTTAACGGCACTTAGCGAGCAACTGCAACTGACCGTTAGCTTACGGGTGTATGCGCCTATCGACGGGCTGCAGACCATGCCGCGTCAGGCGGTGGATCAATTAAAAAGCCATCATTTTGCTGGTCGTCGTTGCTATCTTGGGCGCTTGCGCCGTGTGGATGCGGAAGCGGTGATGGCAACGCCACCGGAGCTAGGCTCTTTTGCGCTGGTACCGGTTAAAGGGGAAGGCAAAGAGTGGGGACTGTTGAGCTTTGCGAGCGCAGATGGCGGGCACTTTCAGCCAGACATGGACACCCTTTTTATCGAACAGCTGGCCTCGCACTTGGCCATATTATGCAGCCAATGGGCGAAAAAGGGTGAGCGTCAGTGACAGCGGTAACGCCTGACCAAGCTGCTCCCCGTTCACTGACGGTCCCTCTTGACCGTTTTTATCAATATCAGCTCAGCGAACGGGGCCTTAGTGCCCATACGCAACGCAATTATCAGCGCCAGTTAGATAAGATTGTCGACTTTCTGACCGCGCGGGGTATCGCCCATTGGCAAGACGTGGATGCGGATTGGGTGCGACAAATATCGAGCCAAGCCAAACGCGATGGCCTTAAACCGGGCAGTATTGCGTTGCGGCTGTCCGCACTGCGCAGCTTTTTCGACTACCTCGTTCTCACCGAGAAGCTCGCGGCTAATCCGGCCAAAGGGGTCGCCGCGCCTAAGCAAGGGCGTCAGTTGCCGAAAAACCTTGATGTGGATGAAATGAATCAACTGCTCGAGGTGGATCAAGACGACCCGCTGTCGGTGCGTGATCGGGCGATGATGGAGCTGATGTATGGCGCAGGATTGCGTTTAGCCGAGCTGGTTGATTTAAACGTGCGTGATGTCTCGGTACGTAAAGGGGATTTGCGTGTCACCGGTAAAGGGGAAAAAGAGCGCATCGTGCCTTTTTCCGGCATGGCCAAAACCTGGGTAATGAACTGGCTGAAAGTGCGTAACCAGCTCCTCAAAGGGCCAGAAGAGGCGCTATTTATCTCTAAACTTGGCCAGCGAATTTCGCACCGTAGCGTGCAAAAACGTATGGCGGAGTGGGGACAAAAGCAGGCGGTGAATAGCCACATTAATCCTCACAAACTGCGTCATAGTTTTGCCACTCACATGCTGGAGTCGTCCGGGGATTTGCGCGCAGTGCAAGAGCTGCTCGGCCATGCCGATTTAAGTACCACACAAATTTATACCCACTTGGACTTTCAACACTTGGCGAAAGTGTATGACGCGGCGCATCCCCGTGCCCGCAGCACAGAGGCTAGCAAACCTCGTGCAGGTAAAAAAAACAACTCGGAGTCGTGATATGAAATTTTATCGTCGCTTAAACGCGTTTGATGCGGTGAGTTTTGACTTGGATGATACCTTGTACGATAACTGGCCGGTGATCGCACGTGCGGAGGCGGCGCTAAACGACTATTTGAGTGAGCACTGCCCGCCGCTCGCCGCGCTTGATAAAGCCACCCTTGCGGGATTTCGCCGCCAAGCCCGTGATGAGAACCCTGCCCAACGCTTTGATGTTACCGCGATGCGGGTTGCCCAGCTGACGCTTGCCGGTGAGCATGTTGGTTTAACCGCGGAGAAGGCGCGCGCACAAGCCCAAGCGGCGACCACCTTCTTTTGCGGATATCGCAGTGACTTTACTCCGCCGGCGCACAGTTTGGCTTACTTAAAAGCCTGGTCCGAGAAACTGCCATTGGTGGCCATCACCAACGGTAACGTCGACACCGATGCGATTGGCCTGACGCCGTTTTTCCAGCATATTTTCCGTGCCGGTGAACACGGGGCAGCCAAGCCGAGCCCAGAGATGTTTGATAAAGCCGCGCAGGCCTTGGGCATCGCCCCGGCGCGTATTTTACATGTGGGCGATCACTTAAGCTCGGATGTGTCTGGGGCGCGCCAAGCGGGCATGCAAGCCTGTTGGATCCGCCCAGAGCGCCAGTCCCCCATGATGCATAAAGGGCGCACCTTGCCGGATGTGGCGATCGACGATTTATCTGAGCTCGATACCCTTATTCAGCAGTGGCACCGCTAACCGGTGCCGCTTTGTTTTCGGGCTAGCCAGTTATCGAGGTTAAGCCAACCCGGCCCCCACACACTGACCACCAATAAGATCACGCCCCACATAATGTGGTCATCATAGCCACGCTCCCATAGCAGTGGGTAGGAAGCGACCGCGACAATGTTGAACACAAATAACGCCAAGGTCATGGGGCGTGCGAGCAGGCCCAAAGCAACAAATACTGGCAAAATCAGCTCCGCCGCGGTCCCTAAATACGCGGCCAGCTGCCACGGCAGCAACGGCACCTGATACTCATACTCGAACAGGTATAGCGTGCTGTCCCAGTTTTGGTATTTGATCAGCCCAGATTGAAAAAAAATCCACGCCACGTAGACGCGACCCATTAGCAGAAGTAACGGCTGCAGTGGGGTAAGCGCGCGAGTGAAGGTGTGATTGATTGTGGTTAGCCACATGGCTTACTCCTTAGCATTGCAGGCAGTCGTTGGGGTGGTAAATGCATTCATGGCCGCGAGCTCAGACACACACGCAAGTTGCGTCTCTGACAGCGCGCCTAATGGTGTATGGGGGCAGGCGTTGAGCACACTGACATGATGGGCACTGAGCGCGTACCAATGCACCTTGTCTTGGTTAGCAACCAGTAATAAAGCTTGCGGCTTCTCGACCACCAAGCCTTCGAACTGCTCGGTAGCGATCGCTTGCCACACGTCACTGACTGCGTAGTCGCTTTCAAATAAACGAGCTTGATGGTTGAGCGGTAAACAAACCTGCGCTTGTTGCTCAGGGCTTAGCGACGCGAGCGCGCTGCCTTCAAACGTCGGAGAGGGAGGGGTGAGAGTGAGCACCACTTGCGCCCACTCAAAACGGGCAAGCTCGGCGCAACACGGCACGGCCTCGATAATATTGGGTAGGGCGCGCAAGGTCGCATCGAACTGTGCGCCATAGTCTTCCATCACCCCGGTTTGTGGGGGATGCACCATCGCATGATGACGCGCTACCGCGTCAAAACACGCCTCACCCAGTAGTGCACAGGTCTTGGGATACACGCATTTTAGCGTGTCGGTCAGGGTGACCACATAATGGTTACGATAAATCTGCAATCGTTTGTCAGCGGCAAGGCGACCGTCTTTTATCGGCAGCGGCTGAGGGTCATCTCGCAATGTGGCAGCAAAGGCCTGCTGCAGGGTTGCCAGCGTCATACCGCCTCCTTATGTCGAGCTAGTCGGTGGTGGGCTTTGGCCGCTTCTGCTAACAATCGCTCGGGTGCGGGCAAGTCAGTATCCCACTCAATGAGGGTGTGGCGAGGGCCGTGGCGGTCAATCCACTGTTGATAGAGCGTCCATACTGCCTCGCTAACCGGCTGGTTATGGGTGTCTATCCAAATTTCTCCTGCGGGGGTGTGTTTGACGGTAAACCCAGCAAGGTGAATTTCTTTCACCGCATGGGCGGGAATCGCGTCAAGGTAGGTGCTGGCGCTGAAATCATGGTTAAACGCGCTGACATGAACGTTATTTAAATCGAGCAGTAAATCGCAGCCCGTGCGAGCGTGTACTTCGGCGAGAAAGTCCCATTCGTGGTAGTCACCCTGAGCAAAGCTTAAATAGCTCGATGGGTTCTCAATCAGCAGAGGACGCTGCAGCGCGTCTTGAACCTGTTGCACATTGGTGCAAAACACCCGCAATGCCTGCTCGGTGTAAGGGAGGGGGAGTAAATCGTGAAAGTGCTGCCCGTCTATCCGGCTCCAACTTAAATGGTCAGACACAAACAGTGGCTCGACGTGTTTGACCAGTGTACACAATTTGTCTAAATGTGCCCGATCAAGCGGCTCGTCGCTCCCCAGCGACAGCCCCACGCCATGACAGCTGATGGCGTAATCCTCACGTAACCGCATCAGGGTTGAGAAGGCAGGACGGTGGGGACGGAAATAGTTTTCACTGTGAATTTCTAACCAGCCAAGCTTTGGGCGATATTGGTCGAAGTAGGCGAGATGTGGTTGTCTGAGCCCCACGCCGGTCAAAACGGTTGCCTCATCCATGGTTGCTCCTTGTGGTCAAATGACAAAGCCCGGGGTTAGCCCGGGCGCGCCATATCACGATGACGAGGTACTGCCGCCGGCTAAGCGATCGCACAAGCCTTTTGGTACCATCACAAACGCATCTTTTTGGCCGTCTTCGGTGGAGGTGCCCGCGCAGGAGCTAGTGTTGGTGGCGCAGTCATTTTGTCCGGCTTTGGCGACGCCATAGCATTTTTCTTTTTCTGCCGCATGGGCCGGTGCGCTAGTGAGTGTGGTCGCGCCTACGGCCAGCAATCCTGTGACAGCGGCGGCAACCGCTAGGTTAGTATGTTTCATCATGCTTCCTCTTCTTGTTCCGTGTTGGTGTTATCAGCCCACTGATTGGTGGTGGGCATATAAACCAAGATAGGAAAACACTGCGCAATCTTTCACCACTTAAGCGATTTTTTGCGTGCTGGTGGCTAACCTGCTGAATTATTGTTTAAAAAAGTTGCGTCGGGATCGGGCGCGCAATTTAGTGGCGAGCTGGTATAATCGCTAACCAGTGTATAAATACCCAGTAAAATGGCAGGTGGCGATGGACGTATCAACTCTTCTTGACGGACTCAACGACAAACAGCGTGAAGCCGTGGCCGCGCCGCTCGGCAACCATTTGGTGTTGGCAGGTGCTGGCAGTGGTAAAACCCGGGTGCTGGTTCATCGTATGGCTTGGCTGATGCGGGTCGAAGAGGCATCGCCGTTCTCGGTGATGGCGGTCACCTTCACCAACAAAGCGGCAGCGGAAATGCGCGGCCGTATCGAGCAATTGATGCAAGGCACCGCCTCTGGCATGTGGTGTGGCACCTTCCACGGCATTTGCCATCGTATTCTCCGTGCCCACTATTTGGACGCCAACCTGCCACAAGACTTCCAAATTCTTGATTCAGACGATCAGCAGCGTTTGCTACGTCGGTTAATTAAAGCGCAAAACTTGGATGAAAAACACTGGCCCGCCAAGCAAGCGAGTTGGTACATCAATGGCAAAAAAGATGAAGGCTTGCGCCCCAAGCACATTGATACCCGCCATGATCCGGTTGAAAGTACTTGGCTGCGGATTTATCAGGCTTATCAAGAAGCCTGTGATCGCGCCGGTTTGGTGGATTTTGCCGAGATCTTGCTGCGAACGTTAGAGTTATTGCGCGATAAAGCGGTGATCCGCGAACACTACCAAGCGCGTTTCCAGCACATTTTGGTGGATGAGTTCCAAGATACCAACAACATCCAATATGCTTGGTTGCGCATGATGGCGGGCCAACAGGCGCATGTGATGATTGTGGGGGACGACGACCAATCCATTTACGGTTGGCGTGGCGCGAAAGTCGAAAATATTCAGCGTTTTCTGGATGATTTCACCACCCCGCAGACCATTCGTTTGGAGCAAAACTACCGCTCAACCAGTACGATTTTGCAAGCGGCGAACACCCTGATTGAAAACAATGCCGACCGGATGGGCAAAAGCCTGTGGACCGAGGGCAAAGAGGGTGAGCCCATCTCTGTGTATGCCGGTTTTAATGAGCTGGATGAAGCGCGTTTTGTGGTCGGGAAAATCAAAACCTGGCAAGACGAAGGCGGCGCGCTCACCGACAGCGCGATTTTATACCGCAACAACGCCCAATCTCGGGTGCTGGAAGAAGCCTTAATTCAAGCCGGTCTCCCTTATCGTATCTACGGCGGCATGCGCTTTTTCGAACGTCAGGAAATCAAAGATGCGCTGGCCTATTTACGTTTGATGGCGAATCGCAATGACGATGCGGCGTTTGAGCGGGTGGTAAACACGCCCACTCGGGGGATTGGTGATCGCACCCTTGAGACGCTTCGTGGCGCGGCGCGCGATCGTGGCCAAACCTTATGGCACACGGCCGAGCAAATCTTGGCAGAAAAAGCACTGGCAGGACGCGCAGCCAATGCGCTGGGCCGGTTTATCGAGCTGGTCAATGCGCTAGAAGATGACACTCGTGACATGGCACTGTATCAACAAACCGATGCGGTGATCCGTCACTCCGGCTTGCGCGCCATGTACGAGCAAGAAAAAGGTGAAAAAGCGCAAGCGCGTGTCGATAACTTGGAAGAGTTGGTGACGGCTACGCGCCAATTTACGCCTCCTGAAGAGGCGGAAGCGGAAGGGATGACACCGCTGTCGGCGTTCTTGGCCCACGCCGCCCTTGAGGCCGGTGAAGGCCAAGCGGACGAGTTTGATGATGCGGTCCAATTGATGACCTTACACAGTGCCAAAGGCCTCGAATTCCCCTTAGTCTTTATGGTCGGGGTGGAAGAGGGTATGTTCCCCAGCCAGATGTCAGCCGAAGAAGCGGGCCGCTTAGAAGAAGAGCGTCGCCTTTGCTATGTCGGCATGACGCGAGCGATGGAAAAGCTCTATCTGACCTACGCAGAAATGCGCCGTGTGTACGGCAAAGACATGTTCCATAAGATCTCGCGCTTTATTCGTGAGCTGCCCGAGGCCTGCTTGGAAGAAGTGCGGATGCGTGCCAATGTCTCACGCCCTGCCGCAAGCGGTGGTCGTTTTTCCAAAACGCAGACTCAGGAGAACTTTAACCAAACCGGGTTTAGTTTGGGTCAGCGGGTTCAACACCCTAAATTTGGTGAAGGCACCATCATCAACTTTGAAGGCAGTGGCGGACAAAGCCGCGTGCAAGTTGCCTTTAATGGGGAAGGGATTAAGTGGTTGGTGACTCAGTACGCCAAACTGGAAGCGCTTTAAGCTCGACCGGTTAACGCCAAAAAACGCCCAGCCTCGGCTGGGCGTGTTGGTATTTATCCAATCACCTGCGCTTTTCGGCCGCGGTGTTAGCCGAACACGCCAGCTTGCCAAACGACCGCGCCACCTAGCAGCAAAAACAACAACGCACACAGGCCATCGATAACCGGGGCGACTTTGGTGAGCACTTGCTGTACGCGACTGCCTGATAGCAGCCAGGCAAGCGAAGAAAACCAGCCTAATGAGAGTAGGAACACGACCGCCACGGCCATGGCTTTGCCGCTGGCAGACATGCTCGCCGGCACCAAGGTACTCATCAACGAAATAAAAAACACCAAGGCTTTAGGGTTAAAAAGGTTGGTCAGCACCCCTTTCCAAAAGGCCTGTTTTTGGCCGCGTACCGCAGGCGCATCATTGGCGGTTTGCGCCGGTGCTGTGGTGGCGGCGAGCAAGCCTTTAATGGCGCTAAGGCCTAAATACATCAGCACACTGCCCCCGGCCACCTGCACCCACATAAACAGTTGTGGGTGCTGATGCACCAACAGGCTGATGCCGGTAATGCTCAGTATTGTGTGCGCCAAAATACTGAGCGATAACCCTAGTGCGATCGCTAAGCCAGTGGCACGGCCATAACGGGTCGCATTTTGGAGCACCAAGGCAAAGTCGGGCCCGGGGCTGAGCAGCGCAACCATATGCACCCCCGCCAGCGTGGCGAGAATAGCGAACTCATTCATCCTGATTTTCCTGCTGACAAAGGAGTGGTCTCTATCTTGGCTTCTTGCTGGCGCTTAGCTCGATAGGCATCAAAGCTAAATATCGCCAAGGCGGCCCAAATAAAGGCAAAGGTGGTGGCTTTATCTGGGGTAAAGGGTTCGTCATACAAGCCGACGGCAAGTAAAAACATTAAGCTGGGGCCGATATATTGGAAAAAGCCCAATACCGTCAAGGGTAAGCGGGTGGCGGCGCCGGTAAAGCACAGTAAAGGCACCGTCGTGATCAAACCGGCAGCGGCCAGTAGCATATTCAGGTTGATGGGATTATCGAGCAGGTTGGCGCTGGGTGTATCGGCAAACTGCCACAGATAAATCAGCGCAACGGGCAAGAGTGTGCAGGTCTCCACAAACAAACCCGGCACCGCAGGGAGATTGATTTTTTTGCGCAGTAAGCCGTAAATCGCAAAACTGGTGGCCAGCACCAACGCAATCCAAGGCAGTGAACCAAAGGTGATCAGTTGTACCAATACCCCTACCAACGCCAGCGCAGCCGCAAGCCACTGTAGACGGCGGAAACGCTCACCAAGAAAGATCATCCCCAGCGCTACGTTCACCAGTGGATTAATGTAGTAGCCAAGGCTGGCATCTAGCATGCGGTTATTGACAATCGCCCAGATAAAAATCAGCCAATTACAGCCAATAAAGCAAGAGGTGAGCATCAACATCAACAGCTTTTTCGGCGCGCGGACAATCGGCTTGAGCTGATAAAAACGACGGGTGAAAAAAAGCAGTAATGCCAAAAAAACAAACGACCACAATACCCGGTGCGCTAAAATTTCCGGCGCCGGAATATGGTTGACCGTTTTAAAGTACATGGGGGCGATACCCCACATAATATAGGCCGCAAGGGCCAATAACACGCCTTGACGTGTACGTTTTGGATCAGGAATCACAGCGCAGTCTCGTTATAAGTGTCGGTCAGGGATGAACACCAACGTGTGCATGTTGCCTAGATGTAACAAGTTGTAAGGGCGGGCGCAAGCACCTTTCTCTGTGCTCAGGGTTTCATCGCTTACGGGGTGTCGGTAGAATGAGCGCCAGTTTGAGTAATGAGCTTGATTATGTCCGCCACCCCCGCCCATGCCGATGCGTCAACCGCGACTGACGTCGCTACCGCTGATCCTGCCATGAGTCCTGCCCATCAGGTACTCAAAGCGGTGTTTGGTTATCACCAGTTCCGCGAGGGTCAGCAAGCGGTGATTGATGCGGCGATTGCGGGGCGTGACGCCTTGGTGATTATGCCGACCGGGGGCGGGAAATCACTGTGCTATCAGATCCCTGCGTTGGTGCGCACTGGCTTGACCGTGGTGATTTCACCTTTGATTTCATTGATGAAAGATCAGGTTGACCAGCTTAATGCCAATGGTGTTGCCGCGGCGTGTTTAAACTCAGCGATGACGCCTGAGGCGCAAGCGGACACCTTGCGCACGTTAAATCAGGGGGAGGTGAAGCTACTCTATGTGTCGCCTGAGCGCGCGTTAGGGCGCGACTTTATCCATCGCTTAACCGAGTGGCAACTGGCGTTGATTGCGGTCGACGAAGCGCACTGTATTTCCCAATGGGGCCATGACTTTCGCCGCGAATATGCCTCTTTAGGCCAGCTCAAACAGCACTTTCCTGATGTGCCTGTGATGGCGCTGACAGCCACCGCCGATGCCACCACGCGCGAGGATATTTTATCCCGCCTTGCTCTGCACGATCCCTTGGTGCATCTGGGTAGCTTTGACCGCCCTAACATTCGCTACACCTTGCTGGAAAAGCACAAGCCCTTGGCGCAATTGGTGCAGTTTCTGACTGGCCTGCGTGGTCAGTCTGGGATTGTTTATTGTAATAGTCGCAAGCGGGTTGAGCAGGTCACTCAAAAACTGTGTGATAACAATATGCTCGCCGCTGCCTACCATGCGGGAATGAGCACTGAGGCGCGCGGCTCTGTGCAAGAGGCGTTTCAACGTGACGATGTCAACATTGTGGTGGCGACCGTGGCATTTGGGATGGGGATCAATAAGCCCAATGTCCGCTTTGTGGTGCACTATGATGTGCCGCGCAATATTGAATCTTACTACCAAGAAACCGGCCGAGCAGGGCGAGATGGATTACCGGCTGAAGCGGTGTTGTTGTATGACCCCTCCGACATGGGATGGCTCCATCGCTGCTTGGAAGAAAAGCCGGATGGGCCCCAAAAGCAGGTCGAAAGTCATAAACTGACCGCGATGGGCGCGTTTGCTGAAGCGCAAACCTGTCGCCGTTTAGTGCTCCTAAACTACTTTGGCGAGAATCGCCAAACCCCTTGTGGCAACTGTGATATTTGTCTCGACCCACCCACCCATTTTGATGGCACCGAACAAGCACAAAAAGCGCTGTCGTGCGTGTACCGTGTTAACCAAAGCTTCGGGGTTGGATATGTGGTGGAAGTGTTGCGCGGGATGCAAAATCAGCGCATTAAAGATCATGGTCACGACAAGCTCTCTACCTATGGCATCGGGCGAGAGTGGAGCCATGAATACTGGGTGAGTATTATTCGCCAATTGATCCACCGCGGTTATCTGGTGCAAAACATTGCCCGTAGTTCGGTGCTGCAGTTGACCGAACAAGCGCGACCATTGCTGCGCAGCGAGATTGCCCTCGAGCTGGCGGTGCCGCGTATTGGCCTCAGCCCTCGCACCAAAGCCAACAAGCTGAGCCAGCGCCATTACGATAAAAAACTGTTTGCCAAGCTGCGTAAGTTACGGAAAGCCATTGCTGACGAAGAAGATATTCCGCCTTACGTGGTATTTAACGATGCCAGTTTGATGGAAATGGCCGAGATGCTGCCGTCATCTCAAGCAGAGCTCCTGGCGGTGAGTGGCGTGGGGCAGCGCAAGCTAGAAAAATTCGGCGATGCGTTTTTGGACTTAATTGATGATCATCTTAGTGTAAGTGAATTTGGTTATGGCGCCGAGTAACTGGCAACTGATGGCGTCCGACGGCGCCTTGGCGTTTTATCAGCCGCAGCTTGATGCGGATAATGCTAAAGAAGTCTGTCAGCCATTGTTAGACACCCTCGCAGCCTCTGTGCTTGAGCGGCAACAAGACGCGGACATGATGACCTGGCTGATTGATTTTGAAGGCACTCGGCTAATGCTCAAAGCGGCGCATTATACCCAGAGCGTGTGGTTGGAGCCGTTGGACAGCGACGGCGATGAGGTGATTGCGTTTTTACATCGCTGGTGGACGCGTCATCCGCCTCTCTAAATTGCACTGGCACCGTCGATTGATTGCTGTATAATTCGCCACCTCGCGCTACCTGCAGACAGGTAGCTAAGTTTTTTGGGTTCCCTCGCCCCCAATAACAAAAAGGTGCACTATGAGCCACTTTTCTCTTGCTCAGCAGCGTAAAGCGCTGGGCTACCTCGTGATTTTTCATTTACTGATCATTGCCTCCAGCAACTACTTGGTGCAGATACCCTTTACGGTATGGGGGTTTCATACCACGTGGGGAGCGTTTACCTTTCCGTTTATTTTCTTGGCGACGGATTTAACGGTCAGGATCTATGGTCCAGCATTGGCACGCCGTATTATCTTGCTGGTCATGGTACCTTCGCTGCTGATTTCTTACGTATTATCCGTCTTGTTTTACCAAGGCAGCTATCAAGGCATGGAACAGCTGGGTACGTTTAATCTCACCGTTGCGCGAATTGCGATTGCCAGCTTTATGGCTTATCTGCTCGGCCAGATCTTAGATATTCATGTGTTTAACCGGTTACGCCAGCAACGCCAATGGTGGGTCGCGCCGAGTTGTTCTACCTTGTTTGGTAATGCGTCAGACACGCTCGCGTTCTTTGCGATTGCGTTTTACCAAAGCCAGGATGCTTTTATGGCCGAGCATTGGGTTGAAATTGCCTTGGTAGACTATGCCTTTAAGCTGATTATTAGCTTGGGGCTGTTTATTCCTATGTATGGAGTGTTACTCAACTTGATTATTCGAAGAATCACACAGGTGACGCCATCGGCGACGGTACAGCAAACGTCCTAATTAGTAGCAGAATAAAGAGTCGCATCGCGGCTCTTTTTTTACATCAATGCGGGGAGGTGAGATGGAAATTCGTGCTGGGCACTTAGAGGAGGCGGTAACGGTGCTTAACAGCGTGCCCGAGTTGGATGCGGGTGTATCCTTGGAGCAATGCCACGCGCGATTAGCCGGACGCACGGCATTGGTATTGGTGGGATATCTACACGGTGAGCCTGTGGGGGCGAAAATAGGCTATGCCACCAGTGAGACCCAGTTTTATAGCTGGCTCGGCGGAGTGACCAAAGCGGCCCGTGGCAAAGGGGTGGCGAAAGCGCTACTCAAGGCTCAAGAAGCGTGGGTTGATGAGTCGGGTTATCAAACGCTTGCGGTTAAATCACGCAACCGCTTTACCGCGATGGTTTGTATGCTGGTTTGTCATGGTTATCAGATTGTGGCGTTGGAGGAAAAGGGTCAGCCTGCTGACTATCGCCTTTATTTTGAGAAGCAGATCAATAATTGAGCAGTGAATGCAAAATAATCGCATTTTCTTCTTGATGAACGATAATGAGAATGGTTATTATTAACTTGCACTCAGGGCAAGCCCACATGCTTAACCCTGAAGGCACGACATTGCTCACATTGCTTCCAGTGTATTAGCGGGGCGCTTATCAGACAGTGATTAAGTTAGCCTATTTTTGCTAGGCGACACCTCTCGGGGTGTCGCTTTTTTCTTTTCTGGGCAAGGGCTTTTCGAACCCGGGTTGTTGGTGTGATGGCTGTGGGTGCAATGACAGTTTGATGACAATGAGAGAGTCTGCGCACAAGATCAACAAATGAAAAATATTCTCAATTAAGTGTTGAAAACGGTAATGAGAATGGTTATTGTTAACTTGTCTTCAGGGCCAAGCCCACATGCTCAGCGCTGAAGGCACGACATTGCTCACATTGCTTCCAGTGTATTGGGGCCAGCAAACTGTTACTAAGACAGCTTTGATTTTGCGCTCACTTGTTATAGCGACGCCCATCTCGGCGTCGCTTTTTTCTTTTCTCTTCTTTGTCTCTTTGTGGATGAGCGTGGCTTAGGCGAGCTCAACCAATTTTTTTACCATACGATTGATGCCAACGGCCGCACCAGTGACGGATGTCGCGAGCATATAGGCGGGGGTGGAAAGCAGATGGTGACGTTGGTCTAACACATAATCCGATACCGGACACTCTATATGTTCACCGCCCATACGATTAAAGGCGGCGGCGATATCGGGCTTATTACCAATGGTGCCTTTGACGCCTTTCGGGTAGATCTGCGGGATCATAATAGGGGCAATACACATATAGCCAGCAGGCTTCTCGGAACGGGCAAAGGCCTGACACACCGCAAACATATCTTGGTGCACCTGAACCGGATCGCCATTGTAGGCAAAATCCGACAAGTTTTTCGCTGCCCCAAAGCCCCCGGGAACCAGTAAGGCGTCGAAGTCATCGGCGTTCAGATCGGTCAGCGGAAGAATATCTCCACGTACAATGCGGCTGGCTTCAGTGAGCACATTACGCGTTTCGCTCATCGCCTCGCCAGTACGATGGTTAATGACATGGTGCTGATCGATATCTGGCGCAAAGCACTGCCATTGGGCATCGTTTTGCTCAAGGGCAAGTAGGGATAACACAGTTTCTTGGATCTCGGCACCGTCAAACACGCCGCAGCCAGATAAGATCACAGCAACCTTTTTCATGACGCTCTCCTTGTATCGGCATTTACAATATTGCAATCAGAGTGGGCAATGCATAAAGCATCGTCTACGCTTAATGGCGTTTGACAGTGTCGCATTGGCCAAGGGCTTATGCGAAATAGTAGTCAAGATCGCAAGATAAATTGGTGATTATCTCCGCAGTTTGTGATGACTTTCTCTGCAACCTTTGACACCGATAGCGATTTCTTTTTCCACACCACAGGATCCTTTTTCGATCAAGATCTAGATCCTGGTTTTTTATTTAAGTTGATGTTTTTATTTAATAAAAAATCCATTTTTCATGCTTGTTTAGACAAAATCAAAATCCTATAAAATAATTACCAACAAAGTTATCCACAGATTGGCGACCTTGTGGGAAAAACCATGGTTAACAGGGGTCGAGACTCGTGGCATGCTTAACGGCTAACGTGTTTAACTGGCGATCAAGATTCTGATATGGCAACTCTTCCCGACAATCCGTTAATCCTTGTGGATGGCTCTTCGTATCTTTACCGGGCATACCATGCGTCTCCCAATCTCACTAATAGCCAAGGCGAACCCACTGGCGCGGTGTTTGGGGTGGTGAATATGCTGCGCAGCCTGTTGCGACAGTACCCGCATTCGCATGTGGCGGTGATTTTTGATGCCAAAGGGAAGACGTTCCGTGACGACATGTACGAGCAGTACAAAGCCAACCGTCCACCGATGCCAGAGGATCTACGCGGGCAAATTGAACCTTTGCACAAGATTATCAACGCGATGGGCTTGCCTTTACTGGCGGTAGAGGGCGTGGAAGCCGACGATGTTATCGGCACGCTCGCTACTCAAGCCTCGAAAGCGGGGATGCCGGTGCTTATCAGTACGGGTGATAAAGACATGGCGCAGTTGGTGGATGAGCATGTCACCTTAATCAACACCATGACTAATGTGGTGATGGATCCTGAGGCGGTGCGTGAGAAGTATGGTTTCGGCCCTGAGCATATTATTGATTATCTGGCTCTGATGGGCGACAAAGTCGATAATATTCCTGGCGTACCGGGTGTGGGCGATAAAACCGCGACCGCGTTGATTGCCAATCTAGGTGGCTTGGACGATATTTACGCCAACCTTGATAAGATTGCTGAGCTCAGCTTCCGCGGTGCCAAAAGCATGGCGAAGAAATTGACTGAGCATCGAGAAGCCGCTTACCTGTCATATCAACTCGCTACGATTAAATTGGATGTAGCGCTCGATTTCACCCCTGAACAGCTGGTCAAGCAAGCGCCTGATAATGACACCTTGGTGACCATGTATCGTGATTTGCAATTCCGCCGCTGGCTCAAAGAGCTGGATGAAGGTGATGCGCCGGAAGAAGTGGTGTCTGATGAACCTATCTCGCAAGCGGCCACGATTGACCGTAGTGGCTACCAAACGCTATTAACGCGGGACGCACTAGACACTTGGCTGAAGAAAATTCGTGATGCTGAGGTGGTGGCGGTCGATACCGAAACCGATAGTCTCAACTATATGGAAGCCAATCTGGTTGGGATTTCATTTGCCGTCGCGCCAGGTGAAGCGGCCTATGTACCCGTGGCTCATGATTATCTGGAAGCGCCCGCGCAGTTATCGCTGGATGAAGTGCTGGAGGTGTTACGCCCTTGGTTGGAAGACCCTTCAGCGGCGAAAGTTGGCCAGAATCTGAAATATGATGCCAGTGTGTTTGCGCGTCACGGGATCACCTTAAAAGGGATTGCCTATGACACCATGCTCGAGTCGTACGTCTATAACAGTGTGGCGGGACGCCATGACATGGACAGCCTCGCTGAGCGCTACTTGCAGCACACCTGCATCAGCTTTGAAGAGATAGCGGGGAAAGGCAAGAAACAACTGACCTTTAATCAAATTCCTCTTGAGCAAGCGGCACCTTATGCGGCGGAAGATGCCGATATTACGTTGCGTTTGCACCAATACCTGATTGGTAAAGTCACCAGTGACGAGAAACTGAAAACCATTTTTGAGTGCTATGAGATGCCGTTAGTCAGCGTGTTGTCGCGTATGGAACGTCATGGTGTGCTAATCGACAAAGACAAGCTGGCGACCCAATCAGAGGCGCTACATACTCGCTTGATTGAGCTTGAGCGTGAAGCGTTTGAGATTGCTGGTGAGGAGTTCAACTTAAGCTCGCCCAAGCAACTACAAGCGATTTTGTTTGAGAAAATGGGCCTGCCGGTGGTAAAGAAAACCCCATCAGGCAGCCCCTCAACCAATGAAGAAGTGCTGCAAGAGCTCTCTCTCGATTACCCGCTGCCAGCGCGGATTCTGGAATACCGTGGGTTGGCAAAACTCAAATCGACGTATACGGACAAGTTGCCGCGCATGATCAATGCGCAAACCGGCCGCGTGCATACCTCGTATCATCAAGCCGTTACTGCAACAGGGCGCTTATCGTCCACCGATCCGAACTTACAAAATATCCCTATTCGTAACGAACAGGGTCGCCGTATTCGAGAAGCCTTCACCGCGGAACCGGATCACACCATTTTGGCGGTCGATTACTCGCAAATCGAATTGCGGATTATGGCGCACTTATCCGGTGATAAAGCCTTGCTAGAAGCCTTCCGTGAGGGCAAAGATATTCACGCCGCCACCGCAGCGGAAGTGATGGGGGTAAGCCTCGATGAAGTCACCAGTGAACAGCGTCGCCGCGCCAAAGCAATCAACTTTGGCCTGATTTATGGCATGAGTGCCTTTGGCTTATCTCGTCAATTAGGGATTGGTCGCCATGAAGCACAAAGCTATATGGATACTTACTTTGAGCGTTATCCAGGCGTGAAGGCCTACATGGACCGCACCCGTGAACAAGCAGCGGAAAAAGGCTATGTGGAAACCATTTTTGGTCGTCGCCTCTATTTGCCAGAAATTAAATCGCGTAATGGCATGCGTCGTAAAGGGGCAGAGCGCGCGGCAATCAATGCGCCGATGCAAGGAACCGCCGCCGATATTATCAAGCGTGCGATGATACTGGTTGATCAATGGATTCAAGCCAATGCGGCGGATGATGCTCGCCTAGTGATGCAAGTTCACGATGAACTGGTGTTGGAAGTCAAAACGTCATCAATGTCCAAAGTTGAAAGCCAAGTACGGAAATTGATGGCATCAGCGGCTGACTTGGATGTCCCTTTGATTGCCGAAGCCGGTTTCGGAGATAACTGGGGAGAAGCCCACTAAGTTCAGGGTTTTTATTGACCTTTCTGTCGTTTTATACCGAAAGCCGATATTTTTATCGGCTTTTTTTTGGTCACTATCCACCTGATCTTTGGCGTTTTTACTCTAAACCGCCTTATTTTTATGAAAAAAAATTACGTAAGATACTTTTCAATACTGAGTGATTGATATACAGTTAACAACGTAGGGTACAGAGGTAAGATGTTCTATCTTTCAGACCTTTTGTTTCACGTTATTGGATTTGGCTGATTCAGCAGCCCCAGTCAGGATACTGACTGGGGCTTTTTTTATTGGCTAATCGTCAACGCGATGAGTCGACCCTGCCACTGCCTTTTTTGTGTTTTGCTGATTCGCATCATCCCATTCTTTTCAAAAAAATTAGAGTAATTACTTTAATTATGGCTGGAGGCTTGGTTATAATGCGCACAGCTTCTTGTTCTTTATGTGTCTATGGGGGCTGATTGAGCTCGCTTACGCACAAAGATTCGCCGACTCTCGTATTGAGGGTCGGCTTTTTTTTATCTGCGTAAGCGACAGGTGGGCCCTACCCGTCCAAGAGGGTTAATCGGTTGGCTGTGGGTCGTCTGCGATCACCGGGGGTGTTTGTTGATACCAAGCGTCTAGTTTACGGCGCAATTTGTCGACGCCCATCCCTTTGAGCGATGAGTACAACTCGACCTCAACATCCCCGCAAAAGGCCAGTGACGCTTCGCGGATTTTCATCAGTTGCTGCTTACGTGCCCCTGATTTCAATTTGTCGGCTTTGGTCAGTAGCACTAACACCGGTAAGTGAGATTCAACCGCCCAGTAAATCAGTTGCTGATCCAAGTCTTTCATCGGATGACGAATATCCATCAAGACCACTAATCCGCCAAGTTGATCACGTTTTTGTAAATATTCCCCCAGTGAACGCTGCCACTTCTCTTTCATTTCCAACGGGACTTGGGCATAACCATAACCAGGTAGGTCGACAATGTGACACCCTTCGTCCACTTTAAAGAGGTTAATTAATTGTGTGCGCCCGGGTGTCTTACTGGTCTTTGCTAGGCTCTTTTGGTCACAAAGACGGTTAAGGGAGCTAGACTTACCGGCGTTGGAACGGCCAGCAAACGCAATCTCTATCCCCGTATTATCAGGAAGATGGCGAATGTCGGGTGCGCTGGTAACAAACTGGGTGTTACGGTAATTAAGTGATTGCTCCACTGTTAACTCCGTCTCGTCTTGGTGTAGTAGACTGATTACTTTTGTGTGAATTTGTGTAAAATAACCGTGCTCGGTTTTTGATCGGTAATTGTACCATGACGGTAACTAAGTAGTGGTACTGGAAGCTTGATAATTATAAACGGAATGTCATGAAGAAATTAGCGCTAATATTGACTCTCCTCGCCAGCACTTCAGTCTGGGCCCAAGGAGATGCTGAAGCGGGCAAAGCAAAATCCAATACCTGTGTCGCCTGTCACGGTGCTGACGGTAACAGTGTTTTGCCTGATTACCCAAACTTGGCGGGTCAGCACGCCAACTATCTAGAGAAACAACTGAAAGAATTTAAGCTCGGCGCGCAAAGCGGCGGTGAGCAGGGGCGTTATAACGCTGTGATGGCTGGTATGGTGGCACCGCTCTCTGAGCAGGACATGGCAGACTTAGCGGCTTACTATGCAACCTTAACACCCAAGCCTGGCACCACGCCCGAAACGGCCATCGAAGTAGGCCGTCAGCTCTACATGGCGGGCGATCCGGAGCGCGGTATTGCAGCCTGTACAGCCTGTCATGGTCCTCGCGGGAATGGCACCCCTTCTTCTGGTTTCCCGAAAATTTCTGGCCAGCCTGCGAAGTATCTAGCCAGTCAGTTGAAAATGTTCCGTGCCGGAGAGCGTCATAATGATATGAACAAAATGATGCGCTCGGTTGCGGCGAAACTGACGGACAAGGAAATTGATGCACTGTCTAACTACTTAGGCGGGCTCCACTAATAACCGAGCTGTCCAACGAAAACGGTGGCGTAATGTACGCCACCGTTTTTTTTATCTCTTCCATTTATGCGACAGTCTATGACGCTTGGCACGCATTTTGTCAGCACATCACTGATAGCGACAACGGCGACCTTCTGCGTAAGAGATTGGCTATTCTCTTGCAAGAAAAACACGTCATTTTTTGAAAGACATATTTTATGTTCATTTAAAATCAGTCAGTTACCTCTGTGTCTTGTTTCCTGATTCAATGTTTTATGGCTGGCATTCTAGGCAGTCGCGCTCATTGCGATATGCTACCACTATCAACAGGACGTTGGTCTTAAGGACAAGTGATTGAGCCAAGCAAGGCACATGAGCACCAGGACGGTCTGACCACAGGATGTGGATGTTGCCAAGGTAGGCGCACAAGGACGACGTGACACAGGATGTGTGGTGGGTGTCGAACGACAAGGACGCAGGAAGCGACTGACACGCAGGTATGCGACCCACGATAACAGGACGTTGATACTAAGGCGCCAAGCGCCATGAGTCAGGGATGAACAAGGTACCAGGACGGACACTATCCGCTTATTATCGCAAGCGCGATACGCGACAGGCTTTATGCCTGTCGCTTTTTTATTGACCCACTTTCTGCTACATTCGCGCCAGCTTTTGGCATAGATGAATGATATGCAGCATTGCCCTTTATGTGAGCACACAACAACCCATCTTTATCATACCGACAAACGCAGAGCGTACCTTCAGTGCGCGGCGTGCGCGTTGGTGTTTGTTGAGCGCCAGGCATTGCTCGCGCCTGAAAATGAGAAAGCTATCTATGACTTACACCAAAATCACCCTGAGGATGACGGTTATCAGCGTTTTTTATCGCGCGTGATCAACCCTTTACTCGACCGCTTATCGGTGCCAGCAAAGGGATTAGATTTTGGTTGTGGTCCTGGGCCTGTCTTGGCCAGTATGCTGCGAGACGCAGGGCATGATGTCGCCTGCTATGATCCCTTCTATGCGCCACAAACCGACGTACTGGATGCACATTATGACTTTATTACCTGTACGGAGGCCATCGAGCATTTCTATTGGCCAAAGGTGCAATGGCAGCAGTGGTTGTCGATGCTCAAGCCGGGGGGTTACTTGGGCATCATGACCAAGCTGGTTAAAGATCCAGACGCTTTTTCACGCTGGCACTATAAGAATGATCTGACGCATGTCAGCTTTTTTAGCCGATATACATTCCAGTTTTTAGCTCACCAAGCGGGGTTGGAACTGACGTTTATCGGCAACGACGTAATTTTAATGAGGAAACCAGAGTCATGACGCGTAAAAAGAAAACGCGCCGCGTAGGATCGGAAGGCCCGGCGCAATACGTAGATAAGAATCAGAACGAGCAAGACCGCATTGCGCGAATGCTGAAAAAGCAAAAAAAGCGTAAAGGCAAAAAAGCCGGCTCGCGTCATTCAGAAGAAGACAACAAGCAAGTGCGTCGCAGCGGTGGCAAAAAAGACCCGCGCATAGGCAGTAAAAAGCCGATCCCATTGGGTACGGATGCAGAAAAATCTAAGCAACCCAAGCTCACACCAGAGCAAGAGCTAGCCAAGCTTGAGCAAGATCCACAATTGAACGTGTTGTTGGATAGAATCGAAAATGGCGAGAAATTAGGGGCGGGTTTACAAGCTTATGTGGATGAGAAGTTGGATCGGATTGAGGTGCTGATGGAGAAACTGGGCCTGCTTGCCGACGATAACGAGTTGGATGATGACGACGACCTGCTGGCTAAATTTGAGCAACAGGACGATTAACAAGGAGTAACCGGTGCAGGAGTGGATCTGGATATTGGCAGGACTTGGGGCGCTCATTATTTTAGCGCTATCGGTTTACGCAGGCGTATTGCTGGCGAAGTTAAAGCGACAAACCAAGTGGCAAGCCGAGATGAAAGAGGCAGCGATCATCCAACGCAATGACAAAATCATTGAGAGTGTTGATGTGATTGCGTTTGCCGCACTACAGAATCAATGCGATTTATCGGAGGCTGCGATCCGTCTTTACATGATCATGGATCATCTACAAGGCGATAAACGGGTTGCGTTTGATAGCAGCTACCCGGCCTTGTTTGAACTGTATGAGGCGGTAAAAGATACCCCTCGCGGTGAGGCAAGGAAGGGATTGAAAAAGAATGAGCGCATGCGACTCGACTTAGACCGAGCCAAACATGAAGCGCGTTTGGAAGAGGCGATAAAAGTTGAGCTTGCGGAAATCCTCGCCTTCACCGGCGCGCGTCACATCCCTGATCATATCCTCACGCACTAAGTGTGACTGTCTGGAATGCAGCCTATCGTGGCTGCTTTCCTCTGTCATTTTGCCTCAATACCCTTATAATTATTGGGCGAAAATCGATCTCACCGACACTTTCGCAACACCAGTGCGGGTAGTGCTAAACACCTTACTCAAGGCTGTGGCACACTAGACGCTGTTACTCCTTTCCTAAGCGCTTTTGCGGAATGTAAGCCATGTCATCACCACAAATCATTTGGGATCAAGCCCTTATCAATAAGTACAACTATTCAGGGCCCCGTTATACGTCGTATCCGACGGCACTCGAATTTCATGAGGCGTTTGCGCCCGCGGAATTTGATATGGCGTGTAGTCAGTACCCTGAGCGCCCGTTGTCGTTGTATGTGCATATCCCGTTTTGCCATAAACTTTGTTATTACTGTGGCTGCAATAAAGTGGTGACACGGCACCAACACAAGGCGGATGAGTATCTAGATGCGCTTGAGCACGAAATCCGTCAGCGTGCTTTCTTGCTGGGTTCACGTCGAGTGACTCAGCTGCATTGGGGCGGTGGCACGCCCACCTTTCTCACCAAGGCGCAAATCTCCCGCTTAATGGGATTGTTGCGTCAAGAGTTTGGTTTTGAGCGCGATGCGGAAATCAGCATTGAAGTCGACCCGCGCGAAATTCCACTCGATATGCTCGATCACCTGCGGAGCGAAGGTTTCAATCGCATCAGTATCGGGGTGCAAGACTTTGATAAAAAAGTGCAGCAGCTGGTCAATCGCGAGCAAGATGAAGACTTTATTCACGCCTTGGTTGAACGTGCCCGTGAACTGGGCTTCCGCTCCACCAACCTCGATTTGATTTATGGCTTGCCCAGCCAATCTCCAGAGGGGTTTGCCAAAACCTTAGCGCAAGTTTTGACGATGCGTCCGGGTCGACTCTCAGTGTTTAATTACGCGCACTTGCCTAATTTGTTCGCGGCGCAGCGCAAAATCAAAGAAGAGGATTTACCGTCTCCGGACGCCAAGCTCACCATGTTGCAAGACACCATCAATACGTTAACAGGGGCAGGCTATCAGTTTATCGGGATGGATCACTTTGCTCTGCCTGATGATGAGCTGGCGGTGGCGCAGAGAGAAGGGCGTTTACATCGCAACTTCCAAGGCTATACCACGCAAGGTGACTGTGATTTGCTCGGACTCGGCGTATCGGCGATTTCGATGATTGGTGATTGTTACGCGCAGAACCAAAAAGAGATGAAAGCGTATTATCAGCAAGTGGATGCTGAACGCCATGCACTGTTTAAAGGCGTGATGCTTGAGCCGGACGATCGCATTCGTCGTGATGTCATAAAAGCGCTGATGTGTAACTTCACCTTAGAGAAAGCGGACATTGCGACACGTTACCAGATAGATTTTGATCAGTATTTTGCTGAAGATCTGGCGTTACTGCAGTGCTTTATTGATGACGAGTTGGTGCAAGTGACCGATCAAACGATTACGGTGACCAAAACAGGCCGTATGCTGATCCGCAATATCTGTATGAGCTTTGATGTTTATTTGCGAGATAGAGCGCGTCAGCAACAGTTTTCGCGGGTGATTTAGCCTAAAAAAAACCGCCAAATGGCGGTTTTTTTACGGCGCGAGGCTCGCGTGGAGAGGCTCTACGGCGACCTAGCGTGTTGCCGCGTGGGCTGTCAGTGCGGATTTCTCGCTATCAGACAAGAAAGCAATCGAAAGACCATTTTCTTGCAATGTGGTGATTTGCGCAGGGGTTAAGCCTGCGGCAGGGGCAGCCACTTCATACTCATAGGGCAGCTCAATGCCTTCTACCGCTGGGTCGTCGGTATTCAAGGACGCCAAAATGCCATGGTCGAGGAATTGACGCACAGGATGTTGTGCGAGATCGGCAATGGTGCTGGTTTGGATGTTTGACGTCAGGCAAGTTTCGATACCTATCTGGTGTTTAGCCAAATAATCCATCAGCGCTGGGTCCTCTATTGCCTTGACCCCGTGACCGATTCGGGTGGCGCCGAGCTCATTGATTGCCTGCCACATACTGGCGGCGCCAGCGGCTTCGCCAGCGTGCACGGTGACTTGCAGGTCGCTGGCCCGTACTTTGGCAAAGTGCTCGGTGAATTGGTCACCTGGTTGGCCCAGCTCATCTCCGGCCAGATCGATGGCGACTAAGTGTGATTTTTGCGTCAGTAGCGCATCGAGCTCGGCCATACATGCTTGCGTGCCGAAAGTACGGCTCATGATACCAATCAAGTTGGTTTTCACGCCAAAGTCGCGGCTACCCGCCTGCACACCATCTACCACGGCTTCTACCACCCCTTCGAGGGGGAGCTGATGCTTCAGCGCCATGTAGTAGGGCGAAAAGCGCAACTCGGCATAATCAATTTGAGCGTTTAAGGCATCTTCTACGTTTTCGTAGGCGACGCGACGAACGGCATCTAAATCACCTAATACTGCCACGCCCCAATCGAGCTTAGACAGGAACGCGACCAAATCGGGTTCGGTCTCAACCACTTGCACATGTGGGCGCAATGACTCGATATCAGTGGCGGGCAGCGGCATCGCAAATTTTTGCCCTAATGCCAAAATGGTTTCGATACGAATATTGCCGTCTAGGTGGCGGTGTAAATCCGTCACGGGTAAGTCTTTTCTTATCATCATCGGTTCCCAGCAGGTGAGTTGGGGCTCAGTATAGCGAGTGACCTGCTCATCGTCAGTAGTCAGTGTGTCGATGGCGTGACAGCTATCGCGTGGGGAGCTTGTCCGTTACCCGTTCTGTTGGTTGCTCGGTGAGGGGCAGCGGTTTGGCAAACAAGAAACCTTGTGCAAAATGGCAACCGATGTCGCGCAGCCGCTCGGCTTCTTCCTGGGTCTCTATCCCCTCGGCCACTAGGTGTACATCCATGCCACGTGTCATGGCAACCACGGCTTCAATGATGCGTTGGTTGGTGCTGTTTTCAGTCATCGAGTGAACGAAGCTGCGATCAATCTTAAGGCTATCAAACGCCATTTGGTGAAGGTATGCCAGCGATGAATAGCCGGTGCCAAAGTCATCGATAGCAATTTTAATTCCCAGCGCACGGATTTTGGTTAACCCTGAAGTTGCCAAGTGTTCGTGGCTCATCAGCTGTGACTCAGTGATCTCCAAGGTTAAATTATCCGCTGGCAGTTGAGTACGATCCAGCACGCTTTGCAGTTTGTCGATAAAGTCAGCCGACAGTAGCTGACGAGCGGATAAGTTCACGTGTAGCTGATAATTGGCTGGCCATAAGCCTTTTTGAATCTGCGCCACGGTGTCATAGGCGGCTTGCTCAAGTACCTGCATGCCGATTTGATTAATCAAGCCACTTTGTTCCGCCACGGGAATGAATTCAGCCGGGGAGACCATACCGCGTGTAGGGTGGCGCCAGCGCACCAAGGCTTCTGCGCCGCAGAACCGGCCATCAAGCAAGCGGACAAAGGGTTGGTAATAGACCTCAAACTGGTGATGCTGAACGGCGTGATGAAGCTCGAGGAGAAGCCGTGATTGCTCTTGAATCCGTGCCTGCATATTGGCTTCAAAGTACACGTACATCGCTGTTTCACTGCGTTTGGCTTCACTCAATGCGAGACCAGCGTGATCAAGGCCTTCATAGATGGCATCGCCAAAGGTGTAGCCAAAGACTACGCCCGCACATGCGTCGACCAGGACATCATCGTTGCCAATGGTGACGGGGCGCTTAAATAAACTCAATAACTGATCGACCAATGCCTCTGATTGCGTTCGGTTAGTGGTATTGGGCGCGAGAACGGCGAACTCATCGCCACGTACGCGTGCCAGTAGCATCCCAGAGCCATCGGAGAGGGCGCTGAGTCGATCGGCAATCGCGCATAAAAGCGTGTCCCCGCCTTCTTGTCCCAGGCTGTCATTAATATTACGAAAGCCATTGATCCCCAAAATCACCAAGGTATTGGGAGCGTGATAGCGTAAGCCAGCGGCCTGTTCAATCAAGCCTTCTCGCGTATAGAGTTGCGTGAGGTTATCTTGGCGGACTTGTTGACGCAGCGCATTGAAAGAATGCTGCAATTTGACCGACATATTATTAAACGCTTCTTTGAGTATCGCGATTTCCCGCAGGCTTGCGGGTGTATTGATGCGGTAAGTCAAGTTGCCGGATGCCAGTTTGGCTGCCGCTTCAGCGGTGTCTCTCAATGGGCGAGTCAGTTGGCGTATAATGAAATACACCACCGCAAGCCCGACCAGTGCCATGGTTACCACCAGATAAATACTGATTTCTTGCTGGCTAAGAAGGTTTTTTAACAGTAGCTGGTCGGGCAGTGCGACCACCACATACCATTGATGCTGAAAGGGAGCGGGCATTGCCACTTTTTTAATGGTGCCATAAAAATGGCCCTTATCGGCAATATCGAAATTAAAGGGCTTGCCTAAACGGCTGGGGTCGGGCGGCCACGCATTTGCGACCTGGCTAATCGTATTGTCGAGGACTGGGTTATGGCTAATATCGGGAAAATGCAAGATATTGCTGGGGCTCTCTTGGCCACTGTGGGCGATCATCCGACCCTCATCGTCGACAATAAATAATGCCCCCCCAAGTTTTTGTTGACGCTCACTTAAGAAGCGATTAAACGCATTGAGCTTGATGTCGCTGGCGACCACGCCCCACACATTATCATCGACCATCACCGGGGCGATGGCCGATAAGGAGACTTCGCCGACCTCATCGGCATCACGGTAAATGTCGGTCCAGCGCGGCTGCTCGCGATTGAAAGCAGGAATGTACCATGGTCGGATGCGTGGATCGTAGTAGTTGTCTTGATAAATGACGTTAGCGTTTGGCGTGCGGCCATCAAAAATACGCAGCGTACCCTGGGTCGCGTCACTTTGCTCCATCAAAATATACTGACCTGCTTGGCTTTTACGGTAGCCGAAATATTCGCCCTCGGCATCGACGCCAATGCTTAATACCTGCATGTAAGGCATGGCTTGGTAGAGGGAGGTGTAGCTATTGAGAAGATAATCACGCAGCCCTGCGTCAGTCATTGGCGCATCGCCAAGCCGGGCGGCTAGGCTGTCGGCGACAAAGATGTTGGCATTAAAGGGGTGAGCAAGATACTGGCGCAAGTCTCGCTCAATACCGACGGAGTAGTCTTCGAGCAATAACTTGCCGACAAATTGCGAGCTGGCGCGATAGTGGTTGTTGATGGTAATAATGATCACGACCAGCGTGAGTGTTAGGACGAGAAACACGGGGAGCATCACGGCAGCGCGTATCGACAATGGGCGTAAGTTTCTCATCAGGACAGCAACTTTACTCTTATAAAAAAAACAACATGATTGTTAGATTTTACCTCAATCTCTTTACTTAAATTTAGCAGAGGTTCAAAGAGTGTCAGTTTCAATAATGAGTTACGACTCAATATTTAGCTCTTTGAGTTTACGTGTCAGGGTATTACGCCCCCACCCTAAAATTTTAGCTGCCTCTTGTTTGTGACCATGCGTGTGCTTGAGCGCCGATTGTAACAAGATGCGTTCAACACTGGGGAGCGCTTGTTGCAAAATACCATGTTGTCCTTGTGTTATCGCATCTTGCGCCCAATACGTGAGAGCCTGCTGCCAATCATGGGCTTCATTGTCGGTCATAGCACTTGGCTGGTTGAGCAGCTCCCTTGGGAGATCGGAGGGCAGCACCTCCTTACTGCTGGCCATCACGGTCAGCCAGCGGCAGGTGTTTTCTAGCTGGCGGACGTTACCCGGCCAAGGTAACTGGCTCATCATGGTTTCTGTGTCTGGGTGGAGTTGCTTGGCTTCGACATCCAGCTCTTTGGCCGCGCGGGCAAGAAAATGCTGACATAGCTGGGGAATATCTTGGCGCCTATCTTTGAGTGAGGGCAGATGAACGCGGATCACGTTCAAGCGGTGAAACAGGTCGTCTCGGAAACTGCCTTCTGTCACCAAGCGTTCGAGATCTTGGTGGGTAGCCGCGATAATGCGCACATCCACATCGACCGCCGCGTGACCGCCGACCCGATAGAATTGACCATCCGCTAGCACACGCAGTAAACGCGTTTGCACATCCAATGGCATATCGCCAATCTCATCGAGAAATAACGTCCCCCCATTGGCTTGCTCAAAGCGTCCTTGCCTGACCGCGTTGGCCCCAGTAAATGCCCCTTTTTCATGACCGAACAGCTCGGACTCAATCAAGTCTTTGGGGATGGCGGCCATATTCAGGGCGATAAAGGCTTGATTGGCCCGCGGACTATGACGATGTAGCGCTTGGGCGACTAGCTCCTTACCCGTGCCCGACTCACCATTGATTAACACCGAAATCGAGGAGCGTGACAGCCGGCCAATGGCACGAAACACCTCTTGCATCGCGGGCGCCTCGCCGATGATCTCTGGTGTCTGCGTTTGCGGCTGTTGTGACGTTTGTTGCTTTTGCTGCTCTTTATAGTGGGCCAGTGCGCGCTCAACCAGTGCCAGCGCTTCATCAATATCAAACGGCTTGGGCAGGTATTCAAACGCGCCTTTTTGGTAGGCGTTAACCGCGGCATCTAAATCCGAGTGCGCGGTCATGATGATCACGGGTAAGTCAGGGTGTTGCTCTTGTACCGTTTTTAGCAGCGCCAGCCCATCGCTACCTGGCATGCGAATATCGGAGACCAACACATCAGGGCGACGTTCATGCAGGGCACTGAGTACATTTTCAGCATTGCTAAACGTATCGCAGGTGAGGCCGGCGGCACTGAGGGTGCGTTCCATCACCCAACGAATGGAGCTGTCATCATCAACAATCCAAATGGTCCCTTTACTCATGTGGCGTGTCCTTTTCAATGATTGGCAATTGGATGGTGAAGCAGGTATGGCCTGGCCAGCTATTCACGTCAATTTTGCCTTGATGCTGATCGATTAAATGATGGGTGATAGCGAGTCCAAGCCCATTGCCGTCAGCCTTGCTCGTCACCATGGGGTAAAACAAGGTATCCTGCAAATGCGGCGCGATCCCAGGCCCATTGTCGATGATTTCAATTTGCGCGACCACTCGGTGACGCTCGCCATGGATCACGGTTTGAAAGCCTGTACGCGTGCGGAGCGTCAAACAGGCGTCAGGCTGACCGCGTATGGCATCGGCAGCATTGGTGGCGACGTTGAGAATCGCTTGCTCAAGCTGCTCAGGATCCATCTCAAAATCGGGTAAGCTGGGGTCGTAATCGCGAATGATCTGGATGCCTTCGTGGTTATCGAGGCTGATCAATTGGCGGACTTTTTCCAACACAACGTGAATGTTTTGTCGTTGGCGCAACCCAGGGCGCTGTGGCCCCAGTAAACGGTCGACCAAGTTTCGCAATCGGTCGGCTTGCTCGATAATAATTTGCGTATATTCAGCCAAGTTCGCATCAGGCAGCATCTTTTCTAGCAACTGTGCCGCCCCGCGTAAGCCGCCGAGCGGGTTTTTTATTTCATGTGCCAAGCCGCGTACCAACTCTTTTGCCGCTTGTTGTTGCGCTTTTTGGGTAAGCTCCTTACTGATCCTTTGTTGTTGGCTGACCACATTCACTTCCAGTAACAGCCGTCCCTCATCTTCTTGATCAAACAACGGACTGGCGCTGAGTTGCACCTTTTGTGGCTGGCCGTCCACCACCCAGGTCACATCACTGTCCGTCAAGCTTTGCCCGGCACGTGTGGTGTTGGCAATTTGTCCCCAGTCGACGCTGGCGTGCTGAATCTGCGCGGTGAGCGGTTGTGTCAGCAGGCGCCTGGCACTTTGGTGCATCAGCTGCTCGGCGGCCGCGTTGACGTACTGAATACGCCATTGGCTATCCACCACAATGATCGCGGTGAGAAGATGATCGAACAGTTGAGCGGGGGTCATCTGTGTTGCGTCCTTGTTTGCACTGTTTTGGTGCATTGAGTGTAATCGAGATCCTTGCTTGATGCAGCTTGCACTGCCGGGTTTGTGAATTCATCGGCGTTGCCGCGGATTAATCATGCGTTCGATGTGGCTGATTCACATGGGCGCGATGCAAATACACCTGATGCTCAGAGGATGATGCAATTACCTTGCCGCTTTCTAAATAGCGGACTTGAAAACGATGGGTGCCCCTGTCTATCGGGCTGAGGTGCCATTGTAGTGTGAGCTGTGAGGCGCTACGCGTCTGCTTAGGGTGAGCCTGAACGGGGTTACCGTCCATCACCAGCTGGACCTGGTCGCTTGGGGAAGCCGCCGGAGCAAGGGTGGCTTTTACTGAAACCTTACCGGGATTATTACGTAACGTCGCGCCATCACTGGGGTGAACCAGTGTGATCGCCACGTTTGATTGACTGGCGGGCTGGGTGGTTGTCTGCGGCGGTTGCGTTAACGATGGCGACACCGGCGAGGGAGCATAATGCCGCACTTGGTGGGGCGCATTGGGAGGCTGATCACTGATATGCCACTGTCCGTTTTGATCCCGCCATTGGTAAATCGTGCCAGCCTGGCAGGTGACAGTGAGGCTGAACACGATGATGGCTATCCAGCGCATCGCTTACCCTTCTTTTTCTGAAGATATGGACCATGATAAGCCACATCGTGCGGGTAAAAAGCACAAAAAAGCCCACCTGCGAGGTGGGCAACAATTTGCGTTGTTTGCGCGCTTATACCGAGTAGTACAACTCGAATTCTACGGGATGCGTGGTCATTTGGATGCGCTCAACATCTTCGCCTTTCAGCGTGATGTAAGAATCAATGAAGTCATCCGAGAATACGCCACCTGTGGTCAAGAATTCACGATCCGCGTCAAGCGCTTGCAGGGCCTCTTTCAGTGACTCGGCAACGGTTGGGATTTCCGCTGCTTCTTCCGCTGGCAAGTCGTACAAGTCTTTGTCCATGGCATCGCCAGGATGGATCTTGTTCTTAATCCCGTCTAGGCCAGCCATTAGCATGGCAGCGAAGCAGAGATACGGGTTGGCTGTTGGGTCGGCAAAGCGAAGCTCAATACGGCGTGCTTTCGGGCTCGGTACCACAGGGATACGGATTGACGCTGAGCGGTTACGTGCTGAGTAAGCCAACATGACCGGCGCTTCAAAGCCTGGGACCAGACGCTTATACGAGTTGGTTGAGGCGTTGGCGAATGCGTTGATCGCACGCGCGTGCTTGATGACACCGCCAATGTAGTACAGTGCGGTTTCAGACAAACCACCGTATTTGTCACCGGCAAACAGGTTTTGACCATCTTTGGCAAGCGACTGGTGGACGTGCATTCCTGAACCATTGTCACCAACCAGTGGCTTAGGCATAAAGGTTGCCGTTTTACCAAAGGCGTGCGCGACATTGTGAACCACGTATTTGTAGATTTGAATTTCGTCGGCTTTGGTGGTCAAGGTGTTGAAACGGGTGGCAATTTCATTCTGACCCGCGGTCGCTACCTCGTGGTGATGTGCTTCAACCACTAGACCCATTTCCTCCATCACTAATGACATGGCAGAACGGATGTCTTGTGATGAATCAACCGGTGCAACTGGGAAATAACCGCCTTTCACACCAGGGCGGTGACCTTTGTTACCCCCTTCGAGAGCGGTGCCTGAGTTCCAGCTTGCTTCGACGTCGTCAATTTTGTAGAACGAGCCAGCCATATCGGTGGCAAATTTGACGTCGTCGAATAAGAAGAACTCTGGCTCAGGACCGATGAGAACGGTATCGGCGATGCCGGTTGCGCGCATGTAATCTTCTGCGCGTTTAGCAATTGAGCGTGGGTCACGGTCGTAGCCTTGCATGGTTGAAGGCTCAAGAATGTCACAACGGATATTCAGGGTGCTTTCCTCGGTAAAAGGGTCAAGCACGGCAGAGCTTGGGTCAGGCATCATCACCATGTCTGACTCATTAATGCCTTTCCAGCCCGCAACCGATGAGCCATCAAACATTTTGCCTTCTTCAAAGAAGTCATCATCAATCTGATGTGAGGGAATAGAAACATGTTGCTCTTTACCCTTGGTATCGGTAAAGCGCAGGTCGATGAATTTCACCTCGTTTTCTTGGATCAGTGCGAGCACGTTTTCTACTGACATGTGAAATAACCTCCGGTGTCAAATTGAGTAAATAGCGAGTTGGCTCCTTGCTTCATGACAAAGCGAAAACCGTGCCAACAATTTTAAGCCGCGCCAAACCGCGTTTAACGCGATAAAACCGTGTGCAGCCTGGGTCAAAAGCGTGCAATGTGCACCATTATAGTGCAATCGTGATCGCATATGGTGCAAAGGGCAAAGACGGTGCGCCGCTTTGCACGAGATGCGTGCAGGCATCGTCCCCTCTCTTTGTAGCAGACAATGCATGACAAGAGTGTGGACGGTCTTTAAAAATTCATTTTTCTCTCATCACGATGAATCCTTGTATTTGCACAATAAATAACCAACTGTGACAGGGTGAACCCTGAGTGACGGTGAGCCAATTCACATAATAAGGTGGGTTTTGCGACAAAATCTGGTACATTACGGCCGTTTTTTTAATCAGGTGGCGGTGCCGTCGTGTTAGCATAGCTCGCCAACTTCGGCGCGCGCCCCGTCTATCGAGTGAAAAAGAGAGTCCATGACCAAAATACAGACAGATAAACTAAGAAATATCGCCATTATTGCCCACGTTGACCACGGTAAAACCACGCTAGTGGATAAGCTGCTGCAGCAATCCGGTACGCTGGCTTCCCGCGGTGAGGTGGAAGAGCGTGTCATGGACTCAAACGACATTGAGAAAGAACGTGGCATTACCATCTTGGCCAAGAACACTGCCATTAACTGGAATGACTACCGCATCAACATCGTTGATACCCCAGGACACGCCGACTTTGGTGGTGAGGTTGAGCGTATCATGTCGATGGTTGACTCCGTACTACTGGTCGTCGATGCGGTAGACGGCCCGATGCCGCAAACCCGTTTTGTGACCCAAAAAGCCTTTGCCCATGGTTTGAAACCGATTGTGGTGATCAACAAGATTGACCGCCCTGGGGCGCGTCCTGACTGGGTGATGGATCAAGTCTTTGACTTGTTTGACACCCTCGGTGCGTCGGATGAGCAATTGGATTTCCAAGTGGTTTACGCGTCAGCCCTTAACGGCTGGGCGAGCCTAGAAGAAACCACAGAAGGCGAGGATATGGAGCCGCTGTTCAACGCGATCGTTGATAACGTTGATGCACCGGATGTCGATATCACCACGCCGCTGCAAATGCAGGTGTCTCAGCTGGATTATAACTCTTATGTGGGTGTGATCGGTGTGGGTCGTATTACACGTGGCTCAGTGAAGCCGAACCAGCAAGTCACGATTGTGAGTGCAGATGGCAGCAAGCGTAACGGTAAAGTCGGCAGTGTTTTGGGCTACATGGGCCTAGAGCGTCATGACGTTGATGAAGCCTCTGCGGGCGATATTATTGCCATTACGGGGTTGGGTGAGCTGAAAATCTCAGACACGATTTGCGATCCAAGTAATGTGGAAGCCTTGCCTGCACTGACGGTGGATGAGCCCACTGTGACCATGACCTTCCAGGTGAATACCTCGCCGTTTGCAGGTCTCGAAGGTAAATACGTTACGTCACGTAATATCCTTGAGCGTCTGCAAAAAGAGCTGGTCCACAATGTGGCACTTCGCGTGGAAGAGACCGATAACCCAGATAAATTCCGCGTGTCTGGCCGTGGTGAACTCCATCTGTCTATTTTGATCGAAAACATGCGTCGCGAAGGCTTTGAGCTGGCGGTATCGCGCCCAGAAGTGATCATCAAAGAAGAAAACGGCGAGAAATTCGAACCGTTTGAGACAGTGACCATTGACGTGCTCGAAGAGCATCAAGGTGGCGTGATGGAAAGCATCGGTCTGCGTAAAGGCGAGCTGACGAACATGCTTCCAGATGGTAAAGGCCGTGTACGCATGGACTTTGTGATGCCATCACGTGGTCTGATTGGTTTCCAAACAGAGTTTTTAACACTGACCTCTGGCTCGGGGCTGATTTATCATACCTTTGACCATTACGGTAAGTACAAAGGTGGCGATATTGGCCAGCGCATTAATGGTGTGTTGATCTCAAATGCGGCAGGTAAAGCACTGACTTACGCACTGTTTAACTTGCAAGACCGCGGACGCTTGTTTGCCGAGCACGGTGACGAAGTATACGAAGGTCAGGTGATTGGTATTCATAATCGTGCCAACGATCTGACCGTTAACTGCTTGAAAGGTAAGCAGCTGACCAACGTTCGTGCATCAGGTACCGATGACGCGCAGGTATTGAGCCCAGCGATCAAGTACACCTTGGAGCAGGCGCTTGAGTTTATCGATGATGATGAACTGGTTGAAGCGACGCCGGAGAGCATTCGTATCCGTAAGAAGCTATTGACCGAAACCGAGCGTAAGCGCGCAGGTCGTAAAGGTTAATCACGCGGGCATCACCGCGCGATGTGGACAAAGGGCACCCTCGGGTGCCTTTTTTATTGGCTAGCGTTTAATTGAGGGTTTGGATAAAGCGATTTGACGCTTGGATTGCGCGTTGCATGTCAGCGACTGCGCGGTCTATCTCGTCCGAAAGGGCATCCAACTCACCTTGTAACGCACCAATTGCGCGGGCATTGAGGTTGTGTTTGAGATAAAGCCGGTTATCTTGCAAGGTGTTCAGTACCGGTGTCATGGTTTGTTCGGCACGACGCATGGCATCACGTAATCGCTCGTATTCCTCACGAGTCTGGCGTAAGCGCTGCTCACTATCACGCTGTAGGCGTCGATTCGTGTACAAGTCTAATTCTTCTTCCCACTCATCAAACAGCGCGTCAGAGACAGATTCAAGGGCGTCGATGCGTTCACGCACGCGGGTGACGGCATCATGGCTTTGCTGGTACTGACTATCGACTGCCTCATAGGCGGCTTGTAGCTCTCCCCCCTCAAACCCCGTGAGCTGGCTTAAAGCTTGTCGTGCGTCTTTAAATTTTGACTGCGCCGCTTGCTGCGCATCAGCGGCGTCTTCCACTCTGTCGACCATGATATCGCGTTTATGGATGCCCACTTGCTCCATCGCCGAGTAATAGGCAGACTGACAGCCGGTGAGTAGGGTTAAAAAGGTCGCAAGCATAAAGATAACCCGCACAGGCAACTCCTTAATCATAAATCATGTACACTCATTACGCTTAAGGCTAACACAAGGTTAAGGTGGAAGGATGCGCAAAATTGGGATCCTGGATGAGAAAAGGTGGTGTCATTATCGTCATTGGTTGATGGCGATGCTGACCCATTTATGGCGGCGTATGGGCGAAGATCGGCTCACGGTGAGTGCGGGCCATATGGCGTATGTGACCCTATTATCTTTGGTCCCCTTGGTGACCGTGGTATTATCCGCCTTTTCGAGTTTTCCTGGTTTTTCAGAGGTGGGTGAGACGTTACAGCAGTTTGTGATTAACAACTTTGTGCCGGCTGCTGGCGAGGTGGTGGCACGCTACCTCAATGAGTTTGTTGCTAATGCCGGCAAGATGACGGCAGTGGGGGTGAGTTTTTTGTTTGTGGTGGCCATCATGCTGATTTCCGCCATCGACAAAAGCCTGAATCACACCTTTAAAATTCAGACCAAGCGACCCACAATGATCGCCTTTTCCATCTATTGGATGGTGCTCACCTTAGGGCCAATTCTTATTGGCACCAGCATTGCGTTGAGCTCCTATTTAACCTCGCTGTCGTTATTACAAAGCGGGATTGCCAATGATTTGTTTACCACTTTATTGCGCGTTTTGCCCTTTATCCTGACCACATTGACCTTCATGGGGCTTTATACGTTGGTCCCCAATACGCGCGTGCGTCTGCGCCATGCCTTTGCCGGGGCGGCGGTGGCGAGTATCCTGTTTGAATTAAGCAAGAAAGTCTTCGCCCTCTATGTGACGCACTTTCCCTCGTATCAACTGATTTATGGCGCGTTGGCGGTGATACCCATTCTCTTTGTCTGGGTGTATTTTAGTTGGTGTATCGTATTGTTTGGTGCCCAAGTGACGGCGACGCTGAGAGAGTCTGAACGTTGGTGGCCGCGCGCGGAGGGCGACGCTTCTCATTTTGGGTCGAGCGCTCTGGATGCGTCATCTCCCCCTTTAACCATTGAAAAAGAGGAAACCCATGATCGCCCTCATTCAACGCGTGAGTGAAGCCAATGTGACCGTAGAAGGCACTCGCGTGGGCTGTATAGGAAAAGGCTTGGTCGTGCTGCTAGGTGTCGAGAAAGGCGACACCGAGACTCAGGCAGCCAAGCTGGCGCATAAAGTGCGCGGTTATCGCGTCTTTGAAGATGACGAAGGAAAAATGAATCTTAATGTGTCACAGGCAGGGGGATCGTTACTGGTGGTCTCTCAGTTCACCCTCGCGGCTGACACGAAAAAAGGAATGCGTCCAAGTTTTTCAGGGGCCTCGCCCGCCGAAGCGGAACGCCTGTATGAGGTGTTTTGTCATGATTGCCAACAGGCTGGCGTGAAGACGCAAACCGGTCAGTTTGCTGCAGATATGAAGGTGAGCTTGGTCAATGATGGGCCGGTAACTTTCTGGCTTCAGGTATAAATGTGCGCCTAACAGGGAGAGATAGGCATGTTTAAAATCGTCACGCCACGCACAGAGCAAGAGCTTGCGCGTTACTATGACTTTCGCTATCGCATGTTGCGCGAGCCTTGGCATGCGCCGCGCGGCTCAGAGCGCGATGCCTACGATGGCAATGCCTGTCATCGGATGATTGTCGACAGTGATGATGACCCCGTCGCCATCGGGCGTCTTTACTTAACCCCAGACAACGATGGTCAGATCCGTTATATGGCGGTCTCTCCCGATTTTCGTAATCGTGGCCTCGGGGCGCTCATATTAATGGCACTAGAGTCATTGGCCCGGCAAGAGGGGGCCAAGCGTCTTGTGTGCAGTGCGCGAGAAGAGGCGGTAAGCTTTTATGCTCAACATGACTTCATTCGTCAGGGGGATCTCAGTGATGAGCGCGGGCCGATTCGTCATCAACAGATGGTGAAACCCTTAGACCCTTTGTCTGATGTGGTACGTCATCCTGAGTGGTGTACCGAGCTGCAGCAGCGCTGGCAAGAACAAATCCCTATCAGCGATAAAATGGGGGTGCAGATCAGCCAATTCACCGGCTATCACTTTGAAGTTTGTGCCAATTTAAATGCCAATTTGAATCCGCGTCACACCATGTTTGCGGGCAGCATTTTTAGTCTTGCCACGCTCGCGGGTTGGGGAATGGTGTGGCTGTTAATGAAAGAGCGTCAACTCAGTGCGGATATTGTCCTCGCAGACAGCCACATTCGTTATCGTCGCCCGGTGGCGGAGCGGCCAAGGGCGAGTGTATCGCTGGATAACTTGAGCGGTGAGCTTGATAGGCTGGAAAACGGTCGTCGGGCGCGTGTCACGCTCGAAGTCGAGTTTTTTAGTGGCGACGATAAGGCCGGCGTGTTTACCGGCACTTATGTGTTGCTGCCATCAGACGATGGTGCCACCGCACAGCCTGCCCCTCAGTTGGCACTACTGCGTTAACGTACACTTGGGGTGGCGGTTTGATAAATCGGCCAATCAATCGACACGGATGTGTCCCCCTGAAGAATACCCGTGATATGGCCACGGTCGGCTTTTAGAGAAAGTTGTTCAAACGGGAACGACCGCGACTGACGTTGCTGGGTCGGCGTTTTTTGAAACCACCCAGACATTCGTTCTGGCCAGCCTTTATCTGGCGTGACATCCGCGTGGCCATTCAGCAGGGTAACGGCAAGGGTGCCATTTAACCCCACGTTGAAACTTTCGGTATCAGACGCCAGCCCAGACCATTGCCCTTGAAGATCGTGAAACCCGCCTAAAGGCAGCGGCCAGTCAAACCATGATTGATAAAGGGATAAGGGGACGTGTAGGCCGTCAATTTGGAATGACCATGGTAGGCTCGGCGTGTTGTAATTCCACTGGCCGGAGGCAGCAAGCTGACCATCGGAAAAACCCAGTAATAATTGACGTAGATTGACGAGCCCATCGCTCGCTTCTACGCGTAAGTAGGGTTCAGCCAGCCACTGCTGATTGATGCTGGCATAGCTGGCGCTCGCGGTCAGTGTTCCATGGCGTAATTGCCACTGCGTGTCATGCCGCAGACGCAGATCGCGCCCATCGATATCAATGCCATCCACCTTGACCGGGAACCCTGGCGATAACGCTAACCACTCATTGTGTTTCAGCGACAGATCGGTAATGACGATATGTGGCGGCCAATCTGGCAATGCGCCTATCAGCGGCCTAAGCCGTTCGCGGCTGAGGGTGAGGCCATTGGCGCGTAGCCTGTCTATCTGCCAAGCTTGGGGCGAAAATTGGCCGGAAAGCGCGATAAACCCTTCATGCCACTGACTGGTGAATTGATTGACTATCCACGTATCACCGCGACGCTCCAGCTCCCCTAACGGTTGCTCCCACGTTTGCCCTTGCCAACGGATATAGTCGGCATTAAACGAGGCGCGTAGCTGAGGTTGATGCCACCAAGGCGACTGAGGGGTAAACGCTAATTGTTCCGCTGAAAAGGTCAGGGCATTGACCGACAGATGATCCGTTTCGGCACTGAGTTGACGGACGTCCGCTCGAGCGATGGTGACCTGGGTGTTTGACGGCCAATGTGACAAGGCTTCGCGGAGCCGCTGTTGTGTTTGCTCACTATCCACAATGGCATTGCTAATGGTCAATTGGCTCAAGGCGAGTGCACCAGGTTGCCATTGCCCTTGGGCGCTAAAGGCAGCACGTTGCCATTGAAATGAGACGCCATTGAGTTGCCAGCCTTTTGGCGAGGGTTGGGCATCTAGGAGGGCATCAGAGACCGTTAGGTCGTGCCAATCGATCTGTTTGGCTTCCCATTGTGCGCGACCACGGACCGATCCCCATGGTGAGTCGCCCTTTTGCCACTTATCAAGCTGGGCACTCACTTGGTGCGCTTGCCAATCTCGTCCAATGAGATTTAGGTCGTTGAACAAGATACGACCGATTTGCAGGGACGCAGGCAACATCTCTAGGCTAGGTGATGGCGTGCGGCCCGTCAGATCGATAGACAGGCCATCAATCCGCAGCCAGTGAATGTGTGGCAACCGGGTAGCATCAAGTTGTACGCGCAGCCGGTCGGCCTGCCAGTGTTGCGGACCGACGTGATAGTTAGGCTTGGTGAGGGTCAAACTCAGTGGCTGACGCCAATGATAGACCACCTGTTTGGCGGAGAGATCGCCTGGCAGCAAAGGTGACACGACATGATGAAACAGCGCGGTGCTGTAGCGTGTGTGAAAGAGGACTGCTAACACCAATAATGCGGTGACACAGAGAATGAAAAAGCTGGCGAACAGTTTGGCCAGGATGCGCATGAACCAACCCTATTAAGGCAATCAGTAGCAATAAGACTGGCGCAAAAGTGTCGTCACTTCAACTATTAGCCAGTATCTCGGTCGGGGAAGAGGCCCCCATATCGCACGCGCGATACGGGGGTAGGGGGTTAGTCTAGCTTAGGTCCGGCTGAGACCAGCGCGGCTCCTTCGGGGGTGTCGGTATATTTTTCAAAGTTATCGATAAAGCGTTGTGCCAGATCGTTGGCTTTGCTTTCCCACTGAAGAGGATCGACATAGGTGTCACGCGGGTCAAGAATGCCGTCGCTCACTTCGTCGAGTGAGATGGGCACTTCCAAATTAAAGATTGGAATTGACTTGGTCTCCGCTTTTTCGATGGAGCCATCTAAAATCGCATCAATGATCGCACGCGTATCCTGGATGGAGATCCGTTGGCCTGAGCCGTTCCAGCCCGTGTTGACCAAATAGGCTTCCGCGCCGGCGGCTTCCATGCGTTTGACCAACACCTCTGCGTACTTGGTCGGATGCAAGGTCAAGAAGGCGGCACCGAAGGCGGCGGAAAACGCTGGTGTGGGCTCGGTAATACCACGCTCAGTGCCCGCGAGCTTAGCCGTGAAGCCAGATAAAAAGTGGTACTTGGTTTGCTCTGGCGTCAGCTTAGACACCGGGGGCAGCACACCAAAGGCATCCGCCGACAAGAAAATCACCTTGTTGGCATGCCCCCCTTTTGATACCGGCTTAACGATGTTATCGATGTGGTAAATTGGGTAGGAGACACGGGTGTTTTCTGTTTTGGTGTTGTCGTCAAAGTCGATGGTGCCATTGCCGCGAACGGTAACGTTTTCCAGCAATGCATCACGGCGAATGGCGTTGTAAATATCGGGTTCTGCTTCTTTCGAGAGCTTGATGGTTTTCGCGTAGCACCCGCCTTCGAAGTTAAACACACCATGGTCGTCCCAGCCGTGTTCATCATCACCAATCAGCTGGCGTTTGGGATCGGTAGAGAGGGTGGTTTTGCCGGTGCCGGATAAACCAAAGAAGATGGCGACATCACCGTCTTTACCCATGTTCGCCGAGCAGTGCATCGAGGCGATATCTTGCAGTGGCAAGAAGTAATTCATCATCGCGAACATGCCTTTTTTCATCTCGCCGCCGTACCAGGTACCGCCGATGAGCTGCATGCGTTCGGTGAGGTTGAATACGGTGAAGTTTTCCGAGTTCAAACCTTGCTCGCGCCATTTGGTATTGACACACTTGGCACCGTTCATCACCACAAAGTCGGGCTCAAAGTCTTTCAGCTCTTCATCGGTTGGGCGGATAAACATGTTTTTCACGAAGTGTGCTTGCCACGCTACCTCGGTGATCACGCGAATACGTAATCGAGTATTTGGGTTGGCGCCACAATAGCCATCAATCACAAACAGGCGCTTGCCTGATAATTGATCAGTGACGAGGGCTTTCAGATCTTTCCATACCGCTTGGTCAATCGGCTTATTATCGTTTTTGCCTTGATCAGACCACCAAATGGTATCGCGGGTGGTGTCATCGCGGACGATGTACTTATCTTTTGGTGAGCGGCCGGTAAAAATACCCGTATCTACCGCCACCGCGCCGAGCTCGGTCACCACGCCTTTTTCGTAGCCTTCCAGCCCAGGTTTGGTTTCTTCCTCGAACAGTTGCTCATAAGAGGGGTTACGGATGACTTCTTTGACATTTTCCAGACCATGACGGGAAAGATCGATGTCAGCGACCTCGGGTTCGACGTTCAGGACAGTCATAGGTGCTCCTTGGGGTAAGATGTTGTTAACTGTCTTTGTGCTAGCAACCTGAATATGTGATTTCAGGGACTGACTCCATATAAGACTGCACACTGGGGTTATTTTGATTGTAGGGTACGGACCACCAGGTGCCATGTCATAGACATGGTAACGCTTAGTTAATCGTTTGCGCTACCCAAAGACCTATTATTGTTTGTACAAAAATAATGCGAGAAAAAATGTGAGTTAAGTCGGGTAGGAATAAGAAAAAAGCCAGCATAATGCTGGCTTTTGAACTCCGTCAGGTGGATTTGCTTCGGAGCGCTAAAAATGTAGCACGCTGTTACTGCATTTGTGAGGAAGAATCCGCGTTTTGCTCGAAAATAGCTGCAACATCAACACTATCGAAAGCGTAATCTGTGCCACAATAATCACAATGCAAATGAATCGTTCCCATTTCAGCCACCATTTTATCCACTTCGCTACGCTCAATGGCGGCGATCGCGCTGGCACTGCGCTCACGTGAGCAGCTGCATTTGAATACCACCTCTTGCGCTGGATACAGCGTGACTTTTTCTTGGTGGTACAAACGATACAGCACATCTTTAGCAGACAGGCTAAATAGCTCTTCGTTTTTAATGGTTTCAGTCAACTGAGCCAGATGCTCGAAGTCGCTGTTGTCGCCTTTGCCATCTGGCAGGATTTGCAGCATCATCCCAGCCGCATGGGGCTTACCGTCGTGCTCACCCGTGCGCAACCAAAGGCGAGTCATCAGTTGCTCGGAACGGGCGAAGTAATCTTCAAGACAGGCTTGTAAGTTGTCAGACTCAAGACCGACAATCCCTTGATAGCGTTCACCATCGACAGGCTCAATGGTGATGATGAGTTGGCCTTTGCCCATCATCTCCGGCAGGGTTGCATCGTCTTTGACTTCGCCCTTGACGCGAGCCGTTCCCCGCAGCTGCTGGTGGTGATCCCCATTAATCACAGCGAGAGAGACAGGACCATCGCCTTGCAGTTGCACTGTGATTGAGCCGTTAAACTTGAGCGTAGCGGTCAATAAGCTGGTCGCGGCGAGCATCTCTCCCAGCAAGGCATTGACCGGCGCCGGGAAATCTTGGTTTTCAAGTATGCGCTGATAGGTGTCATCGAGCTTGACCAGCTCACCACGAACAGACACATCTTCAAATAGGTAACGGTGTAGTTGATCGTTTGACATGCAATCTCTCTCCGGCAATGGCGCGAATGCGACCTTAATCTATGCCTTGTTTAAATTTACGAATATCTCGGCGTTGCTTTTTATCCGGCCGCCCATCAGGACGTGGGTTGTGTGCATTTAAGCGACGCATTTCTGACTCGTGCTCGCGCTTGGCGAGGCTGCTCTCGGTTTCTTGATACAAGGTTTGCGCGATCGGCGCCCCCTGCCGCTGCTCCGAAAGCGCCATGACAGTGACGGTTTTTTCATCATTGCCTTGGCGAAGGCGGATTTCTGCTCCGACTTCTACCATTTTACTCGGCTTAGCACGTTGGCCATTGTACTGTACTTTGCCCCCGTCAATCATATTGCGCGCAATGGAGCGCGTTTTGTAAAAACGGGCAGCCCATAGCCATTTATCTAACCTGACCGCCGTCAAGGGCGTTGATGCGTGGTTTTTCATCATCCAACTCCTGCGCAATCTGGATCGGCGACATTAGCACAAAATTTACTTTAGAGCAGTATCACAGCATCGTGGTTCCGCTGCCCGTCCAGTCGATGACTTCGATAAAATACCGATCTATGACTGAAAAAGTCTCACTATCACACAGTGTTTTTGCTAGTATGCCCAGCTTTTCGTAATCTAATGATGGAACTTGCTGGCAAAAAAAGCCATCAATGGATAAACGGTGACCCAAATTGGTTTAAAAGGCATGATCTCTCAGGCAGGACGCCAACATAATCGCTTCTCTTTGTCGCCACACACACTGCGTCGCGCTGCCCCTTGGCTCAATATTGGCCTAGCCTGCGTGCTCGCATGGTTGGCAGGTCGTCTGGTGTGGGCTTTTTATCAGCCTGCGCCTCCTACGCAGTCGCCTGTGATGCACGAAGCGTCCACCTCTCAATCCCCCGGGAACAGGCTGTCTCTTGCACCTGTGATCAATGCCCAGCTTTTCGGGCGTTATCAAACCTCAAAGGCGCAGCGTCGACAAGCAGTGAGCGAGGTGCCGGAAACACGCTTGCAATTAACCTTGGTAGGGGTGGTGGCCAGTGACCAACCATCCCGCGCGTTGGCGGTGATCGCCAATCGCGGCCAGCAGGCCACCTATGGGGTGGGTGAGCAGGTGAACGGCACCCAAGTCAGTATTGACCAGGTGTTGTCAGATCGGGTGATCTTACGCCAGGGAACACGGCGAGAGGCATTGTTGATGCCAGGCGTAGAGGCGGATAGTACGCCGCAAACCGTCTTTTCACCGTCAAAAGGGGAGGTGGCGCCCCCAAAGCCCGCGCCCCATGAGGGAGCCAGCACTGACTGGCCGGTCAATCTTGCGCAGCAGCTCAATCAAAATCCTCAGCGTCTATTTGATTATGTGCAGCTCGCGCAAGTGGGTGATGCCAAGGCGCTGAAAGGCTTTCGTCTCACCCCTGGGAAAAACCCGGTGTTGTTTGAACAATCTGGGTTGCAGTCTGGGGACATCGCGATTGCGATTAATGGCCTCAAGCTCAGTCGTTCGGTGGCACTGCCCGACATTCTCAGTCGCATTCAACAACATGGCACGCTTGATCTGGTGGTCGAGCGGCAAGGACAGCAACATGACATCTCGATTCAATTATAAATTACAACCACCGCTGCGCGCGGCAGTAGGAGCGTGACGTGAATTTAAGGCAACGACTGATCCCCTATTTCATCGCTGTGACTTTTCTTTTCTCTGGGCTGTCGGCGAGCGCGGCGGAATTCAGTGCATCATTTAAAGGCACTGACATTCAGGAATTTATTGAAATTGTGGGCCGTAACTTAGAAAAGACCATCATTGTCGATCCCTCCGTGAGAGGCACGGTCAACGTCCGCAGCTACAACACGTTGACCGAAGCGCAGTACTACCAATTTTTCCTCAATGTCTTGGAAGTATATGGCTTTGCCGTGGTGGAAATGGATAACGGTGTCGTCAAGGTGGTACGCGACAAAGATGCCAAAACGTCGCCCGTGCCTGTGGTGGGTGAAGCCGATAACGTGGTGGGCGATGAAGTTGTCACGCGTGTGGTCGCGGTAAAAAACGTTTCGGTGCGTGAACTGTCCCCTCTTTTACGTCAGCTTATCAACAATGCCGGCGCCGGCAATGTGGTGCACTACGATCCGGCTAATGTGATCATGATTACCGGACGTGCAGCGGTGGTGAATCGCTTAACCGATATTATTCAACGTGTTGACCAAGCCGGTGATAAAGAGGTTGAGGTTGTGCGCCTAGAGCACGCCTCTGCCGCTGAAATGGTGCGTATTGTCGATGCACTGAATGAGCGGGACAATGCCAACACGCGCCCTGAATTGCTTGAACCGCGTATTGTCGCCGATGAGCGTCTAAATGCGGTCTTGGTTTCGGGCGAGCCAAAAGTGCGTGAGCGGGTGAAAAAACTGATCCGACAGTTGGACAAAGAGATGGCGACGACCGGGAATAGCCGAGTGATTTACTTGCGCTATGCCAAAGCGGACGAGGTGGTCGATGTGCTTAAAGGGGTGTCGGATAATCTGCTGGAAGAAAAAGAGAAAAAGAGCAAGCCAGGCTCGACACAACAGACGGTGCAGATTTCCGCCCACCAAGGGACCAATGCGCTGGTGATTACCGCGCCGCCCGATATATTGAAAACCTTAGAGAGCGTGATTTCTCAGCTTGATATTCGCCGTGCGCAAGTCTTGATTGAAGCACTGATTGTGGAAATGTCCGAATCCGATGGGGCCAATTTAGGGGTGCAATGGGGGTCGCTCGAAAACGGGGGCATTCAGTTTAATAACACAGGGGTGGGGGTTTCGAGTTATCTTGGCGGCCAAGAAGCCACCAAAGATAGAACACGTACCGAAACTCGAATCATCGATGGAGTTGAAACGCCAGTCGAAGTGACTGAATCGGGTGATTACTCGGCGCTCAATGAAGTCTTGGGGGGGCTAAATGGCCTCGCGGCTGGGGTGATCATGGGCGATTGGACGGCATTGGTGACAGCAGTGGCCTCGAACAATGAATCCAATATTCTGTCTTCGCCCAATCTGATGGTACTGGATAACCAAGAAGCCTCGTTTGTGGTGGGGGAAGAGGTACCCGTCATCACCGGCTCGCAAACTGGCTCGAATAACGATAACCCGTTCCAAACGGTCGAGCGTAAAGATGTTGGCATCAAGCTGAAGGTGACCCCTCAAATCAATGAAGGATCGGCGGTGCTATTGGATATCGAGCAGGAGGTGTCTAACGTACTTGGCGCGAGCGGTGCTGTGGATGTGCGCTTTGGCAAGCGCCAGTTGACCACTTCCGTGATGGTAGGCGACCAACAGATGATTGTGCTAAGTGGTTTGATTGATGAACGCACGGTAGAGAGTGAGTCCAAGGTCCCTGTACTGGGAGATATTCCCGTGTTAGGTCACTTGTTTAAGTCGACCTCGACCCAGACTGAAAAGAAGAACCTGATGCTGTTTATCAAGCCGACCATTATTCGTACCGGCTTAACAGCGGATGGCGTGACGCAGCGTAAGTACAACTATATTCGAGCTGAGCAGCTGTTACGGGCACAAGACGGCGTGAAGCTGATGCCGGATGCCGAAAAGCCGGTGCTGCCAGATTACAACAGCGAGGCAGTGATGCCTGCCGAGGTACGCGCGCTAAAAGCGGAGCTAGCAGGATGAGTGATCGCGCGACAGAGCTCAGCCGAGATCCGGACGCTCGTTGGCAGTTGCCTTTTGGCTTTGCCCGCCGTCATGGGGTGATATTACTCAATGACACTGAGCCTGCACGCCTACTGTGCTTGTCGTCTGTGACACCGAACACCCTTGCCGAGGTTCAACGGGTGTTAGGAAAAAGTTGTGCCCCTGAAATTGTGTCAGACAGTGACTTTGACCAACATCTCACCCGTTTGTATCAACGCGATAGCGCAGATGCTCAACAGCTAATGGCCGATATTGGCGCGGATGCAGACAGTGATGATTTTTTCTCTCTCGCGGAGGAGTTGCCTCAAAGTGAAGACCTGCTGGAATCAGAAGATGATGCCCCGATCATCAAGCTCATAAACGCGATGATGGGGGAAGCGATCAAAGAAAGTGCGTCTGATATCCACATTGAAACCTTTGAGCATGCGTTATCGATTCGTTTCCGTGTTGATGGTGTGTTACGAGAAGTCCTCTCTCCGAGTCGTAAACTGGCGCCGCTGTTAGTCTCTCGAGTGAAAGTCATGGCCAAGCTGGATATTGCCGAAAAGCGCGTGCCGCAAGATGGTCGTATTTCAGTCCGTATAGGTGGCCGTGCGGTCGATGTGCGGGTGTCGACCATGCCTTCATCACACGGTGAGCGTGTGGTGATGCGTTTACTCGATAAGAATGCCGTACAACTTGATTTAGCCCAACTTGGCATGGCACCAGCGCTTCACCAAGGCTTCCGAACCCTTATTCACAAGCCTCATGGTATCTTACTGGTCACCGGGCCGACCGGGTCGGGGAAATCCACCACCTTATACGCAGGATTACAAACCATTAACAGTGAGGATCGGAATATCCTCACCGTTGAAGATCCGATCGAGTTCGATCTGGCCGGTATTGGCCAGACCCAAGTCAACCCGAAAGTCGATATGACCTTCGCTCGCGGTTTGCGTGCGATGTTGCGTCAAGATCCTGACGTGGTGATGGTGGGGGAAATTCGCGACTTAGAAACCGCGCAAATTGCGGTTCAAGCCTCCCTGACCGGCCATTTGGTGATGTCCACATTACATACCAACACTGCCATTGGCGCGGTGACGCGCTTGCGCGATATGGGGATTGAGCCTTTCTTGCTTTCATCATCGCTACTTGGTGTATTGGCGCAGCGCTTGGTCCGTACCCTGTGCGAACACTGTCGAGTGCCCTATCAAGCCGACGAAACGCAGCAACAATTGTTTGCAGATGTGGGGCTTGCCAATCAAGGCGAAACCATCACCTTATATAAACCAAGTGGTTGCGAGCATTGTCACCAAAAAGGCTACCGCGGCCGCACGGGGATCCATGAGTTGTTGACCGTGGATGAGAACGTACAAGCACTGATTCACCATGATGCCGGTGAGCATGCCATCGAGGAGGCGGTGCGGGCGCAAAGCCCCAGTATCCGCTATGACGGCTTGGCCAAAGTGCTGAACGGGGAAACCACCCTGGAAGAAGTGATGCGAGTGACCAAGGAGAGTTAATGGCCGCCTTTGACTACCAAGCACTGGACGCACGAGGACGCAAACGCAAGGGCGTGATTGAAGCCGACACGGCACGCCAAGCGCGGCAACAATTGCGTGACAAGGGCTTTACTCCCCTCGATGTCCAGGCCACTACCCGTAAGCGTGCGACACAAAAAAGTACGGCTTCTCAGCCGCTTTTTCGTCAGCGCGGGCGCGGTATTAGCACCCAGGAGCTGTCACTGATCACCCGTCAGTTGGCGACCTTGATTGAGGCGGCGATGCCTCTCGAAGAGTGCTTAAAAGCGGTGGCAGAGCAGGCCGAGAAGCCGCGAATTGGCAGCATGATGACCAGTGTGCGCGCGCGAGTGATGGAAGGGTATACACTCGCCGATGCGTTGGCGGATTACCCCAATGTCTTTGACGAACTCTACCGGGCGATGATTTCAGCCGGTGAAAAAGCAGGCCACTTGGGCACCGTCCTCGAACGCCTTGCGGACTATGTGGAAAACCGTCAACGCATTCAAGCCACTTTGTTACAAGCCATGCTGTATCCGGCGATTTTGACATTTTTCTCGGTACTGATTGTCGCCTTCCTGTTGGCCACCGTGGTACCTGATATCGTCGGTCAATTTGTCCAAACGGGGCAATCACTGCCCGCATCAACCCAATTTCTCTTAAACGCCAGTGACTTTATCACCCAGTGGGGCGTGTGGGTGGTCGGTGGGCTGGTTCTTGTCAGTATGGGGATTCGTCTATTGCTGAAAGACACCCAGCGTCGTCTTGCCTGGGATAAGCAAAAGCTTTCTCTGCCCATTCTTGGCCGTGTTGCTCGCGGCCTCAATACATCGCGTTTTGCTCGTACCTTAGCGATTTGCACCGCCAGTGCGATTCCCTTGTTGGACGGAATGAAGGTTGCCGCGCAAGTGATCACTAACCAGTATGTGCGCAAACGGGTATTAGAGGCCGCCGATAAAGTGCGTGAGGGGGCTAGCTTGCGTGTTGCGCTTGACCAATCCGGGCTGTTTCCGCCGATGATGCTACATATGATTGCTAGCGGTGAGCGCAGTGGCGAGCTGGAGCCGATGCTCTCACGCGCAGCCGATAACCAAGACAAAGATTTTGAGGCGCAAGTCAATGTTGCCCTGGGAGTATTTGGCCCGTTAATGATTGTAATGATGGCCGGGTTAGTGCTTTTTATCGTGGTGGCCACCTTGATGCCAATTATTGCCATGAATGACATGGTCGGTTTGTGATTTTATGAATTTTAACAAGGAGAAAGAAATGCGTCGTCAACAAGGTTTCACGTTGCTCGAAGTCATGGTGGTGGTGGTGATTATTGGCCTGCTAGCCAGCTTTGTTGCCCCAAACTTGCTGGGCAACAAAGACAAAGCCGCGGTGAAAAAAGCGGTGGCGGATGTCAGTGCGCTTGAAAATGCGCTGGATATGTACAAATTGGATAACAATCAGTACCCCACCACCGATCAAGGCTTAGACGCGCTAGTGACCCAGCCACAAAGTGATCCGGTCCCCCGTAACTACCCCGCGCAAGGTTACATCAAACGTCTGCCGCAAGACCCGTGGAACAATGACTATCGCTATGTCAGCCCAGGCGAGCACGGTGTTGTTGATATCTTTTCTTTAGGCGCTGATGGCCAAGAAGGTGGGGAAGGGGTCAACCAAGACATTGGTAACTGGAACCTCAACGAGCTGCAATAACATGCGTCAAGCGGCCGGCTTTACCTTATTAGAGATCCTGCTGGTGGTCGTCATCGTCGCGGTGAGCACCTCAGGCGTGATAATGGTGATGCCTGAGCCGGCGGACACTCGCACACAAGAAGCCGGGCAAGCACTGTATCAGCGGATGAAGCTGTGGGCAGAGCAAAGTTGGTTGGAAGGACGCACCTATGGCGTGCGTATCGAACAACAGCGCTATCAACTTTTAGTGTTGGGACAAGAGCAATGGCAACCTGTTAGCAGTGACCGCTGGGCGACCCAAGGCCGCCTGCCAGAGCAAAGCCGCTTTGTCTTAACCATGGATGGCTTTGGTTGGCAGCAACAAGATAGGTTGTTCGAGGATAAGCCGCTGTTTGAGGATTTATTTGACGAAGACGATGAGCAGGCGGTGGCGCCACCGCAAATCTGGCTACTGCCCAATGGTGAGCTGACACCGTTTACCCTGATGATTGAAACAGATGGCCGTGCGGTCTGGCAGCTCAAAGCGAATGAACTGGCGCAGTTTACCTGGCAGCGAGCAGGAGAGGGTGATGATGTTAGTACGCGCTAACTCGCAGCAGGGAATGACCTTGCTTGAGGTCTTAGTCGCGGTGGCGATCTTTGCCGTGGCGGCGCTGAGTGTGATGAAAGCCACTGGACAGCACACCCGCTCACTGAGTCGCTTAGAACAAAAAACCTTAGCCGCTATGGTGGCGGATAATCAACTCGCCGAGGTGGTGCTCAGCGCTAAGGTGCCAGATAAAGCCACACAAGGTACCACCGAGATGGCGGGGCAACAATGGCAATGGCAGTTGGTGCCAGTCGCCACAGAAACGGGCCAGTTACGTGCGGTTGATATGTCAGTGGCTGCCGCCGCAGAGACCGATAACCCGTTAGTGACCGTGAGGACCTATGTCGCCACGCGTTGAACGAGGATTTACCTTATTGGAAGTGCTGTTGGCGTTGGTGGTATTCGCCAGCATTAGTCTGACCGCATACCAAGTACTGCAAACCGTGCAGCGCAGTGACGAGCAGTCTCAGCAGGTGGGTGAGACCTTACAGAAGCTGCAGCGCGCGTTGGTGATCATGGACAGTGACTTTCGTCAAATGGCGGCAAGACGTCAGCGGGTCGAAGGACAAGCGCCAACAGAGCAGTTGCTGATCGCGGGTTCAGAGGTATTACAAAGTGATGGGATGGGCGTGCGCTTTACCCGCACGGGCTGGATTAACCCACAAATGCGCTTTCCACGCGGAGAAGTGGTAGCGGTCGGGTACCGTCAGAGAGATGGCAAGCTGGAACGCTTGCGCTGGCGTTACCCAGACCAAGCCGCGAGTGATGAACCCGCGGTGGCGACGCTGCTCAGTGATATTGATGATTTGACCTTTCGCTTCTACGTCAAACAGGATTGGCAAGACAGTTTTGATACCAAACATGCATTGCCGAAAGCCGTTCAAGTGCGCTTTACCCATCCTCGCTACGGGCAGTTAGTGCGCACTTATCTCGTGGCGGGGCAAACCTTGCCGGCACCACTGCAGCGGGAGGCACAATGAATCGTCAGCAGGGCGCCGCCCTTTTGGTGGTGATGATGATCATGGCGCTGATGACCGCGATTGCCGGAAGCATGGCGGCGCGGTTATACACCAACTACCACCGCGCCGAAAACCAGCTGCATTTTCAGCAAGCGTATTGGTTTGGCAATGCGATTGAAGGCTTGGCGGCATCGGTATTGCGCGAGAGCTTAGCAGGCAGTGAAACGGTGAACTTAAGTCAAACCTGGGCAGAGCCCGCTCGAACCTTCCCGCTGGATGGTGGAAAAGTAAGTGGACACTTACAAGATGCGAGCGCCTGTTTTAACCTCAATAGTTTACAGTTACGTGGCGCCAAAGTGGGTGGGGCGACACCTTATGAGGTCACCGTATTACGGGCGCTAGTGGGGCAGTATGTGGAAGAGGATTATCAAGCGGATGTGATTGCTCAGGCAAGCCGTGATTTTATTGATGAAAACAATCAGCTGGATCAGTCTCTCGGGGCGGAAGACGCGCATTATGAAAGCGTGCAGCCTGCGTATGTGACGGCGGATGCTTTGCTGGCCGATGTGAGTGAGTGGCGTGCGGTGCGCGGGGTGAATGGTGATGTGTTTCGGCGCGCCTCGCCTCAGCTTTGCGCGTTGCCTAGCGCTGAGCTTAAGGTCAATGTGAATACCTTAACCGAGAAGCAAGCGCCTTTGCTTTCAGCCCTATTTACCTCCGCGTTACCGGTGGAACAAGCCCAGCAGGTGATTGCCCAGCGCCCGGAGGAAGGGTGGAAAAGTGTGGCCGCGTTTATCGATACCTTGAACCTCACCGAGTTTGATGACGCCGAGCGAGAGCGAGTCGTGTCCCATCTCAGCGTGACCAGCGAGTTCTTTTTATTACAAGCCGATGTGCAGGTGGCCTCTGCCCAACGTCACATCCAGGCACTATTGCACTATCAAGACGATGGCGAGGTTTCTGTTTTGCGCCGTCGGTTCGGAGGAATGCGTGAGCGAGCGACTGATAATAAGGATCAGTGATGCCAGCCAGCCCATTTATTGGGCGCAGGTTCGTGCCAGTGATAACCAAGTGGTTGAGAGCGGCAGTTGTCAGCAACTGTCAGCGTTAACCGAGCAAGCACAAACGCGGCGAGTAGTGGTGCTGGTGGACAGCACGTGGCTGACATTAACCTCGGTAACATTGCCCCCAGGCTCAAGGCGCCAACGCGACAAGGTGGTGCCTTACTTGCTCGAGGAAGCCTTGGCGGAAGAGGTGGAAGCAGTACACGTGAGTATTGTTGACACCCAGGCAGACACCGCACATGTCGCCGTGGTAGCGCACCAGCAAATGCAAGCTTGGCAACACGCGCTGGATGAGGCAGGCATTGATGCTCGCCAGTGGATCCCCGATGTGCTTTGTGTACCTTGGTCGTCTGATTCGCTCTCACTCTTGGCATTGGGTGAACAGTGGCTGTGCCGTTTTAGTGCAAATCAAGGCGTGGTAGGCTCGGCGGACTGGCTCGCCTTTTGGGGGCAGACTTGGTGGCAACACCGCCAAGACAGTGAGGAAACCCTGTCACCTGAGCAGGCCGACTCTCTCACTATCAAAGGCTATGGCGACGACAAGCCACAGGCTGACAATCCCTTGAGCGCGTTACCGCTCCCTGTCGAGTGGCAGTCAGATCACGCAATGCATCTATTAGCGGTGCAGAGTCATGGCGTGACGGCAAACCTACTGACCGGCGGATATCGCCCTCAAAGCCAAACCAAGCAGACACTTAGACCCTTTTTGCCCGCAGCCTGTCTGTTGATCGCCATGGCTGGATTGCTTGGTGTCGAGCAGTGGTTGTCGATTCGTGACACCCAGCAACAAGCCCGTGCATTACGGGGACAAAGTGAAGCCCTTTTTCGCCAAACCTTGCCCGAGTACGAGCGGATCCCGACTCGCTCATACATGGTGCGGCAAATGGATGCAGAGATAGCTCGGCTAGAAAACCAACAACATGATGCGGCGCTTTTACCCTGGCTGGTCGAACTGGCTCCTCTACTGGAAGATGTACCTGGTATCGAGCTCGAGGCGCTGCGCTACCAAGCCAATCGAGAAGCCTTGATACTGCGAGCAACCGGCAATGATTTCGCGCAGTTTGAGCGCTTACGTGCCACGTTGAGTAAGCATTATGCGACAGACTTGGGGCAGCTTAATCGCAGTGGTGAGACGGTCAGCGGTGAATTTACCCTAAGGAGCCAATCATGATCGCACGTATTCAGACTCAGTGGCAGTCGATCAGCTTGCGCGAGCAACGGCTCGTGTTGATTGCGGCGGGAGTGCTGCTGTTAAGTTTGCTGTATTGGGGCATCGTGGTGCCGATACAGGCACAGGCGGAGCAAGCGCGCGCCGCATTGGTCAGTGAGCGAAAGGTTTACAATGAGCTACAAAAAAAGCGCAATCACATCATGCAATTGCGCTCACAGTCTGGACGCAGTCGCCAAGTAGTGGCCAGTCGAAGCCAACCGCTCAACCAAGTGATCGCTGCCAGTGCGGGTGAGTTTAATCTTACCATTACACGGTTGCAGCCTGGGGAGGACAGCGTGCAATTGGGGCTCGAACCTCTACCGTTTAATCAATTACTACGGTGGATCGAGCAACTCTCTCAGCTGCATGGCATTCAAGTCGCTCGCCTGAGCACTGAAGCGACCGATACGGCCGGTGTGGTGCAAGTAACCCGACTGCAGCTGGAGCGGTAAACGATGTGGAAGAAAACGCTGATAGGGGTGGGGTGTGTATTGGTTTTCGTTGTGAGTGCGATAGTGCACGCCCCAGCAACACTACTGCGCTTAGCGCCTTTGCCGGCCGAGCTACAGCTGAGTGGGATCAACGGCACCGTGTGGCAGGGGCAAGTCAGGCAACTGCGTTGGCAAGATCAGGCTGTCGGCCCAATACAATGGGAGCTCCATTGGCACCGGTTATTGACCAGCGCCACGCTGGAAGCCGCGATAAAGGTCCAAAGCCCTCAAGGTGTCAGTGGTAAAGGTGTGGTGGGCTTTAATGGCACCGAGCTAACGCTTTCTCAAACCTTGCTCTCTGCTCCCGCGCATCTGCTGACCCGTTCGGTGGCGTTACCGCCGAGTGTGACGATTGATGGCCGGCTTGATGTGATTGTACGCGAGGCGGTGTTGGCCGAGTCAGGGTGTCAGCAGTTAGCGGGGCAGATTCAGTGGCAGCAGGCCGGACTCACCCTGCCCTCAGGGCGGCTCAATGATATTCCATTGCGTGCTTCTCTCGCCTGTGATGGCCAAGGTGTCGCTGCGCAGGGTCAAGGCGATTCCCCCTCGTTGAGTAATAAGTTTTCATTGTCAATTACACCGTCTGGGCGATACTCTGTGTCAGGATGGCTGAAGCCGGGGCCGGCCTATCCTGAGCCGATGAAAGCACCTCTCTCTTGGTTGGGTGCACCGGATAATCAAGGACGCTATCGCTTTTCTTTTCGCGGCTAACAAGGCCTGATAGGCTTATCAAAAAGGGTGGCAAATCACGATATGACGCAGCGTAAACTTCCTTACATTCAGTCTAAGCAGGTGGTCGCCACTTCTCGCTTGTTTAAAGTGGAGTCGCTGGAACTGATTTTTAGTAATGGCGTCGAGCGTACCTATGAGCGGATGAAACCGTCGGGGCGTAATGCTGTGATGATGGTGCCGGTGACCGAATCGGGCGATCTCTTACTGGTACGCGAATATGCCGCAGGCACAGAACAGTATGAGCTAGGCTTTCCCAAAGGACTGATTGATCCGGGTGAAGCGCCCGAGCAAGCGGCGGTGCGGGAGCTGAAAGAGGAAATTGGGCAAGGTGCCCGTGAGCTAGTGCCACTGAAAGAGGTTGTTCTGGCACCGTCGTACTTTTCTAGCCGCATGACGCTGATGTTGGCACGTGATTTGTATCCAGAAAGCTTGGAAGGGGATGAGCCTGAACCGCTTGAAATCATTCGTTGGCCACTTGCCCAAGCGGAAGAGTTACTCACCCACGGTGATTTTTGTGAAGCGCGCAGTATCACCGCATTAATGATGGCGCTGAAGTACTTACAATCTGAGAGGTGAGGCATGGCATTGCCTGAGTTGTTACCCGAGGTGATTGATATTGCTCGCTCTGCGGGTCAGGTTATTTTAGATATTTACCAAGACGGTGATTTTGAAGCGATCACTAAAAGTGACCAAACCCCAGTAACCAGTGCTGATTTGGCGGCACATAAGCTGATCACGGAAAAGCTCACCGCGTTGACGCCAGACATCCCCGTGTTATCAGAAGAAGACTGTGGTGTGCCATTAAGCGACCGTCAGCAATGGCAGCGCTATTGGTTGATTGATCCCCTCGACGGTACCCAAGAGTTTATTGCAGGCAGTGGTGACTTTGCCACTATTATCGCGCTGGTGGAGGATAACCATCCCGTCATGGGCGTGGTCTATGCCCCCGTCTCCGGGGTGACCTACTATGCTTGCCAAGACAAAGGGGCCTGGAAAATCACCCCAGATGGCGAAATGCATCGCATCTCGACAATGAAGCGAGAAGAGACGATTACCTCACTCTCTATCGCCATCAGTCGCCGTCAAGATATTCATGCGGTCACCGAAAAGCTGGCACCTGAAATTAATTATGATTTGGTGCCATTAGGCTCCGCGGCACTCAAAGCCTGCTTGGTCGCAGAAGGCGCGGTCGATTGTTATTTGCGCTTGGGCCCCACAGGGGAGTGGGACACTGCCGCTACCCAATGCATTGTTGAGCAAGCGGGTGGACGTATTCTGAGCACAGAGCTCGGGGCTTTGTCGTACAACGAACGGGACTCATTACAGAACCCTAACTTTATTGTGTTGGGGGATGAGTCGCTCGCGTGGTCGTCGATACTGCAGGCATCGTAATGATTGACGGCACCGTCAGGTGCCGTTTTCTTTTATGACCGGTTCAGAACAAACGATTTAAGCCATTGAGGGCTGCCACCCGGTAAGCTTCGGCCATGGTCGGGTAGTTGAAGGTGGTATTCACAAAATAATCGATGGTATTCCCTTCGCCTTTTTGCTCAAAAATCGCTTGGCCGATATGAATGATTTCCGAGGCGCGCTCGCCAAAGCAGTGAATGCCTAATATTTCGCGGGTATCGCGGTGGAAAAGGATTTTTAAACTGCCGACATCCATCCCCGCGATTTGCGCGCGTGCTAAGTGCTTGAATAGCGATCGGCCAACTTCATACGGGACTTTTTCTGCGGTGAGCTCTTGCTCGGTTTTACCCACTGAGCTGATTTCTGGAATGGTATAGATCCCCGTGGGGATGTGTTCAATCAAGCGCACGTTGGCGTTGCCTTGGCAAATGGCTTCGGCCACCACGCGCCCTTGATCATAAGCGGCACTGGCAAGGCTAGGGTAACCAATCACATCACCGACGGCATAGATATGCCCCACTTCTGTTGCGTAGCTTTCGCTATCAACGTCGAGCTGCCCACGCGAGTTAGGTGTAAGGCCGACCGAGGACAAATTGAGTTTATCGGTATTGCCTGCACGGCCATTGGCATACAGCAGGCAATCTGCTTTCATTTTTTTGCCTGACTCCAGATGCACAATCACGCCATCGTCGGTGCCCTCAATGCGCTCATAGGTCTCATCATTGCGGATCATGACACCACTGCTGCCAAAGTGATAAGACAAAGCATCAGAGATTTCGTTGTCCAAAAACGACAGCAAGCGATCACGGGTGTTGATTAAATCCACTTTGACCCCGAGCCCACGGAAAATAGACGCATATTCACTGCCAATCACGCCTGCGCCATAAATAATCACGTGGCGCGGGTCATGGGCTAACGACAAAATGGAGTCACTGTCGTAGATGCGTGGGTGGGAAAAATCCACGTCAGCGGGTTGATAAGGGCGAGAGCCGGTAGCAACCACAAAGTGATCGGCTGTATAGGTATCAGCGCTGCCATCACTATGATGCACGGTTAAGGTATGCGCATCGACAAATTCGGCGCTACCATGGAGCAGGGTACATTGGTTTCGGTCATAGAACCCTTGGCGCATACGGGTTTGTTTGCCTATGACCGACTCAGCATGGCTGAGAATGTGTGAGAAAGTACTGTGGATACTCTTGCTGTTTTGGGTGTAGATAGGGCTTTGATTGAATTCAATGATCCGGCTGACAGTGTGGCGTAGTGCTTTAGACGGGATGGTGCCCCAATGGGTACAGCCACCGCCAACGGTGCTTTCTCGCTCAATCACTGCCACCCGCTTACCCGCTTTGGATAAGCCCATGGCGGCACCTTCACCACCGGGGCCACTACCTATCACGATCGCATCAAAATGATCTTGCGGGCGAGGGCTCGACTTGCTCATAGGGTTCAGACCTTATTTTCATTATTGCAACATCTATTTATGACCAGTTTAACGCTTATTATCCGTAAGGTTAACTTTTGCGAGCAAATCTGTGTTCAAATCCGCGCCGCCGCGATGGGGAACACTGCCTGGATTGGCTGATTTAAACGCTAAAATTGCGTATAGTGGCAGCATGGTGACCATGGATAGAGTGCGATGGGTATTCGAGCACAACAAAAAGAAAAAACGCGCCGTTCTGTCATTGATGCGGCGTTCAGCCAGCTCAGTGCTGAGCGCAGTTTTTCCAGCCTCAGCTTGCGCGAAGTGGCGCGAGAGGCGGGAATCGCGCCCACCTCTTTTTACCGCCACTTTAAAGACATGGATGAGCTGGGGTTAACCATGGTTGATGAGGGCGGGCTATTGCTCCGTCAATTGATGCGTCAAGCGCGTCAGCGGATAGCCGCGGAAGGCAGTGTGGTGCGTACTTCGGTAGAAACCTTTATGGAGTTTATCGAGAGCAGCCCAAATGTGTTTCGGTTGCTTTTGCGCGAGCGTTCAGGCACCTCTTCGGCGTTTCGTGCCGCTGTGGCAAGGGAAATACAACATTTTGTTGCTGAGTTGACCGAGTATTTACAATCTCGTACGCAGCTCACCTATGAAGAAGCGTACAATCAGTCGGAAGCATGTGTGATCTTGGTCTTTAATATGGGCGCGGAAGCGCTTGATCTCGATCCTCACGCCCGCGCAGAATTGGCCGAGCGCATGGTGTTACAATTACGCATGATAGCCAAGGGAGCTTACTGGTACCGAAAAGACCGGGAGCGGCGAGCCTTACAGGAAAAACTGTCATAAAACAGGTGAAGACATGGAACACGAGCAAGTGAAATCAGAACGTAAATTTTTGCTGCTGGCACTGGTTACCGGCATTTGTGGAAGTGCAACCCTCGCGACACTGTTCGTCAGTGGTGTGGCATTTTCTATTTTTCCCATTCTTGCGTTTGTACTGGCCGTGCACGCTTGCTACCAACTTCACGAACGCCAGCCACTGACGGAAGGCACGCCGCTGATTGCGTTTGCCTGCTTCTTGGTGGGGGCATTTGGCTATTCAGCGTTTATCCGTATGCAAATGCCAGAGCTGGGTGGCAACTTCTTCTCGATTTTGGTTGCCATGGCACTGGCGTTCTGGGTCGGCCACAAACTGGGCTTTTTCAGCCGCAAAGCGAAAAATGATACCGCCTCTGACGTCTAATTGCCTCTAAAACAGCTGTGATTGAAACCCAAAAAAGGCGTCGAGAAGACGCCTTTTTACGTTTATCCGCGCTTGCTTGCCGTGACTATTTGCGCTCTAACCACACCCCTGCTTCGGTATGGTGGGTGAACGGGAATTGATCAAACAGCGCACAGCGACTAATGCGGTGTGTTTGGCTTAGGCGCTCTAAGTTCTCGACCAAGGTCTCAGGGTTACAGGAGATATATAAAATCCGATCGTAACCTTGCACCATTTTGCAGGTTTCATCATCCATGCCCGCACGAGGGGGATCGACAAAAATGGTATTGCACTGATAGTCACTCAGTGTCACCCCTTGATCTTTTAAGCGGCGGAACTCGCGCTCGCCATTGATCGCCTGAGTGAATTCTTCGGCAGACATGCGAATAATCTGCACATTGTCGATGTTGTTGGCGGCAATATTGTACTGCGCTGATTGCACTGAGGGTTTCGCCAGCTCGGTGGCGAGGACGCGGCGAAAGTTTTTCGCCAAGGCGAGGGAAAAGTTGCCGTTCCCGCAATACAGCTCCAGCAAATCACCTTGGCTATCGCGAGTGCAATCGATGGCCCATTCCAGCATTTTCTCCGCCACCGGCCCGTTAGGTTGGGTAAAGCTGTTTTCAATTTGCTGGTAGATCAGCGTTTGACCATCGGCATTGAGCTTTTCTAAAACGTAGTCGCGGTCTAGCACTTTCTTTTGCTTGCGCGCACGGCCAATCAAATTGAGATTAAAGCCCTCATCGTTCAAACGTTGTTTAAGCGCTTGCGCGGCGCTGTCCCACTCTTCGTCTAGCTGGCGATGATAGAGCAACGATACCAAGATCTCACCGCTTAAGGTGGAGAGGAAATCAACCTGGAACAGTTTACGTCGTAAGGCGTCGTTGGGCTTGATGGCCTCCATTAATAGCGGCATGAGGTCATTGATCAAGCGGCTCGCGGCAGGAAAGGTATCGACCCGATACTTCTGCTTGGTCGCAGGATCAAACATGATGTAATACAAGTCGTCGCCTTCATGCCATACCCGAAACTCTGCGCGCATCCGATAGTGGGTTTCCGGTGAGCGAAAGATCTCTAGCTCAGGTGCGTGAAACGGCGCGAGTTGTGCATTGAGTCGTTGGACTTTCTCAGCAAGCTGTGTGTCGTAGTCAACGGCGGTGTGAGCCTTGGTCATGATGGCTGCCTCAGCGATTGGAAAATGAGCGCAGATTTTAGACAAATCCCCAGCTATGTCCACCCTTGCTCACGATTCTCCCTTATTCAATAAGGTTATCAATGGACAATATCCATCTAGACGGCTAATATCCAGGCGTGGGAAAGTGATCCTGTCTTGCTATATGTGACGGGTCACAGGAATGCGGTGAGAGCCCGCAACTGACGCGCAGCGGTGTAAGAGAACGACCCTAACCCGACCCAAGGTCAGACACTGTCGCCAATGCTGATAAATAGTATGCGATGGGAAGTCGTTAGCAGTAGGCGGCGAAAGCCATGCTCTTAAGTCCGAATACAGCCCACAGACGCAGCACGTCGCTGCACATTCTCGCGATAGGAAGGAACAACCAATGAACAAACAGATAGTGGCGAGCCTAGTGGCAGCGTCATTTTTTCCTGTGAGCACGTGGGCCGAGCCAAACACCGAAACGGTGGTGGTGACCGCCAGTCGGTTTGCGCAGTCCGATGCCTCAGTGTTGCAATCGGCAACCATTTTGACGCGTCAAGACATTGCGCGCTTGCAGGCTCGAAGCCTTGTCGATGTATTGCGTACGGTGCCGAGCATCGAGATTGCGCAAAGCGGAGGCCGTGGCCAACTTGCCTCTATTTTTATGCGCGGCACAGAATCAGACCACTCTTTAGTCTTGATTGATGGGGTGCGTATGGCCTCGTCCATCACAGGCTCGGTGGATTTTAATCAGATCCCAGTAAACAGTATCGAGCGGATTGAGATCATTCGCGGCGCACGCGCCACACTGTATGGGTCGAGTGCGATTGGTGGTGTGATCAATATCATCACCAAAACCGATAAAGAGCGAGCCAATGTTTCCGTAACCATGGGCAGTTTGGATCATCATGCTGTTAGTGGCGCATGGGCAACAAAATTGGGCGATAACGGTCACTTCTCTGGCATGGCTGGGTATGAGTCCAGTGATGGATACAATGTTCATCCGACGCCGAGTAACCGTGGCGATCAGCATGGTTTTACTGGCCGCAATGCACAACTTGGATACAGCCATCGTTGGAATGCATCTTGGTCGGCCGATATCACCGGGCGCTGGTACCAGAATGAATACGATTACGATTATTCAGGGAGCTTGAAACATGGCTGGTTAGAAAGCCAAGCACTGGCTGGCAATCTGAATTATCGCTCAGGGGTCTGGAGTGCAACGCTGAGCGGGGAGTTTTCTCAGCGAGATAAGTATGACTACTTTCCTGGCAGTGCGCGCAAGGAGAATAAAAACTCTGATTTGGAACAAGTCTCTACCTCGTTGGGACTCCAGTATCAAGCCTCGGAGGGTTGGCTGCTTGGCGGTGGTGTGGATTATCGACACGATACCTTTAATGAAGGAAGCTTGATTACCAACCCCGATGATATTGCAATCAATCCGCGCGATAACCTGGGCACTTACTTTTTAACGCAATTTAGCCCAGTAGAGCCACTATCTATTGAAGCAAGCGTGCGCTTGGATGATAACGAACAATACGGGCAGCATACGACGTGGCAGACAAGCGCGGGTCTTGCGATAGCGGAAGGGTATCAATTGGTCGCCAGTTATAGCACCGCCTTCAAAGCACCGCTTTTTACTGAGCTTTATGGTCAGTATGGAGATGAAAACTTAAATCCAGATGAATCCGCAAATACCGAGCTTGCTCTGCATGGCTTAACTGCAGACATCGATTGGTCGCTTACCGGCTACATCAACCATATCGATAATATGATTGATTACGATCTCGCGACGAGTAAATATCGCAATGTTGAAGAGGTAACGATTAAGGGGGTTGAATTTATCACTAACTTTGATGTGCGCTCTTTAAATAACCGCATATCGTTAGAATATAAAGATCCTAAAAATGATAAAACGGGCGAGCAGCTAGCTCGTCGCGCCAAACGGGTGGCGAAATGGGATGCATCGTACCAATGGGAGCAGGTGCAACTCGGTACTCAGTGGCAGTATCAAAGTGAGCGTCTTGATTATTCCGGCGGAGATATGTTGGGAAGTTATAGCCTGTGGACGGTCACTGCCTCCTATCGGGCGACTGAAAATCTGACCGTGAAAGGCAAAGTCGATAATGTGTTTGATAAAGAGTATGAGACTGCGGGTGGGTACCCTGCCGCTGAGCGCGCCTATTTTATGACGTTGGACTATCAGTACTAGTGATTGCTTCTCGGCGAAACTAGCTTTCTTCACGCCCTTGTCGTTATGATAAGGGCCTTATTGATTGCATGAGTGTCCCATGGCGCAGCCCAATATTTTGATTTTTGACTCTGGTGTGGGTGGCTTATCGATTTACCAGTCGGTACGAGACCAGCTTCCTGACGCTAACTACACCTATTTGTTCGATAACGAAGCTTTTCCATACGGTGAGTTAGATGACTCGCGCTTGGTCACACGGGTGGCGGCTCAAGTGCGCGCTGTGTGTGCGCATCATGATATTGATATCGTCGTCATTGCATGCAATACAGCATCGACGCTGGTATTACCCACGCTCCGTCAGCAGTTGGCGCTTCCGGTCGTGGGGGTTGTACCCGCGATCAAGCCTGCGGCCGCAATGAGTCAGCAAAAGGCGATTGGCTTATTAGCAACACCCGCCACGGTGGCTCGTCCGTATACCGAACAATTGGTGGCTGACTTTGCCAAAGATTGCCAGGTAGTCTCAGTCGGTACCACGGCACTCGTGCATATGGCAGAGCGCAAACTCCGGGGTGAGGCGGTGAACCAGCAAGATCTAGCGGCGATATTGCGTCCGTTTAAAGCGAGCGTCGATACCCTCGTGCTCGGCTGTACTCACTTCCCTTTACTGCGTGATGAAATTCAATCAGTGGTGGGGGATGAAGTCCACTTAATTGATTCGGGAGAGGCGATTGCGCGTCGCGTGGTCTCGCTGGTGAGTCTAGATAGCGACGCAAGGGCTACCGCAGCGACGTCGAAGCATTGCGCTTATGCGACGGCAACCCCTATTAAAGCCGATGCCTTGGCGGACTTTATCCGATCGATAGGTTTTACGGATGTCAGCTATTCGCCTGCTTTTTTGGCTCATTCGCTTCACGGACTTTAAGTGTCCGCTCACCATAAACATTATTATTGAGCGCATTGATAGCATCGTCGGCATGCCCGGCGGCCATCACCACAAAACCAAACCCTCGGCGTTTCCCCGTCCGCTTGTCTTTCATTAGACGAACGGCAAACACTTCTCCATGTTCGCTAAACAGCGTGCGTACATCATTTTCATTCGCACGATAAGGTAAGTTTCCAACGTATAGCGTTTTACTTTGCGGAGACTCTTCTTCTTTTTCGCTCGACGAGGTAGATGTAAATGGTGCTTGCTCTGGCTGAATAAAGTTGGGCAAAGGAAGATATAGGCAAGCCAGGCCACTAAGTATCGCACCCACAGCAAACGAGAGTGCGGGTGAGCTGACGTCCATCAGGCTGACAATAATTGCGCCAAGGACGGCGATGCAGATGACTAAAGCAAAATTAACTGGTGATTTCATAAGCGTAATTAAATAGAACGATTAAAGTGATGACATGACAACATTTCGGCAATGCATGTCGTGAAAAAGACCAAGAAAACAAGCCAGCGTTACCTTGCGGTAAAGGTCTCGTATCAATAATGTTTCAAATCGCTGGTTATTCATCATTTTAGGTGGATTATTGCTCAGTCGAAATAAAAAACGTAAAAATCCCTTGTCAGTGTGATCCGCGTCGCTATACTACGCCCCACATCGACACGGCAAGCGATTTACTGCCATGTCGAGGCAAAAAATCAAATAAAAATAAACGCTTGACGTGAGTTTTTAAAAGATTAAGATGGCCGACCTACTTAACGCCAAGCGTTAGGGGAGTCAAAAAGAGGTTTTATTTCACCCGGCGGGTTGAAAATAAAAGATAAAATTTCTTCTTGACTTTAACGGCAAGGCGCGTAAGATACGCAGCCCTGACCAAGCGAAGCGCAGCTTC